>JAFGPV010000043.1 GCA_016936015.1 Pirellulales bacterium
ACCCCCGCCCTCTCCCGGAGGGAGAGGGAGCAGACCCAGGCGATCGGCCTCGGCGGTCAACTCGCCTTCCAGCCGGGCGATCTCCCCTTCGATTTCGCGGAGTTGATTGTGCAACCCGGTCAGCCACGGCTCCTGCTCCAGTATGGCTTCGACCCGGGCGGCATGGCGCCGCAGGTCCTCGTTGACGTTCAGTGCCCGGGCCTCACTCCGCAGCGATTTCCGCTCGGCGTCCAGTTCCTCGATCCGCCGCCGATGCGTCTGTCCCTGGGCATTCAGCGTTTCCAGACGTTCCAGCGCGTCGTCCGGCATCGGGGCCACGGGGCCGATGGCGGCAAGCTGCCCGTCGATCTCCTGCTGCTGACGCCATCGGGGGCTTAACGCTCGGGCGAGTTCGTGCAGGCGGACCTGCCGCCCGGCGTGGTTCCGCTCCTCCTCGAGCCGGGTCAGTTCGGCGTCGAGCCGGTTTCGCTCGGCCGCCAGGGATTGGAACCGCCGGCTGAGCGTGCTCAGCTCTGTAATTTCGGAGCGACACTTCTCCCGCTCGGCCGTCAATTGCGTCCAGCGGCAGGGCCGGCCGGCCTCGTCCAACAGCCGGTTCCGCGAGGCCGCCAATTCCCTCAGCACCGCGACCAGCGGAACGCGGTCCAGTCCGGCCGTCAGTTGGTAGAGCATCGCGGCGGCCTCGGTGTCGCCGAGCGCGCTTAATTCCTGCATCTCGCGCAGCTCAACGGCAAAGACGTTGTTGAACACCGCCTCGTCGACGTCCGAGAGCATCGCCTTAACCAGGTGCTCGCCCTGCCGCATGCCGTCGGGCGTGGTCAGGATTACCTGCTGGCCGGCGCCGTCGTCCGCCAGGTGCCGGGCAATCTCGTACCGGCCCACGGAACTTTCCACGTTGAGGGCACCGCCGGGCCGACCGCCACGGACCGGCGGGAAGTAATCCTGCCGGGCGGCGGTGAATCCATACAGCATCGAGCGGACGAATTGCAGTAGCGTCGTCTTGCCGGCCTCGTTGGGACCGTAAAGGACGTTCAGGCCGGCGGTGAACCCTTCGATCCGCAGCCCGCTCCACACGCCGTAGCCGTCGATCTCCAAGGACTGGATTTGCATGTCGGATGCTCCTGGCGGTCGCCGAGCCTCGGCTGAATCAAGTGGTGTTTACTAGCCGGCGGCTGACAGCCGCCGAGGGAACTTTCTAAATCTCCCGGCGGCTGTTAGGCGCCGGCTACTCGATATTCGTTACTCTGAGTCATAATCCTCAACCCCTCCGCCCAACAATTCCACTCCCAATATCGCCGCCTCGCACAACATCTGCTCGCGATCGGGGAGATCGTCCCGGGATTCCGGACCTCCCGGACCGAGATACGTCTCCAGCCCCAAGGGCATCTCGGGATTGACCTGCCATTCCCGCAAGATGCGCAGGAAATCGCCGCGGAGGTTTTCCTCTTCATACCACTTCGCCGGCAGCACGGCGTTCGGCCGGACGCGGAGGGCAACACTCCAGGCCGCCGGCCGGGCGCCGCCCCCTTCGCTCCGCAGTTGCTCGAGCACATCGCGGGCCAGCCGGTCGCGACGCAACTCGCCGAGCACCGGTCCGCCGCCCGAGACGGTCCAACAGATCAATAAATCCACTCCCGATTCGGCTTGACGGAGCGCCGTCAACCGCTGGCGGAGCCGGGCTTGAAGATCGTCCGCAGTGGTGCTTTTATCGACCGCGAGGCATTCGTCAAACCACCGGACGGCGTCAGTCGGAATGAAACTGGTCCGCACCTGCCGTTGCTCGTCGACCTCGACCAACGTGCAGCCGTGCACTCCGGTTTCGCCGGGATGCCGCCCTTGGGGACTGCCGCAGTAATGGATCATTGCCGGAGCAGCGGCCGGCGTCTGCCGCTCGTGCCGGCCGCCCAGCGCCCAGAAATTAATCCCCCGGGCCTGGAGCGCCGAAAGCTCGGCGCTGCCGTGGGCGGCGGCGATGGTGAACAATCCGCTGCCGTCCGCCAGGAATTCGCCGGGACGGATCGGCGACTCGCCGTGCCGGCTGGTTCCAATCAGCCGCGCCGCCGGAACGCCGTCGCGCTGATAGAGAAATTCGTCGATCCGGCCGCGGGAGAAAACGTGCACGTTGCCCGGCAGAGGCCACGCCACGGGCCAGGCCTCCGGCGGATCGACCGTGCCGCCCGACCAATAGACCGGGATCTCCCGCTCGGCCAACCGTGAAAATTGTTCGGTTAAAAACACGGGGCCCCGCGGGCCGGTCAATACCGGATCCAACAGATCGCCGGTCAGTACGACGAACTGGACGCCCTCCATGACCGCCGCGTCAAACACCCGGGCGGCCGCCCGATACGGCGCTTCAAGAAACAATTCCCGCCACGCATCGGGCACTTCCTCTACGCCCGAGAGCGGTCGTTCCAAATGAAAATCGCCCGCTTGAAGGAACCGCAACGGTTGCTGCGACATACCCGCCTCCGTGCGTGGAAATCTGGTAATCAGGGAATCTCCGGTAAGATAATCTACCGAAAAGAGGAGCAACCGACTACGGGAATCTACAAAGAAGTGCCAATGACGAGGAAATATCGGCAACTAGGGCAAAATAGCGAAAGCGACCGGGCCAATTTATTTCATTACTTGATTATCTCCCTCGGAGAGTGCGGCCATTTGCAATATTTTAGCATCAATCGACAGGTGTTGGCGTTTGACCGTCTCGGCGTTGATACTGAAACGGATCGAGTCTTGATCCAGGAAAAAATTAATGGTACCTCCCTGCTGCGTGAAATTCGGCTCCTCGCCGACCAGCAGGACGGGTTGGGTCCCGAGCTTCTTGATCGCGGCCATTTGTTCTTCGGGCGGAGTGGTCTTGGGAACAAAAAGGACCTGGCAAGGGTGATAGTCGCTGAGCGACGGGAAATGATCGATTACGATCCGGCGGTCCCCGATTTTCCGGAGCCTGGCAATCTGGTCCAATGCGCCGCCGAAGGGATCTTTACCGAGCACACCGATTCGAAACGGGGCGTGCTTACTTGCAAAAACGCTCGGAGGCCATTCCACGAAGCGGCCGAAGGAGTAGATGAACACGGCTTTCACTTCGTACTCTTGTTGCAGTTGAACGTCTGCCGCGGCTTGGGCCGACGCAAAATGCACAGGCAGCGCCAGGGCACCCGCCGCAAAGACGGTAACCAAGGCGGAGCGGAAAAGGCCGCGACTTTTCCACCGGACCGGCGGCAACGACGCTTGCAGGCGTCGACAGCGAATCGTTTTCATAATCCTGAATCCTGATTCTTTCCTAGTATCTCCACGTGGCCTTGGCATAAACGGCCCGCGGGACTTCCGTCGAAGTCGTCATCCAGCGGCCGGAGTTGAATTCCAGATGGTGGTTGTCCAAAAGGTTCTGGCCGATGACGGCGAATTCGACGTGTTTTTTCGGATGCCACGCCAGCCGGGCGTCCAACATAAGATACTCCGGCACGGCAAACTCCGGCAATGAACCCGATACGATGCTATCCACGTATCGCAGTCCCATGTCAAATTCCCAACGGGGAGACAACTTCCACGAGGAATAGAGCCGTGCTTGATTGTGAGGGCTTCTATCGGAAAAATCGCTGGGCCGGATAAAAGCGTCATCGGGTCCCCGCCAATCGCCGTACACGCCCGAGAACGAGGCCGAGAGTTCCCACGTCGGGGTGACGGCCCAGTGCGCCCAAATCTCCGCCCCGAACATTCGGGCGTTGCCGCCGTTCCGTAAATAGATCGGCCAAATGAACCGGTTGTCCCCGATGGAATAAGGCGTGCCGAATTGAAAGTAGATTAAATCCTCATAAACGTTGCAAAAAGCGGAGACGTCATAGGAGAACCGCTCCGTCAACTGGCGCCGGTAACCGAGTTCATAGGCGAGCATCTGCTCGGCGACCGTATCGGCCACTCCCTGATACCGGGTAAAGAAATAGTACGGACCATAGGGCACCACCCCCCGTGTTGACCAATTGTCGCGCTGGAGCAGATCGGGGGTATGGACGGCGCGGGAGACGGCGGCCCAATAGGTCTGCTTGTCATCGGGCGTGTACGACAGCCGGACCGTCGGCTGATACTGGAAGTCGGAAAAATAGTCCGCGTCGAGCCGGGTGCCCAGGGTCAGGAACCACCGGTCCTCTTTTAACGTGATTTTGTCCTGCACGAATCCGCCAAAATAGTCCATCGTGCGGATTTCCGGATCGAAGTGCCAGACGAATCCGTCGTCTTGGATGTTGCTGCTGATCTGCCGGTATTGGAGGCCCCAGAGGATTTCGTGCCGGGAGGCCAACGGAAAACGGTGTTGGAATTCCGCGTCGAAGGTGTCCATCTTCTGCGTCAGCAGTTGCTGGCTCCGGAAGGAGCGGTTGTAATAGCTGAGGAACGTCACGTCGGAGTCGTCGCTGAATTTGTGTTTCCACCGGCCCAGGACGTTGGCGCCGGAAACGCCCTCGTACTCGATGATCGTCCGCCGATAAGGGGGAGCGATGTCGGGGTCGGGAATGTTGTACAGTTCGTGTCCCGACTCGCCGCCGTAATAGTCGCCTTGGACGGTCATCGCGTCCGTTTGATCCCGGTCCGGTTCCCAATCGACGCGGAACCCGCCCCGCCCCTGCCGCCAACTGTCGTGAGCGCCGTCCGGATCCCATCCCGGGCCGCGTTCAAACTGCTTTCCCCAAACCCGCCAGGAGAGTCCCTCGCCGTTCTGTCCGCCGTAGCGGAGTCCCCCCAAGGCTTGGTCGTGGGTGCCGCCCCCGTAAGTGATCATCGCACCCTGGGTGTTCTTGGCGTTCTTTGTGACGATGCTGATCACGCCGTTGACCGCGTTGGGACCCCATAAGGCGGCGCCCGGACCGCGGATGACTTCGATCCGCTCGATGTCCTCCAACAACAGGTCCTGCACGTCCCAATAGACGCCGGAGAACAGCGGATTGTAAACGATCCGCCCGTCGATCATCACCAGCATCTTATCGGCCATCGGATCGGCGCCGCCCCGGGAACTGATCGACCAGACGTTCGAATCCACCTGGGCCACCGTCAGGCCGGGCACCATCCGCAAGAGGTCCGGAATGGTGGTGGCCGTGCTGCGGCGGATCATTTCGCTGGTGATGACGAACACGGCCGCCGGCGATTTGCCCAAGGGTTCCTCCGTTCGCCCGACGGACGAAACGGTGGAGGCCAGCGAGGGCGCCGTAGACGTCGTGGCCTCCGAGGCATGGACCCGGACTTGCGATAGTTTCCCGATGTCCCGGTCCGCCAGGTCGAGGAGTTTTTCGAGATTACTAGAGGAATTTGCCTGATCGGTTTTGCCGGTTTCGTTGGGTTTGCCGGCCGGTTCGGCACCTAGGACTGGCCCCCCCTCTCCGAAAATAAAAAACAATCCGCCTAGTACAGTACCCCAACAAAGACTCTTTAGCAAAAAGTACATGTGTGCCCTTCCGTAGGCAAATAAGAGAACCAAAAAAACAAACTGTACCGGCATTAGAAAAAATCGGGCACCGGCCAACAGGAGATAAACATATTCACTTTCCTCGGTAGAACCGATAAAAAGCGAATTGTTTTTTATAAAATCCGTCGTTCAAGCACAGATTCTTTTCAGTGGACGCTCCTCCGAGACGCCGGGCCGTGGTTTTCCCGATGACGCGGAAGAGTTTTCTTTTGTTCAATAGCCTGGTAGTTTGGATGTTCGGCCTTTCCGGTCAGCTCGTAGAGAAAGCGGCTAGGGATGCTGGGGCGGGATTTACCCCATTTCATGCGGCCCAGGGCCAGGGTGAGCGTCAGCCGGAATTTCGCCCGAGTGACGCCGACGTAGCAGAGCCGGCGCTCCTCGTCCAGCGCGGCGCCGTCGGCCGCCACGGAGCGGTGGTGCGGCAGCAGCCCCTCTTCCATGCCGGCCAAGTAGACCTCTGAAAACTCCAGACCCTTGGCCGCGTGCAGGGTCATCAGCGCCACGGCGTCCCGCTTCAATTTCGACTCCTTGTCGCGGTCAACTTCGGTGTTGGCCAGGGCGAGTTCCTGCAGGAAGCCGGAGAGGGTCGGCTTAGCGGCCCGGCGGGCGTAGCCGGCCGAGGCGTTGACGAGTTCCTCGACGCTTTCCCAACGCGATTGCCGTTCGTTCGGATCGTGGTAGACGCGTTCCAGCTCCGCCTGGTACCGGATCCGCTGCAGGAGGTCTTTCAATGTTTCCGGCAAGGAGCGACGACCAATTTGTTGGCGGAATTCTCCGATCAATTCCCGGAACGCCGCAACCGCGCTGACGGCGGCAGCCGGCAGATCGGGCAGACGGCGGAGGTCCTCGAGGACTTCGCCGAGCGGCTGGCCTTGTTGCACCGCCTCGGCCAACAGGCGCTTGACGGTGGTCTGCCCGATGCCCCGCGGCGGCGTATTGATGATCCGCAGCAGCGACACCTCGTCCTGCGGATGGGCCAGGAATTTCAGGTAGGCCAGCACGTCGCGGACCTCCTTGCGGTCGTAGAACGACATCCCGCCGAGAAGGATGTAGGGAATATTCGCCCGGCGGAGTTCCATCTCGAAGGCCCGGGGCTGCTCGTTGGTGCGACAGAGAATGGCGAAATCCCTGGGCCGGCGTTTGGGGAGACGCAGCCGGGCCGCAATCTCGCCGACGATGGTCTGGGCCTCCAACTCGGCGTCCTCCAGTTGTAGGATCCGCGGCGGATCGCCCTCCGCCCTGGTCCGCAGGACCTTGGCATGCCGGTGCTTGTTGAACGCGATCAACCGGTTGGCCCACTCGAGAATCTGCTGCGTCGAGCGGTAGTTGACCTCCAGGCGGACCACCTTGGCGTCGGGCCAATCGCGTTGGAATTGGAGGATGTGCGTCACCTCCGCTCCGCGCCAGCCGTAGATCGACTGGTCGTCGTCGCCGACGACGCACAGGTTGCGGTGCCCGGCCGCCAGGGCCTTGACGATCCGGTATTGGCTGGCGTTGGTGTCCTGGTATTCGTCGATCAGCAGGTGGTCGAAGCGGTCGGCCTCCGCCCGGCGGATTTTGGGGAACTGCGCGAAAAGCCCTTCAGTCAGCAGCAGCAGGTCGTCGAAATCGACGGCCCCGGCGAGTTTCAATGCCTCCTGGTAACGGCGATAGGCGGACGCGGCGAGGTGTTCCTTGTCGGTGGCCGCCGCGGCCGCCGCCTGGTCGGGCCGGAGGCAGGCCGTCTTCCACCGGCTAATGAAGTACAGCAACTCGCCCGGCCGCAACGCCCCTTCGGCCGCCCGGATCTCGCGGAGCACCGATCGAGCGACGCTCTCTTGATCGCCGGTGTCGTAGATGGCAAAATGGGCGGGATATCCGAGACGGCGGATCTGCCGGCGGAGGATCCGGACACAAAGCGAGTGAAACGTCGAAATCTCCGGTCTGTTCTTGTGGCGCTTTCCCAGCAACGCCAGTGCCCGATCGGCCATTTCGCCGGCCGCTTTGTTGGTGAAGGTGACGGCCAGGATCCGCTCGGGCCGAATCCGATGGCGGATCAATTCGGCGATGCGGTAGGTCACCACCCGGGTTTTCCCCGTCCCCGCCCCCGCCAGGACCAACAACGGCCCCGAAAGCGTGGTGACGGCATCGCGTTGCGCGGCGTTTAAGGCGTGAGGCATCGAAGACGATCTCCTAAATTGCTCTGAAAACGGCAGGGCCCATGCGGCAACCGACCAGGGGGACAGGCATTCTTGCCTGTCTTTTGCACCAACTGGCTTGTCTTTTCTGCCAGACCAGAATGCCTGGCCTCCTTGCAACTACTCGGAAAAAGCATTTCCATAGCAGACGACGCGGGGGATTGTCCAGGGCCTAACCTTGACGGGAACGGTGAAAAAGTTTTATACTACCCCTTTTGGGTGAATTTGATGAAAAGGAACTCTTATGAAAAGTGAAGAACGGCATAAGCTGCAACAGAACGAATTGGCCGATTTCATCGCCAAGTGGCTGGAAGCCCTCAAACCGTACCAGAACACGATCTACGCCGTCGTGATTGTGGTTCTCGTGGCGGTGCTGCTGTGGGTCTGGTGGTCTCGTGAATCGACCGGCAACTTGATGGCCGCCAACAACGATTTTTCCTCCGGCATGATGTCTCAGAACACGGCCGCTCTGAACAAGGTATTGGATCAACATCCCGACAGCAAGATTGCCTCCGCGGCGGCCGTTGCCGCGGCGGATCTTCACTTGAGGCAAGGAACGTATCAGCTCTTTCAAGATCCGGCCACGGCGAATCAGCAACTCCAGGCCGCCGTCAATTTGTATAACGTAGCGCTCAACAAGAAACCGGAAGGAATCCTCCGGGAACAGGCACTTTTTGGACTGGCCCGGGCGGAGGAATCGCTCGGCAAACTCAAAGCGGCCTCGAGCTACTATCAGCAGGTCATCGACGCCGATCCCGAGGGCGTCTATGCCGAGCTGGCCTACCGGCGGTGGAAGGATCTCGAACGCACCTCGACCAAGGAATTCTACGACAAATTCGCCGAAGACCAAAAGAAGCCGACGTTGCCCGGACTGTCGGATCTGCCGAACCCGAACACCGAACTGGACTTCAAAAATCTCCCCCAGGAGCCGATCTTTTCTCCCCGGGATCCTTTGAAATTGGGACCGACCTCCGGCGGAGAAGAGCCCGCCGAAACCGGCGTCGGGAAGGAGTCGGAAGCGGCCGAAACCGACGCCGGGAAGGGATCGGAACCGCCGGAACCCGCCGCACCGACGCCGGAGCCGCCCGAATCCGGGGCCACGGCGCCACCGGCTCCCGTCGAATCCGAGAAAAAGAACGACACCGCCGAAAAGCCCGCCGAGGGTGTAGAGGATTAGGGAATAGGGAATAGGGAATAGAAAATATGGAATTATACATCTCCTCCAATCCCTAATCCCCTATCTCTAATCTCTTTACTGGTTCATGCCGCCGCTTTCTTCTCAACCCGTGGAACTGACGGTGCAGGCCGACGAGGCGGGCTGGAGACTGGACGCCTTTCTAGCGCGGCATTTTACCGACTACAGCCGGGTCCATCTGCGTCGGGTTATCACAGCCGGCGGTGTGCAGATCGACGGGCGCGGCGGCAAGCCGGCCTACCGGCTCCTCGCCGGGCAGCGGGTGGTCGTCGTCCTGCCCGAGATCCCCCGCGAGGCGCCCCGGCCTGAGAACATCCCGCTGGAGATCCTCTACGAAGACGAGCACTTCGCGGCCGTCAATAAGCCGGCGGGGATGGTCGTGCACCCGGCCCGGGGACATTGGACCGGCACGCTGGCCGGTGCGCTGCAATATCGTTTCGGCGGAACGTTAAGCGGCGGCGGCGGGCCAAGCCGGCCGGGCATCGTCCACCGCCTGGACCGCGACACCAGCGGCGTGATCCTGGTGGCCCGCAACGACGCCGCCCAGTACCGGCTCGCCCGACAGTTCGCCGAGCGGTCGATCGAGAAGGAGTATTTCGCCATCGTCTGCGGCGTGCCGGAACGGGACCGCGACTGGATCGACAGCCCGATCGGTTTTCACCCCCACGTCCGCGAAATGATGGCCATCCGCCGCGACGATCCCTCGAGCCGCGCCGCCGCCACGTTTTACGAAGTCCTGGAACGCTTCCCGGGGGACTGTCCCAATTTTCGCGGCGGCGAAAATGGGACTATCCCCTTGAGGGCAAGGCAGAGTTTCACGACGTTAAAGATTCTGCCCAAGACCGGCCGCACGCACCAGATCCGCGTGCATCTAAACCATCTCGGCTTCCCGGTCCTATGCGACCGCCAGTACGGCGGCCGGTCGCAAATCACCCGGGGCGAACTCCGCGGTGATCCGGCCGACGCCCAGATCCTGCTCGCCCGCCAGGCCCTGCACGCCCGGCGGATCAAGTTCTGCCACCCCGCCGACGGCCGCGTGTTGGAAATCGAGGCCCCCCTGCCCGTGGATATCGAAGCCGTATTGAACGTATTGCGAAAGGATCGAAGTTAATCCCCCTTTGGTATCGAAAAGAACGGATCATGAACAAAATGTCGCAAGTGCTTATCGTGCTCAGCGCGGTATGTCTCTCGTCCCCAGCGACGACTGCGGAGAACAGCCCGACAGATTCTTCAACGAAGAAAGTTCAACTTTTATCGCTCCGTGTCGGTAAGGCGATGCCCAAGGACGCTAAACCGGCAACGACCTCAGGCCCGGAAGGCACGGAATTGCAGATTCTGGTCTCTGATCCGCAAAAACAAATCATCGGATTTGACGACGATGCCAGCCGGCTGTTGCGATTTGACGACGATCAGGGAACGCGGCTACTGAAATCGGACGACGAAGATACACGTGGTTTTCCTGTCTTTTCACCGGCTACGATCAGCAGCGATCGTCATCACTGTGCCATTTTCGTGCATTCACATAAGACACCGGCTCCGGGAGTGGTCAAGATCTTTTTGAAAGGAAATCTCGTCTTGCGATGCGCCCATGGCGAGAAATCCATCGAGCAGAAAAATATTTCTCTGAAGAAAGGCGGCATAATCCACCTTGGAAACCAGCAAATCAATATTTCCAAGAAAGCAGCAACAGCTATTAATTTTGGTTTTGGCTTCGGCGACGCCAAACCACCCCAAATGTCCGTCACTTTCAACTCTCCATCTCCTTTGGATATCATTAAGAAAGTGGAATTCTTCAGCTCCAACGGTAAGGCGATTAAACATCAGAACACCGGCGACGAAAGTATGAGTTTCGGAGGCATTACGTGCTATTCCCTCAACTTCGGCCTGGAGCAAAAAGCCGACGCCGTCACGATCAAGGTAACTTATTACGAGAAGGTCGAGGAGGTCACGGTGCCGGTGGTCCTGGAGACCGGCGTGGGATTCTGACGTCCCCGCTTCATTCCTGCTCTTGGAGATCGAATACGAGGTCGTCGAAGGGGCCGCGGCGGCATTCCAGACGAAATCCGCAGCCGAAGACTTCGGAACGTTGAAAGCCGTCTTCTGAGCAGGGTGCCGGAACGTAGCCTTCCGGGCCTCGTTGATGGACGATCAGGAGCGGCTTTTTCGGCCGGGCATCGACCAACCAGAACTCCGGGACGCCGGCCTGAAAATAGGCCGTCGGCAGGCGGCGGGTGTCCTTCGTGACGGAAGTGTCGCTGACGATTTCCACGATCAAATCCGGGGCGCCTTCGATCTCCACGTATCGTCCTGGGCCGCCGCCCGACTTGGGAATCAGCCGGGCGCGGCCGGTTTTCAAAGCTTCGTAAGAGAGAAAGACGACGTCCGGCTCGACCGAGAAATCGGCCTGGGGCGAAGAAACCCGCGTCCGGTCGATGAACAAATGCCCTCGCCCGCCCTGTTTCACGCGACGCTGCAACACCGCGGCTATCTCACTCTTCAACGTTCCGTGGCAAAAAAGATCCTCCGGCGCCATGTCTACCTCGATTCTTCCTCCGACAAAATCGATTCTTCCCTCTTCCGGAAAATGTTCCGACCGGGTCCAACGTCGGAAGCCGTCCAGGGAAAGGACGTCCAACGGGATTTCGATCCGTTCTTGAAAAACGACGCTCGTTGCCGTGTTCATCAGCGTACAGTTCCCAGCGATTGATATCCCTGCACCCCTCTTCTATGGTAGTACATTGAGAAATTGCTGTCAATTCTCGCCCTTGCCCACGATGTCCGGCCCAAACAGCAGGCCCATCAAATCCCCGGTGCCCAGCGGCGTCGGGCTGCCGAGGACCTCGCCGGCCGTAAAGCCGGCGACCTGGCCGTAGTGCAGCGCCGCGGTGCGGATCCGGTCGAGGACGCCGGCCTTCTGCGGCGGGAACTGCGTCTTGTAGCAGGCCAGCGCCTGCATCTTCTGCTCCAGCGTCTCCCCGATGTCGACCACCACGCACGGCGTAGCGCCGACGGTCAGGCTGCGCAATCCGAAGGGAGTGTACAACTGCCGGTCGATTGTGTGCGGCGGCAGGCCGTCAAAGCATTCGTCCCATTTCGTCAGACGGGAGTAGAAGACGGCGGCGTCGATGATCAGGCCCGCCTGATAGTGGTCCGGCGAGGCCAGCGGCGTGGCGCCGCTCAGCCCGAGGACCAGCCGGGGGCGATAGCGGCGGAACTCTTTGGCCAGCGCCACCCGGGCGTCGAAGCCGTCGAACAGCCGGCGGTTGGGCAGGTCCAGCGTGATGCGTTTGGCGACTCCCAGGACTTCAGCCGCCCGCCGGGCCTCTTCCAGCCGGACCTCCGGCCCGGGCGAGCAGGGCGTCGGCTCGCCGTCGGTCAGGTCGATCATCCCCACCCGATGCCCCTGTCGGGCGAGTTTCGCCAGCGTCCCGCCGCAGGCGATCTCCAGATCGTCCGGATGCGCCCCGACGGCAATTACGTCTAAAGATTCGGTGTTCATGGCAAGGGAATTCTAGCGCCGAGCGGGCGTTCTGTAAAGCCGCGGCCAGTGGCCGCGGTGTTGTTTTGACAAAACATTGCTTTGTTGATGTTATGCGGAAGCATAACCTACGGCTTAGCGGTAAAATGCGGCCGCGGCGTACGTCACGCAGGCGGAGCCGTCGGGTTCGGCGTTTTGCGCATAATCAAGCAATTGGCCCTGCACCGGACCGAGGACCTGCAACATCAAATACGTCGGCGCCAAGCCGCAGATGCGGTCCCGGTTGCCGCAGCGGGCGACGTGCCGGTAGAATCCGCGGCGGTCGCCTCGGCGGAGCTGCCGGAGTAGTTTCCGGTCGTCCGTAGCCTGCCGGCGGAGGCGTTTTTCGTCCACCGGCCGGGGATCGCCGAAGTGAGGGCCGATATGTGCCAAGTCGGCGGAACTGATGCAGCACGCCCGGCCGGGATGTTCCGCCAGCGCCGCCCGCAGGGCCTGAACGAAGGCGTGGACTTCGACGGCGTCCTCGGGCGTCTCGCCCTCGTCAATCAGGTGCTGGAAGGAGCCGACCAGGATCGGGACGATCCGGAAGGGGCGCTTCCTGCCGAAAAGATATTGCAGGAACACCGCCTGGAATTCGAGCGAATGTTCGCGGCGATGGGCCAGCTCGTCGGCGAAAACTTTCAACTTCCGGCCGAGGACCGTGGCCGAAAGGTACTTTTGCAGGCGGTCGCAAAAGGCCTGATCGGTGCGGACGGCGCCCAGCGGCGTGTCGAAATCCTTTCGCGTCGCCGAAAACCATTCCCCCAGCGGCGCGTGCGCGGTGCCGAAGATCACGAACAGATCGGCCGGATCCGCCCGCCGCAGCGGCTGATACGCCGCGGCATAGATCCGGCCGCCGCGCACCGGATCGATGTGCGGCGCCAGGATCCCGCACAAGTTTTTTTGCGGAGGAGCTTCCACCACTGGGGACTGTCCCGATTTTTGCGCAGAAATAATGGGACTGTCCCCTTGAGGAATTTTTTCACGTTCCGAAAAGAACCGTGCCAAGCGGCGGCGGAGCGTGTCGGGACGGTCGGGGTAGGCGTCGCCGGCGAAGGCGGCCGGACGCAGCGGCTTGCGCAAATAGTTCGTCACTTCTCGGCGGTAATAGCGCCGAAAACCGGCACTGGCCAGCAGCCGGGCGCGTTCGAGCCGGCAAACCACCCGCTCCAGCTCCCGGCGTTTCACGGCCTTGCCGGTCCGTCGGCAAAAGGCCTCCTGGATTTTCGCAAGCGTCCGTTTGCCGTTCATCAGGACCGCCAGCAAGGCTTCAGTCCGCGGCAACACCACCGCTTCGCCCCATCCGGACGAATCCCAGAACAGACAGAGCCGCTCTGCCGCCGAACCGACCGGTTCGATTTCAATCGACCGCAAGTGCGGACGCGTGGGGAGCTTGCTGTGTTTCACGACAACGGAATGTTTCTTATTTTTGAGCGAAAACGGGATCGGAAAAGCGCCGGCCTTTTCCTGTAATTTACCACACGCGGACGCAAAGGGGACATCCACCTAAAAAAGAACCTTGCAGATTGAACCTGTTTAGCCCCGGCACTTGTGCCGGGTGTGTCCGGGAGAACATACGACTCCCGGCACAGGTGCCGGGGCTAAACTTTCGGTTCTTCCTGGTTCTAGTTAGAGATTGGGCGAACGGAAAATGCCGCGTCCTCCGCGGATCGAATGTTTCCCGGTTCGTTTTTCGTATAGTTAATCCTCTGCATTTGCGATCGGCCGGAAAATATTTCGACAGTTTTTCTTCGACTTGAGAACTCGCCGTCCAGCGGTTATGATAAATGAAGTCCCAGGAGATCTCTACCATGACAAAATCCTTTCGTGTTGATCGGCGTGAATTCCTCCGCACCGGGGCGGCGCTGGCCGGCGGCCTCGCGCTGCCGACGTTGATTCCCCACGGCGTTCTGGCCGCGGCGGATCGGTCGGGGGCGAACGACCGGATCGGCATTGGGTACATCGGCGTCGGCCGGCGGGCGATGCAACTGATGAACCTGCCCAAGGAGAGCCGGTTCATCGCCGTCAGCGACGCCTATCTTCCCCGCGCCGAAGAGGTCGCCAAAAAAATCCGCTGCCGCAGTTATCACGACTACCGCCGGATGCTCGAGCAGAAGGACGTGGACGCCGTGATCATCGCCTCGCCCGACCATTGGCACGCCCTGCACGCCATCCACGCCTGCCAGGCCGGCAAGGACGTGTACGTCGAAAAACCGATGACCCTGACCGTCCAGGAAGGACGGAAGATGGTCGAGGCGGCGCGGAAATACCAGCGGATCGTCCAGTGCGGCAGCCAGCAGCGCTCGATGGGACCGAACATCCACGGCAGCGCGATGGTCCGCGACGGCGTAATCGGCAAGGTCCACACGGTGGTCTGCTTCAATTATCCCAGCCCCTGGGAGGTCCGCTTTCCGGAGCAGCCCGTTCCGGTCGGCCTGGATTGGGACGCCTGGTGCGGGCAGGTCGACGTGGTGCCGTTTAACGAGGACATTTTCACCCCCCGGGCCAAGCCGGGTTGGATCTCCTTCCGGCCGTTTTCCGGCGGCGAGATGACCGGCTGGGGCGCCCACGGCCTGGACCAGATCCAGTCCGCCCTGGGCCGCGACGACAGCGGGCCGACGGAGGTCTGGGTCGAAGGCGAAAAATTCGTGCCGCCGACCGAGACCCGGCCCCAACCGTTCAACGACGGCAATGCGCTGTGCGATCATCCGACCGTCTTTTTCCGCTACGCCGACGGACCGGTCGTGAAACTCACCGACGGACCTCACGGGGGAGGAATCTTCATCGGTGACAAGGGACGGATCACCATCGATCGCGGCATCTGCAAAGTCGTGCCGGCCGGGCTCGACACCGATCCGGAAAAGAGCAAACGCATTCGCGGGTACAAAGGGCACTTTCAAAACTGGTTCGACTGCATGCGCTCCCGCCAATTGCCCGTGGCCGACGTGGAAATCGCCCACCGCTCGGCGACGATGTGCCACCTCGGCAACATCGCCCGCTGGACCAACCGCAAGCTCACCTGGGACCCCGTCAAGGAAACCTTTCCCAACGACCCCGAGGCCAACGCCTACCTCAGCCGCCCGCAGCGCAAGCCTTACCAGTTGCCCGAGAGCGTCTAGCCCCTTCTCCGCGCGCCACGCCGTGATCGGGGAGAGGGGAGATTTTCAAGACACGCTCTCTGGCCGACTGGTTCATCGCACGGACAGGCGTCGGACAGAATCAACTGCCTTTCTCGCTTCCCTGGAATGAAAACTGCCCACCGGCAGATTTGTCGGTATCACTTGTTGTATTTCCGCGGAATATTCTGCCTCGACGGATCAGCCGGAGCGTCTGTCCCGCCGGCGGATTGGAGGATAAGGACGGGACGCTTCGCCTTGTTCCCATGCTCTCGGGAGTAGAAGCCGTAAACGGATTCTGATGTGCCGCGGCTGAAAGCGCCCCTTGGAGTGATCACCAGGCCGTAATTCGGTCGGCCGGAGAGCCAACCCTTGACCAGATCTGTAACATCCACATCGATGTACTTGTTGGTGCCGGCGCCCGGGCTGAATGAGGCGACCACCGAGTTATTGAAGGGAGGTTGGGCTACCCAGGTTATCTCACCGGGGGCGGCGGATCTCTCATCCTGGCCTGAATGGTAGGTGCCACTCCCTTCCCGCCATGTACCGGTGACTGCGTGAATCCCAAGAACTAGTGCAGGATGCCCCCCGGTTCGGTAGTGAAATAGTCTGAGTGTCGCCTTGCCTATACGATTGGGATTGATGCCGGAAAGATCATACTTCAGGTACACCCTGCTGACGCCGCCGGCCGGGTGCCAGCCTGCCTGGAGGAGATTGTACGCTCCCCGGTTGCTCTTGTTCCAGTTGCGGTAGGCATAGGCATAGACATAGGAGTCTGCGACCGGCTCGATGCGAATAATCTGCGCATCCTTACGAATGTCAGTATGGTCTGCCGGTTTGGTAGTGATCACCGGGTAATGCGGACTGACAACAAGGTTCTTCTTCGGCGTTGCAGGAGGTTCCGCTCCTGCCGGCCTGTCGGGAAGCTTGCCAACGCCGGCTCCCAGGGAGGCTTCATACAGATCTTTATAATACTTCATTTTCTGATACGCCTTTTGTCCTTCAGGCGTACCGCCCTTCCCCGCGGCCATGAGTTTGGCCAAAGCGTTGTAGGCCGACATATACTGCTGGTAGGCAGCGCCGGCAGTGGGCTGCTTGTTCTGATTATCGGTAACATCAACGGGAGGCCTGCTGCTTACGGGCGTTTTTCGCCACAGCGCTGCACAGCCGCACGTCGCATTCAGGTGTTCGCGACTCTTGAACATCTCGTTGATGATGACGCTGCGTCTCGTCCTCGGCCACGCTTTGCGCTCAAGCGCCGTAGGCTCGCGGGCAAAAATAGCCTGGCAGGCGTCCGTCACGAATTGCTCGCCGCTCTTGCCGGATCGCGTATACTCTGCGCTCAGCAGGAAATCACGCACGAGCTGTGATCTCAGTGTACCCTCCCGCAGCCTTCTGACTTGTGCCTGGACCTCGCTGCTTGTAGGCTCATGTTCGAAGACGCTGTGATACAGAGACCCCACAAAGACCTCGTCCGTGCCGCAGACGATAACATGGGCCTTGTCAAATGCCATGCTGTCCGGCTCGTGATCCGGCGGCTCATCGATAAAACCGGCCTCCGCAATTTGTTTTTTCAGATCCTGGATTTGCTTGTCAAATCGCCAGGATCCCTTGGAGAGCGCATACAACTCCATCGCCCGCGTATGCTGGCCGGCCAGCTCCAATAATCTCGATGCGCGTTGCAGATTCTCCGCCTTGCCGGCTTTGCCGGATCCTGGCTGTGCGGAGATCAACGACTTGGCCTGATCCAAGTAGCCTTTCATGGTTCGGTTGTCGGCGGCATAATTCGCCGAAGCCTGGGCCGCGAAGCGCTTAAAACTGTTGAACTTTTTGCGGGCTGCGTCGATGTCGACAATATCTGTTTTTGCGACAAACGCACAGATGGCATTGTGATACCTAAAAGCCTCATCCACAATGGGGTCTATAAGACTGCTAAGCAGTATGGTTGTGGAGCGGATATCCTTCAGTTGTACCATGATGGCGTTGGATTTATTGCGGACGGAAACGGCTTGATCATAAGTCATCCCGCTCGAACTGGCGCGCTCAATGACAAGCTCCATGCCCTTGACAAGTTTGGCGTTTTCCTCCGGAGAGCGCCGCCACGCTTTATAAGGATCTATGTCGAGGCGATAGGACGCCTCATTTTTCGGATTAAGTGCATTCCTGTAACCGGATAAAGCGCCGTTTAATAATTTCACGGCGGCGTGATTGCGAGAGACCATCTGCAGTAACAGCTTCTCCCTCTCGGCGCTTAAGCCTCGCAGGAAAATCAACCCGTCACGGTACAATTCACGATCCTCAGGCTGTTCCTGCTTCTCACTGGAGCATGCCTCAGCCAGGGACTGGATGGTTGCCAGAAGCTGTTGTGCTTGACTGTACCACCTCCGCTCCTGGGCGAAGTCGTCCTGCATTTGCATGTCATATTCAAGTATGTCAAACCATTGTTTATTCGCTGCCTGAAGCTTGAGGGACAAGTAGTTTTCCGCCTCGGTTGCTTCTCGATTGCTCTTGGAAAGCCATCTTCGCCAATTCTCGGGCATTACGTTTAAATCGCCCGACAGCCGAGCCTCTTCCGGCAACTTGACCCCGGTACGCGGGGGAAGGGAAGCGGACGCATAATAGTAGAGCCAGCCGGGCACCATCGGTTTTGCAGATGCCTCTAACCGTTCAACCGCTGCTCTCTTCTCTTCCTGCAGAGCTTTGCTCTCTTCGAGGAGAGCAGGTATCTTCGCTTGCAGTTTGGCAAGATAGTCGCTATGGGCGGCACTGTACTTTTCAAAAAACTCCGAATACTGCTCCATGCCGGTCCGGGGATCGACGCAACTCTTGACAAACTCGACCGGGGGCTTATAAACGATAAATTTCGAATGTGCGAGGATGTACCGGGCATGTGCCTTGCTGACATCGGATCGCAGGGGACCCACGCTCGCATTCTCGGCGAGTTTCTCAAGCTCTTCACGAAGCTTGGTGCTCTCATCAGCAAATTCTTTTCTAACTTGTTTGCTGATGGGCATGGGTTGGGCAGCGAGGCGATTGAGGTTTTTCACCTGGCTCTGCATGGATAGCATATCATTGACGGCCTTTTGCTCGCGCTCCTTTTTCTCGGCAAGCAGTGCCGTGTTGAAAGCCTGGACGGCGGCATCGATCTTCTTGATTTCCGCCTCGACCGAATTGATCTGAGATTCGCTCAAACCGATCCTGAATAATCTCAGAGAATCCTTGTAGTAGTTCCGAACGTACAGCACGTTGTTGTTAAATAAGTTGTAGTGATGATACCAGGCCGACACGGCGGCACTAATGGTATCATCCGCATCGTCGCCTGTGACCAGATCGTCCAGCTTGTCTGAAAATATCTCCGCCGTGAGCGATTGGTAGTCGCGGAGTAAATGGTGGTAAGGTTCAAGATCAATATGGATGATCGGGATGTCTACCTTGCCCGACTGGTTTGCCTTCATGGCTTTCATGGCCTCGGCCGCCTTCGACGCGGACATTCTTGCCATCTCGAGGTCCCCCTCGGCATTCTGGAGAATACCTGCCTCTTCCTCGATGAATGTCGCAGAATTCTTTTGAGCCAAATCATTGACGTATTTCCGGAATGCCGGGTCGGACCAATACTTCTTGACCAGCGCGGTCATGTCCCCCTTCTGCTTGGCGCGCAAAAGCATTTGGACCGCGTTGCGATATTTGTCCCGTTCTCCGCTGAGCTTCTGCAGGATCTGGTTGCGCTTGGACCTCGCCGCAGTTTTCAGATCGGATTCAGCGACCTTCGCCTGCCAATGTTGCTTGACGGCTTTGCTGAAATGGTGCCAGCAGTCTGTGCGGAATGTTTCATAGTATGTGGGCGGTTTGGAGTTCTGGGGATCTTGTTGTGGATTGTCGTCCCGTTCGGAATACGGTTTGATTCTGCCGAAGCTGTTCGCGTGGTCCTCCCACCATTGGTCGAAGGCATATTTAGCGTTTTTGTACTCCTTTCGATAATCGGCCTCCCACGGTTCTCCGTCCTGTCCCCATTGCTTGGTGTATTCCCGGAGAAATGCTTGATAAAGCTCCATGTCCTTCTGCTCTGCCCATGCCTGCACGCTTCCCCAGACGTATTTATCGAACTCCCACGCAGCGGTAAGGGCTTTCATCAGCGGGCCGCCGATCAAATTTTCGAGCAGTTTCTTCAATACCTCCTCGGCCAGGAAATTGTTTGCCTTCTTGCTCTCGCCATGGGCAAGGTGATCGATCGTCTGTAGGTAAACCACCACGTCCAGTTTGGTATCCACGATCTCGGAAATTTCATCCTGCAGGTGTTGCTTCATCTCGTCCTCAACGTACTGGCGTTCATCGGGATCTTGGACGCCCCCCCACTTGAGCAAATCATCCATCGTCTTGATGCGTATTTGCTCAGCCCCGCCCTTGCCCGCGGCCTGTACAGGACGCGCCCACGCGGCCAGGAAAACGCCAAGAATGACGACGAAAATGCCGTAACGTCCGATGTTGTTGATAGAAGCGCTCATGGGATTGGCCTCGATTGTAAGATTGGTGTTTCGGACCACGGAATCTGTGCATCGACGGCTTCTTCACCGGGCCTGATCTCAAAAAAAGATGCTCTTGCCGCCAAGCCCGCTCCGGACTGAATCAATACGGACGAATCGCAATTCCTCAATCCTGAAAGATAGTCAATTCTACGTCATAACCGGACCCCTGACGCCGGACCAATGAGCCGAAACGTAACACGTTGCTGCTAAAAGAGTTTCTTCCGAGTCCTCGTTCAGGGACGCGCGGCCTCTAAAGAATCGTTCCTTGCCCGAGCATGGATGCCGCTTCACGCAGTCCGGCAATGACTTACCTCGACTGCAAAGCGAATTCGTTTAACCCGGAGCCAACGGCGACGGCGTTTCCTCTCCACGCCCCTTCCCGGGCCGTTTGCAAAAATAGCTTACGAGCCGATCCCAACAGTCCCCTCCCCGGGCACCGACCGAAGGTTGGTCGGGGAGAGGGTTAGGGTGAGGGCTTGTTGATCGAAGACAATCGCTCCCGTTACTTCACAGATTGCAACAGCATAATGGTATTCAGGATAATCTCCACTTCCAATCTCTCCGCCAACAACCGAATCCCTCCAAATACATTTCCGATCGGAACCACAAACCCAAAACCAAACCGGTCCCGGCAGAATCTCCACATCAAAATAAACTCACGTTACAGAAGTAGCTTCATTCCTATGTTGGGACAAGATTTGTTCATTATAAAAGGGTGGTTTTCTTGGTAGCCGTTGTCATGTCATTTCGTTTGGGGAATTTCGCGGTTCATGACCATCGCGACTCGTCAGGACACGACATTTACCTCGGGTTGGGAAGGAAAACAATCGGATTGTGGCAAAATAACGCATAGGCCGGAGATTTAGTAACCGTGGAAATACCCTATTCTGCGTCTGGCTTGACGAATGAACCCACACGGCGTCCTAAGTCAGGGAAGATGCCTCGTTCCTCCAACATTCGCCAAAGTCCAGCAATGGCGTTGTCTCGATTAGAGTAAAAGGCCGATTCTCTTACGCGGAAAAATTCCCAACCACATCGCTCTAATTGTCGCTGACGTTGCATATCATCTTCATATCGATCGGCACCGTGCCAATTGTCTCCATCGCATTCGACTGCCAGTCGCGCCTGTCCTCCCTCAACCACGATATCAATTCGCTTTCTCGCGACTTCATATTGGGCAAGTACAATAAAACCCTTGTGTAATATCTCCAAGGCCACATCAACCTCGAACCAGCTTTCAAATGGCTCGGGAGGTTTTACAATGAGGCGGTTATCCTGTGCTGCACGTCGCTCGAGTTCTTCCCGATAAATTCCCGCTATCTGTTGTGGTTGAGTATTCTCGAAAAATTCGAGCAGCCGTCGTCGAAAACAGGAAGCACTGAGATCATCACAAGTGACAGAATGGAAGAGAATCATCTGGTCGCGGGCGCGGCTAGCCGCCACATTGAAACGCCGCTCATCTGCTGGTTTTGCGAACGGCCCTATTCTTTCATTTGTTGCAGCCACCATAGACAGAAACATGATGTCGCGCTCGTCCCCCTGAAAGCTGTAAGGATTTCCACAAACCAGGCGACGCTGTTCCATTTCCTCGGCTCCCAAGCGTTCGAGTAGTTGATTCTCAATCAATGCGGCTTGTGCTTCGCCTTGAAGCACGACGACGCCTATCGTCTTCCCCTCGTACCGATCGTCTTTGCACATTTCGTTAATCCTCTTGACGATCACTTCGGCTTCCGGTTCATTGATAACTTTGTTGCCGATTCCCCTCCGATTTCCACCCTCCACAAAAACATGCTCCAGCGGCGGTAGCCGGTTCGAGCCATACTGTCTCAAGGGAATCAGTGGTGTATCTGAATAGCAAAGATCATTGCTGAAACGGATGATTTCCGGCATACAGCGGAAATGCTCGCGTAGTGTGATGCGCCGGGTGCTATACCGAAGTTTTCCGTGATCGAACAAGCTCGCATCCCGATGAAAGGAATCTTTGTGTTGGAAGTCATAAAGGAATTGCTCCATCAACTGAAACACTTTGTCTTTTTCAACGAATCCCATTTCAGGGCTAATCTGCTTATCATCTCCAACGATCAATACCTTCTTGCCTAAGTAAAACAATGGCAAGCCTTCCAACCCACATTGCGAAGCCTCGTCAACAATGATGACATCGAAGATGCCTGGTGCGGGGGACACCGTGTCCCAAACACGATGGAGTGGCATCACCCATGCCGGAACCGCCTCGCGGCATTCATTCAGGTGCCCTTGAGCCTCGCGGCGATGGCGTGGTGCGTGCTTCCCAGTCCCCTTGCCAAGCCGCCGCATGGACTGCTGCCAGGCTTCCATGTGGCGGCGATGGTCTTCCTTGAGCCGCGAAAAACAGAATGACCAAGCATGAAGCGAAGCAAGTTTCGCTATCACGCCTGGAAGATTCCTTTTTTCATTGCCGTAGATTTCAATCTCGATTTGTCTTACGCGTTTTTGAAGCGCAGGGACATCGTCCTTGCATATGTATTCCTCGATCCAGTAACGCGCCTGCGCCCAATGCCAAGCGTCTCCAATGCGCTGGACTCGTTCTTCCCAAGATGCCTCGTTGCAGGTTTGTTCCAAGGATTTCGTGAACTGTGGAAACAAACGGCCTAGTTTCAAAAGATATTCGTCCACCTTTTGTAGGCGTTGACGCTGTTTCTCCAAATCCTGAATCGTATTCGTGCATAGAACAAACTTATTAATGTCTCGGTTACGAATTGCACTCAGCAAATCGTTTGTCACCGAATGTGCGCGACCACTGGCAGCCATGGGAGAAATAGGAACCTCAATGCTTTGGAGTTCCTCGGCAGCAAGTCGCTTATGGATACGAGCCAATGCAAGGCGGCACGAGAAGACAACCCTATCAACCTGGGATTCGTTGGCCCATACGGGCTCGCCCATACCTGGGCATTGGTTTATCACTTCCCGGCATTTGGCAATAAGTTCATCGAGCAGCAATGCGTTTTCGAGCGCATCTTGCAACGACTTGAGAGCGGTTAGTTGGAGAGCGTATGGACCTTCAACCTTTTCACTTCGCCCTTTCCAGAAGCCCCATGCCTTTTCACATTCAATGCGAACATGCAACACATCCGCAAGATTTGAGAAATGCACGACCGTGGAGCAGTGGCGTCCAGCGATCTGAACAGTTTTTATTACATAAAGCCTTTCTTTCACCGGTTTGGGACGGAACAAGAACCAACCCAGTTTTCCACCATTCTCCATGTGCTCTTTTAGTTTACAGGCGTCTTGATACAACGACCTAATATCGGTAGTGTCCGGAAATTCGATATTGGTTTCGTCGGCAACCACAACAAGTTCTTCAATTGACGAAATAACGTAACGAGTCACGCGTAGAAGTTCCTGCCACAGAGACGAGTTGCCACCCAAAATATCGCGTATGGCATCGTTTATCCATGAATGAGGCGTTGTGAGGAGTCTCCTACGAGTGTCCCTAAACGTAGAGAAAGCGTTAAGGATCGCCTCGACGACCGGAGGATTGTTTCCTGCCAACAGATCGGCAAAGTGTTCATCTGCTCCACATGCCGCGTTTTGCTCATCTTCAGTCGCTCTTGCCTCGTTCCTCACGATATTGGCAAAGCGATCAGGGGATGGCAATACTTCGGGCCATGCAAGACCCAATTCCTGACGTTTCTCCTGCGAGAATTGGCGCAAAGCCACAAGTACGCTTCGCAAATCGCTTACGGATATCGGGCAAGTCCTGTCCAAGGACACCGAATCCGCTAACCATTCGTAAGCGACTCTATCTCGGTTAACAGCTTCAGCTATTCTGGCCGCCGTCCCTCGATAGGATCCTTCTGCGATTGACTGCGTATG
The DNA here is from genome assembly GCA_016936015.1 of Pirellulales bacterium. Lineage (GTDB taxonomy): Bacteria > Planctomycetota > Planctomycetia > Pirellulales > Thermoguttaceae > JAFGPV01. The sequence goes on from JAFGPV010000043.1 coordinate 23,836, forward strand.
CGTTTCAGACTCCCGGATGTCGCGAAGCCGTCGGTTAATCTTTGCCTTCTCCTCGCGAAGATTCCGAAGGTGATTTTGAAGTTCCGTAAGTTCACGCTTGGCAAGACCTTCGTTCCACTCCTCATTCTTGCGGAGAATGCCGCCAACGCTGGATTCGAGAGAGCGGCGTTCTTCAAGTCCGCTGCCCAATAGATTAATGCAGAGCGGGCGTAATTCCTGTGGGACAAGCCCTTCAAGAACCTGAAGAGCGCGGGGTGTCTTGGCTGTAATCAGCGTTCGCTGTCCCGTCGCAAGCAGATGGCAGATCAGATTCGCAATAGTATGGGACTTTCCGGTGCCCGGCGGCCCTTGCACGAGTACTCCACTTGATGCTCGAATCTTATCGACAATACGACGCTGTTCATCGTTTGATGGCTTTGGGAAGAAAATTTCTCCATCGAATGCTACATTTTCCTCTTCCGGCTCATCAAGCGGTTTGCGGTCGCCCTTCGGACGGATTTCCGCAAGGTCCGCGAATTCGTTGGGGATTTCTACACTGCTTTCGATCTGTTCCTTGATCCGTTTCAAGGTCTCGGTAAGCCCCTTGGCGGAACGCTTTCGCAGGATTAGGGCGGGAGCGTATTCCACAACAGGCTTCGCAGAGGCGCGGATGTTTTTCGCTTCTAGCGAATCTTCATACTCGCCTTGCGAGTTGATCGAATGCACAAGTGCCTGAAGTACGCCTTCGACAGAACCCTTCTCCCACGGATCATCTTCAGCTGCGGCCAGTGACACCTTCGCGGTTTCCTCCGCGCGCGCCGGTTGCTCAACAATGTCCAGCATATTGAGTTCGGGGCGCAACTTGGCGCCCTCGGTGTGGGGGCGGACAGTAAATTTCCCCAAGCGGGCTTCAAACTCCAAGAGGGCGTCGGCGACAACCAGATGACGCCGGACGCGCTGTCCGGTGGGCGTTTCCCATGTCAGCAATCCCACACCGAGCACCAGTTCGTATTCCTCACCGAGTCGGAGTTCTTCTTGATGAATGGCAAAGAGCGCGGAATAAACCTTGTGGACCTTCTCCCACGCATTGTGTTCTTCCGTCCAAGGCAACCATTTGTCTTCGACATACCGATCCCATACTCGTTGTACTTCGGGATGATCCTCAAGCCGTTCGGTGTGCTGGATGGTTTCCGGTTCGTCCGATCCCTCACGCCAATCGGGATTCGGGAATTGACGGGTGATTTCAGAAAATAGTCCTGGTAGATCGTTCTTGTTTCGGAGAGCCGTCATGCCCACCCAATCTTCGCATTGAGCGGGAACAGCGGGTAATTCCGGCTCACGTCGGTTTTGCACTTCCAGCCATTCATCCGGTTCATGCTCTTCATCTCTCCCCCAGGCCTGTGTATAACATCCTCGTTGGTGAGGGACGGTTGAAATCCAGAGAAATCTTTCATATTCAACAACATTACGAATGATCTTGGAACGAAGAGATGCAAGTCGTAGTAGATAGTCTAGCAAGCGAACTGCTTTATCATCCTGCTTGTGACTCATCGTGATGCCCATAGTAATTGCTCACGTTCAAGCATTAGACGGGATTCCTCATCGTCCCTTGATATGGTCCTTTAGCTAAGAGTCCCTATCTTCCAGTGCCAACCAATCATCTGGGCATGAATTTTCTACTCTATGGCGTTTAAACTGCTACCTTGATCGGCAGCTCCTCATGGCTTATCTTCTAATCCAAGATTAGATCCGTTGCCTAACGGGAGGCCTTGGGTCTTGCTCTCCTTGATTAGCGGAGGGGTTTAATCGCGTAAACGATCGAATCGAATCGGCTAACGAATAGACAATTATACTACTCCAAATATACAACCCCCTCTTGCGGATTGCTAGTAGGATCACTTCACCCGAGCCGCCGGGTTCACCGCGCCCAGAGTCTCAAGACAGGGCCAAATTGATAAAAATCGTACCGGCCGCCCCGATTGATCGGCAGCCCACGAGGGATAGAGTCCGATTATTAATAGCCGCTCCTATCAAGGAACGAGTATCTTTTCGGCAAATAATTGGTCTTGACAAGATATAGTATATTAATGTACACTGTACCATGATTCTCCATCGCCAACGATGAGAGAAAGACTTAAGGCGTTAGAAACAAACGCCGATTTGATCTTTGACAATGCAGAGAAGAAAACGCAAGGCGATGCCTGGCATCGACTTCCCGTGGAGCGTCACCCTCGATGGCCCATCTTGCCCAGACAGCCAGTGCAACACCCCTCAAATGACCTGTGCGAAGTTGCGTCTTTCGCGTCGGTGGATAAGACCAGGGCTATCAAGCACTTAAACAACCTGCCCATTGACGTAAAAAAGCAACACATGAAAGATGCGTTGCAGTGGAACAGCCTGAATGAAAAAATCCTGACAGACTCAGGGAGTTTCAGTAAATTTGTCCCCTCTCCCGACCAACCTTTGGTCGGTGCCCGGAGAGGGTGAGGGTGAGGGCAGGTGTTGTGAACGCAGCCTTCGAATTTTGTGCTATGAATCCCTCACCCCCTGCCCCTCTCCCAAAGGGAGAGGGGAGGTTTTCAAGATAAGCTCTCACGGCTTCGGCTCGGGCGGCGTTTCGTCGCCGCGCAGCGCGGATTGGATGATTTCCTTGCTCTTTTTCGCGTCGGCGTTGGTCGGGTCGAGTTCGAGGATTTTTTCGAAGTCGGCCAGGGCCTGTTCGAGATTGCCCCGCTTGTAGTAGGCGTAGCCGCGGTTGGCGTAGGCGGGGACGTACTTCGGGTCGAGCCGGATGGCCTGCGTGTAGTCCATCAGCGCCCGATCGAGGTTCCCTTGCTGGCGGTGGGCCAGGCCGCGGTTGTAATAGACTTCGGAGTAGCGGGGGTAGAGCTTCAGGGCCTGGTCGTACTCGGCCACCGCCTGGTCGAGTTCGCCTTGCTTGTGCAGCTCGATGCCGTGCTGCGAGTGGACTTGCGCCTGCTCCTTGGCCTGCTCCAGGAATCCTTCCAACCGGGCAACGGCCCGGGTGCGTTTTTCCCGGTCGTCGGGCTTACCCCAGACGGTCAACTCCTCGGGCGGGGAGAGCGTTATCTGCACCGCCGTCCGGTAGTCCTCCAGGGCGCGGGGCAGGTCGTTTTGTTCCAGAAAGAGCAGCGCCCGGTGGAAATACGCCTCGGCGAACATCGGATCGGACTTGATCGCCTGACCGTAATCGGCCCGGGCCTTGTCGTTTTCGCCTTTCAGGGCGTGGGTGTAACCGCGGAGCATCCAGGCCTCCTGGTCGTCGGGCGAGAGCTGGGCGGCCTGATCCAGGTCGGCCAGGGCCTTGTCGTATTCGCCCCGGAAGATCCAGGCGTGGCCGCGTTCGCGGAGCGCTTCGGCGTACTCGGGTTCCTTTTTCAAGGCGGCGTCGAAGTCGGCCAGGGCCTTGTCGGGCGCGCCTTGGCGGAGATAGACGTAGCCGCGGGCGAAGAGGTAGGTCGGTTCGCCGGGGGCGAGTTTCAGCGCCCGGTCGGCGTCGGCCAGGGCGCCGGCGTAATCCTTCAACATCGCCCGGGCGAAGCTGCGGTCGCAGAGGCATTCGGGATCGTGGGGTTCGAGTTTCAAGGCGCGGTTGAAATCGGCGACCGCCCGGTCCCACTGGCCCACCTGGGAAAACGCCGTCCCGCGGCTGGAGTAGGCGGCGGCGTCCTGGGGATCGAGACGGAGGGCGAAGTTCAAATCGTTCATCGCCGCGGCGCGATCGCCTTGCAACAGTTTTACGAAACCCCGGTCGCGGTAGGCTTCGGCGTAATCGGGATGCAGTTTAATGGCCGTGTCGTAATCGGCCACCGCCTTGTCGAGTTCGCCCTTGAGGTAATAGGTGAATCCGCGGAAGAAGTAGGACCGTCCTCCCTCGGGAACGAGCCGGATCGCCCGGTCCAGATCGCCGAGGGCCTTGTCGAAGTCTCCCTTGGAGGTATAGGCAATTCCCCGGTCGCAATAGGCCGGCGCGTAATCGGCGTTCAGTTCGATCGCCCGGTTGAAGTTTTCGACGGCCACGTCGACGTTGCCCTTGTCGAGGGCCTCGACTCCGAGGGCATAGGCCTTGTCGGCGGGGGTCTCTTCCTCGGTTTTTTCGGAACCGGCCGGCTTTTCCGCTTCCTGTTTTTGCTGGGAATCCGGTCGCCGCAGCATATCGCGGAGGCGGAAACGGGGTTTTTCCGGCGGCGGGGATTCGTCTTCCCCGGCCGCTTCGGTCGGGTCGTCCTTGGGCGGCCGCTGCCGGTTCCGCAGGCCCTGCCCCCAAGCTGCGTCGCCGGCCAGCCAGGCACTGAGCAGTCCTGCAATCAGAATGAAAAAAAACCGTGGCATGGATATCCTCCGTGATTTAGTTGTCGGATTGCAGGCAGCCGGCGGCTAACAGCCGCCGAGCGTTTTGTATCGTCCCGCGGCGCTGTTAGCCGCCGGCTATTGATATAGACAGAAACTTATCTGTTTGTCGACCGATTCAATCTATCCGTTTTCTCGAAAGATGCCAAGAGAGATTTGCTCAGGGCCGCTGGCAGAGGGGGCAGAAAAAGGTGGAGCGTTGGGCCTGGACGAGGCGGACGATCTTCGCCCGGCCGCATTGCCGGCAGGGCTGCCCGGCCCGCTGATAGACCCGCAGGGAGGATTGGAAGTTTCCCGTCTCATCGCGGGAGATGCGGTAGGTGCCGTCGCGGAGCGTGGAGCCTTGATAGCGGACCGCCGCGGTCAACACCGTGCGGAGGGCGGCGTGGATTTTTTTCCAGTCCCAAGCCGACAGCAAGTGGCAGGACCGGGCGGGATGGATTTTCGCCCGATGGAGAATTTCCGAGGCGTAGAGATTTCCGACGCCGGCCAGGATTTTTTGATCGAGCAGCGCCGGTTTGATCGGGCGGCGGCGACGGCCGAGCCGCTCGCGGAGGAGTTGCCATGAGATTTGCAAGGCGTCGGGGCCGATTTTTTGGGGACCCAGTTCTTCCGCAAATTGCTCCGGCGAAAGGAGCCGGGCGACGCCCAGGCCCCGCTGGTCCCAGAACAGGAATTCCCCGGCGGCGCAGCCCGTCAGGCGGAAGATCAGCCGCACGTGCGTCCGGTCGGGCGGATGCCGCAGCAGCACCAGGCCGGTCATCCTCGGCTCGAGGACCAGCGTCTCCTGATTGTCCAGATGGAGCAGAACCCGTTTGCCCAGGCGGCCGACGCGGCGGATTTTCCGATTCAGCAACCGGCGGCGGAAGACGGGAAAGCGCGGCTCGATGCGGATCGATTGCAGCCGAGTCCGGGGCCGCGTCACGTCGGCGATCTGTCCGCCCGCCACGGCGGCGATCCCGCGGCACATGGTCTCAACTTCCGGGAGTTCGGGCATGATGTTTCGAATATCGAAAATGCCGCAACATGCCCATGCAATTATGAGCACGGCACTCCGGCAGGTCGTTTTCTTACTGACTACTGACGCTCTGACCCCATTTCCATGGTTTATTGTTCTCGACCATCGACGAACGACCAACGACGGACGGCATTATTCCATCCGCCGGATGGCCTCGGCCAGCAGGTCGTTCAGCCCCGGCAGGCGGCGGAGCTCGGCGACGATCCGCGGGTGGGCGAAGATGCGGACGCACTTGACGTAATCGTCGAACTGCTGCGTGGCCAGCGTGTGGACCACCGGCGAGACCTCGCCCAGCGGGCGGTAGACGTTCTCTTTCGGGAAGAAGATATCGACGTTGAATTCGACCTCCCGGGTCACCGGCGGGGCGTCGAAGAGGACCTCGTGCGGGGCGACGATCCGGCCCAGGGCCGTGCTGGCCAGGCCGGCAAACTGCTCGGCGCAGGCGGCCAACCAGGGATACGGCCGGCGGGCCAACTGCTGGTGCAGTTCGCGGTTCTCGAAGAACCGGTACTGGGCCAGCCGCTTGTAAAGCTGCCGCGTCGGCCCGAACAGCCCCTGGAGCAGCTCGCCGGCCGGTCCGCCGCCGCCGGCGCGATGCAACTCGTCGATCATCTCGCTTTCGGAACTGCGGAACAAGGCGTCCAGCTCCAGCGCCCCGTGCAGCAGGTAGAAGGCCCGCTGGAGCATGGCCGTGGCCGCCCGGACGCCGTGGTGCCAATACACTTCGCTGAACATCACGTACCGGGCGAAGACCATCAGTTCGGCGGCCGTTTTGCCCTTGTCGGTAATGGCCAGCCCGTCGCCGTCGGCGCTGAGGCACAGGCTGCCGCGGAGCCGCTGCTGGTCGAAGTGCCGGCCGTAAGGCACCCCGGCGTGCAGGCTGTCGCGGTAGAGGTAGTCCATCTTGTCGATGTCGATCGGCCCCGTGAGCATGGAGCGGAGGATTTTCGATGCCCGATCGCGGGGTTTCTCGCTCAGCAGCGCCACCGCGTCGCGGGGATTTTGCTGCCAGTCGTGGCGCAGCACGTCGGCGATCTCCCCTTCCAGCAGCAGGCTATTGGCCAGCAGCTCGTGTGTGGGGACGCCGGGCAGGTGCAGGTCCTCCAGCGGATGGCAGAAGGGCCAGTGCCCCAGGTCGTGCAGCAGGGCCGCCACCAGAAAGACCTCCGCCTGCTCCGGCCGGACGACGTCTGCAAACCGCTCGTCGTGGGAAAGCTGCTTCAAGTAGAGCAGCGCCAGCCGATACACGCCCAGCGAATGCTCGAACCGGGTGTGCTGCGCCGCCGGATAGACCAGGGAAACCAGTCCCAATTGGCTGATCCGGGCCAGCCGGCGGAAGTCGGCCGTGTCGATCAACTGCCGCACCCGCGGCGTCAGCGGCACGTCGTCCTCCGGCGGAATCCGCACCATCGCCCGACGGGAGTCGAGGGCAGCGACTTCAGGGATTTCGCGGAGGAGGGACATGAGAGAGAGGAGAGGGATTAGGGATTAGGGGCGAGCCGAGTCGTCCTCGGCCCCGGTGGTGTAAGGAGTCGACTTTCAGTGAGTAGTTGTCGGCGAGTGACGTTTGAAGTGGATAAAGTATCGGCGCACGTAGAGCAGATAACATATTGTCATAACCCCAAATATGGAAATTAACCAAAACATCGGTCCGGAAGTCCATTCGGCAACGCCGAATTTATGGATCATTTCTAATTGAGATTTAGGAATCCCCATCTTTTCGTACATATCCATCAGGTTGACACGAGAGAATGTTAAAAAACTCGACAGGCTCATTACGATCCATAAGAGCAGCGTGCCCCACCAGGCGGCTATTTTTAGACGATAATTTTCCCAGGCAAGATAGGCGTTTGCGAATATCAACATCAGTACCACGATGGCGCCGGGAAGCCCTGAGATTAAAACACCAAAAAAAGGAATAACGAAGCCATAGGCCGCCAGGGAAAACAGGGAGATTGCAGAATAGCCCAGGATCAGGCTCAGGGCGAGCACCGGCATCGGGCAGCGGTCGGTCCAGCGGATCTGCAGGTCGCGCCGCTGGCAAGTCGCGTACACTGACGACCGTTGGTAAAAGAGGAGGAACACGGCCGGCAAAAGAAGGTAGATACATCCGAAAATCGCGCCGGTAAAGATCTGCATCCCCAGGATCATCTCCGGCGGCATCCTCGCCTGCTCCTGCTGTTCAATCGACGCCCACATCATTGGCATGAAGCAAATTAATATGAGAAGACTAAAAACTCCGATCACCAGCCACATCCAGGAAAGGACCACGGTCAAGGTCCACGCCCAACGTCGAGCCCGGATCGAGCCAATCCCCAGCCAAATGAACGCCCCGGCCAGGACGAGATAAATAAACAGGCTGGGGATCATCATTCGCAACCCCATGGCTTCGCCCTGCGCCGCCCCCATTTGCGGAATCATCGCCGAGAGCACGATCAGGGGAGCCATTAACCCGAAAATACAACCGATCAGAATCTGAAGAATCCCGAAGATGATCAAGCCCACGCGCTGATCACGAAAGCCGGGCGCCGACTCAATCGTTTGAACCGACGACATGATGGCTCCTTGAAAAGAGTATTTTTGCCAGTTTGTCAGGGGAAAATAGGAACGAAAGTAAAAGTCTTCAAGATATTTATTTGTGTTCTGCGGCCTCGGTTGTGGTCTTATACGCTGGGGGGCCGATCAGCTCTTCGATGTTCCACTCGTCGAGGGTTTCGGACTCTTCGAGGGCGTGGGCCAGCGCGTCGAGTTGGGTGCGGTGGGTTTCGAGCAGGGTGCGGGCCTTGTCGGAGGCGTCGCCCAGCAGTTGGGAGATCTCCTCGTCGATCACCTGCGCGGTGTGCTCGCTGAAGCGCCGCGGCTCGGTCATCTCCTTGCCGAGGAAGGGGTGGTCCTCGCTGTCGCGGAAGGCGACCGGCCCGAGGCGCGGGCTCATGCCCCAGTAGGTCACCATCCGCCGGGCGATCTGGGTGGCCTTGTTCAAGTCGTCCTCGGCGCCGGCGGACAGTTCGTTGAAGACCAGTTTTTCCGCCTCGCGGCCGCCCAGCAGGAAGACCAGCCGGTTCCGCAATTCGCTCTCGCTGATGTTCACCCGGTCCTCTTCGGGCAGAAGCTGGGTGGCGCCCAGCGACCGGCCCCGGGGGATGATCGAGACCTTGTGGACCCGGTCGGAGCCGGGCGTGAGCCAGGCCAGCAGGGCGTGGCCCGACTCGTGAAACGCCGTCATCGACTTCTCCTTGCCGGTCAGTACCTCGTCGCGTTTGGCGCCCATGATGACCTTGTCGCGGGCGTACTCGAAGTCGGACATTTCGACGGTGTTCTTGTCGTTCCGGCTGGCCCAGAGGGCGGCCTCGTTGACCAGGTTGCGGATGTCCGCGCCGGTCAGTCCGACGGTGCCGGCAGCCAGACGTTCCAGGTTCACGTCCTCGTCCAGGGGGATCTCGCGGGAGTGGACCTTGAAGATTTCCAGCCGGCCCTTGAGGTTCGGGCGGTCGACGGTGATGTGGCGGTCGAACCGGCCGGGACGCAGCAAGGCGGGATCGAGGACGTCGGGCCGGTTGGTGGCGGCCATGACGATCACGGCGTCGGACTGGGTGAAGCCGTCCATCTCGCTGAGGATTTGGTTGAGCGTCTGCTCGCGTTCGTCGTGTCCGCCGCCGATGCCCGCCCCGCGGTGCCGGCCCACGGCGTCGATCTCGTCGATGAAGATGATCGAGGGCGAGGTCTCCTTGGCGGTGGTGAACAGGTCGCGGACCCGACCGGCGCCGACGCCGACGAACATCTGGATGAACTCGGAGCCGTTGATGGAGAAGAAGGGGACGCCGGCCTCGCCCGCCACGGCCCGGCCCAGGAGCGTCTTGCCGGCGCCGGGCGGTCCCATCAGCAGGATGCCCTTGGGGACCTTGGCCCCCAGCCGCTGGAATTTCTGGGGATTTTTCAGGAACTCGACGACCTCCTGCAACTCGTTTTTCACTCCCTCCAACCCGGCGACGTCCAAAAAAGTGATCGGTTTGCCGTTCGGCTCGTAGCGCCGCGCGCCGCTCTTGCTGAAACCGCCGAGGATCCCGCCGGTGAAGACCGAGTCGCGGGCCTTGCGGAACATGAACCACAGGCCCACGAACAATCCAACCGTCACCAGCAGGTACACCGACATCACCGTGAAGGTGTTGTCGGTCGGTTCCTTGGCCCCGTATTGATCGCCGAGCTTGGCGCGAAGCTGCTCGTCCAATTTGTTTCCTTCCGCCAGCACCAAGGGGGGCAGAGTCACCTCGAATTTCTTCTCCAGCTTGGCCTTTTCCTTCTTGGTTTTATCCGGATCCAAGGGGGGAGACTTGAATACGCCCTCGACCTGCGTACCCTTCACGCTGACCGACTCGACGTTGTTCGCTTCGAGCTGTTGGCGGAAGAAACCGTAGGTAATGATCGACCGCTTCTCCCGGTCGGAGAAAAAATAGATGATCAGGACCACGGCCGTGACGATCAACATCAGCCAGATCAGGGGATTGCCTCGCGGCGGCTGACCCTTCGGCGACGGGGGAAGTTTCGGATCGCTGGGGGGAGGCGAGGGGCGCGGCAAATCGTCCATGGAGACATTTCCTCGAAGTTTGTTTCCTTTTACAATCGACCCGCAACGGCAGCCACGGGACGAACCAAAACATATTGTCAATCAATGACTTTGAATTATACGTCATTGCGGACGGCAATTCGATGGTTTCCCCCCCAATGGATATCTTGTACCAAGGAAGGACAAATCAACGCCGTTCCGTTTAGCGGCCGCCGGTATGGCGGCTCCGGTTTGCTGGACATTCCCAGGCCGCCGTACCGGCGGCCGCTAAACGGAGAATCTCAGTCGGTTCATTTCGATTCCACGCATTTTTCGTAGAGCAAAACCTCCTCGCGGAGCGTCCCGGGAGGGAGGTGGGGGAGCCACTGGTCGGCGGGGCGCCGGGCAATCGCGGGAGGCAAGTTCTTTAGGGCGGCAATCAGGGCCGGCGACAGACACCATTCGGGCCGGATCTGCCAACCCGACTGGGACGCCTCCGAGGCGTGTTCGAGGACGGTCTTGCGCGAAAGACCGCGGATCGTAGCGCACTCGTCGGGCGAAAATCCGACGGACAACAAACGCCATGTCCAATAATGCGGCGGCTGGACTGGGGAAACTGCCAAATGTGGAGGACAGGCATTCTTGCCTGTCTCTTCCGCCGGACAGGAATGTCCGGCCTCCTGGGCGACCTTTTTTTGCAGTTCCACTGAGGAGGAGGAATACTCATCGAGGATTTCCAAGAGCGTGTGGCCGAACTGCGCCAGCTTGGCCGGGCCGATGCCTTTGACGGCCAACAACTCTGAGGACGTGCGCGGCCGGCGGCGGATAAGTTCGTCGAGGGTATTGTTGGTAAGCACGTAGTGCAACGGCAATTGGATTTCGCCGGCCACTTCCGCCCGAAATTGCTTCAGGGCCGACAGCAGGTCCGCGTCGTTTTCGTGAACAACAGTCCCCTCTCCCCGACCACTGTGTGGTGCCCGGAGAGGGGGACGAGCGTTCTCACCGCGTATTTTTCGCAGCAAGTCGAGCGGCAACGGAAAGGGACTGGGCAACGGTTGTTTTTCCTGCATCACCTCCATGCCGAGGGCCGTCAGTTTTATCACCGGCTTGAATTGTTCGATCTCCTCCTGTTGCAGGCAGCCCACGGCCAGCAGGGCGTCCAGTAGGAGGACGGCCTCCGGCTGGGTCAGGCGTTTCAGCAGTCCGAAGGTGCTCAGCTTGTGCAGCCGGAGTTTTTGCAGCCTGGCATTGTTGGAACCGCAGAGCATCTGCGCGACGAGGACCTTGCCGCAGGCGAATCGGGCCTCCGTCCGGGCCACTCCGCTTAGAGCTATCCGCACCGTCTCGAGGAGTTTTTCGTCCGGAGGAGGCTGTCCCGATTTTTGCGAAGTTAAAATGGGACTGTCCCCCTCAGGTGACTCTTCGGGACCCAAGGTCTCGCTGCTCCGCCGGCAGTTGTCGCAGTGGCCGCAGACTACGGCGTCGTCTTCGCCAAAATAGCGGAGGATCTGCCGTTGCCGGCACTGGCCGCTCATGGCGAAGCGGATGACCTGATTGAGTTTCTCGAATTCCAGCGTCTTCCGCCTTTCCAGGGCGGCGAAGTCGATTTCCAGTTGCTCAAACGGAAGATCACGGCGGATCATGCGGATCGCCCGGCCCCGGAACGGCGGCACGTAGGTGAAGCAGTCGAGCCGGTTCAATTCGTTCAGGGCGTGAATGATTGAATCGTGGTCGAGTTCTACGAGGCCTTCGAGTTGCCGGGGGCTGAAGGGAATCAACTCCTGCCGCCGCGGACCGATCAGCCGCTCGACCGCCTGCAACACCTTTCGCCGCACCTTGGCCTGCTTGGGCAGGAGATCGACCAGGCCGTGCAGGTCGCTGTCGATGCGGACGGAGGCCAGGTTCTGCGAGGCCACCAGGCGTTCCAACACCCCGGCGCTCTCCAGCAGTTGTTCGCAGGTGCCGACGCCCTCGGCCCCGATCGGCAGCCCCAACTCCTCCTTGATCTGCTGCTGGGTCAACTGGATCGGATCGGCCTCGACGGCGCCGAGGAACTCGTAGACCGCCTTGACGATTTCCCGGCCGGGATAGGCGCTCTCGATGAAATACTCCTGGATGTAGCGGTCGGCGCCGCAGTAGAACAGGAGGCAGCGGGAGGGCAATCCGTCGCGGCCGGCCCGGCCGGCCTCTTGGTAATAGGCCTCCAGGCTGCCCGGGATGTTGTAATGCACCACGAAGCGGACGTCGGCCTTGTCGATCCCCATGCCGAAGGCGTTGGTGGCAGCGACCACGTCGCAGCGGCCCTGCATGAAGGCCTCCTGGGCCGCTCGGCGTTCGGCGGGCAGCAGGCCCGCATGATAGACCTGCACCCGGAGCTTTGTGGTGGAGCGAACCGTCTCGGCGACCTCCTCGGCCCGGCGCCGCGTGGAGGCGTAGATGATCCCCGGCCCGGGCGTTTCGCGGAGCAACTCCGCCAGCCGTTCTTCCTTCTGGCGATCGCCGCGGGTGGCATACACTTCGTAAAACAGGTTCGGCCGGGCGAAACCGGTGATGAAGGTCTGCGGCTCGCGGAGGTCGAGCTGCTCGATGATGTCCCGTCGAACGTTGTCGGTGGCCGTGGCCGTCAGGGCGATGGTGGTTGGAAAGCCCAGCAGACGGCGGAAGTATCCCAACCGGGTGTAGTCGGGGCGAAAATCGTGCCCCCATTGGCTGATGCAATGGGCCTCGTCAACGGCCAGCAGATCGACCCGCCGGGTGCGGACCGCGTCGAGGAACCGCCCGCTGCGGAACCGCTCGGGCGAGACGTACACCAACCGGAACTCGCCGCCGGCCATCCGCTCCAGCCGCTCCGCCTGTTCGGCCGACGGCAACGTGCTGTTGACCAGCGTCACCGGCAGGCCGAGGGCCTGCATCTGGTCGACCTGGTCCTTCATCAGGGCGATCAACGGCGAGACAACCAGCGTCAGGCCGTCGAGCGCCAGCGCCGGAAGCTGGTAGCAGAGGCTTTTTCCGCCGCCGGTGGGCATGACGCACAGGCAGTCCCGGCCGTCGAGCACGGTGGAAATCACTTCCTTCTGCCCGCGGCGGAACGCCGACAACCCGAAGCGGGCGAGATACGGCTCCAGGTTGTCGGCGGCGGGCGGCATTGAAGATGGAGGATGGAGTGAGCCGGCCCGTTCTCGGGCCCGGCGGGGGAATTTTCATTGCAAATTGAACAAGCGGTGTTGTTTGGCGGATTAACGCGATCTGAGAAGGATCTGGCGCGTTTCGCGGATCAATTATCATAAGGCAGACCGCCGGCGTCGTCTATGGTTTCTCAGGGTGTAGAGAAGAATCCCCCCAAATCGTGTTGTCCAATTTGCAATTTGATATTTGCAATTTACAATTTGCAATCAATTGTTCCCTATCACGCCGGGGCCGAGGACGGCCCGACCCGCTGAAAACGGAAATCAGGAGCCGTTATGCCACTATCCATCCCCGACGATCCCGGCCGGCGCGGCGCGGTGGCGGTAATGCTCCGCGACGGGCGGATGCTGGTCATCCGGCGTTCGCGGCACGTGGTCGCCCCGGGAGTCTATTGCTTTCCCGGCGGCGGCATCGAGGACGGCGAATCGGAAGAAGACGCCCTGATCCGCGAAGTCCGGGAAGAAGTCGGCGTGACGATCCGTCCCCGGCAGAAGATCTGGGAGTGCGTGACGGCCTGGAAGGTGCAGCTCTCTTGGTATCTTGCAGAGATCGCCCCCGACACCGTTCCGACGCCCAATCCCCACGAGGTGGAATCGGTCCACTGGATGACGCCCGAGGAGATGGCCGCTCAATCCGACTTGCTGGAGAGCAATCGCGAGTTCCTCGAGTTGGCGCTCCGCGGCGCGATCGACCTCGGAGAGGTCCCTTCTAAAAAAACGGGCGACCCGGGACGGGCCGCCCGTTGAAGAATCGTTCAATAACCATTCCGGGAGGACGCTATTGTTTACGGCGCAGGAGCGCCAGTCCGCCCAGGGCCAGCAATCCGGAAGCCAGCAGCACAAGGGTCATCGGCTCGGGAACGAGCAGGGGAGTCAACGTGCTGCCGCATCCGATCTCGCAAGCCGTTCCCGTGAACACATAACCAAGGACCTCGGTGTCCAGATTGCCGTCGAAGATTTCCACGTTATTGACCGGCGGATCGCCCACAAACGGGCGGTAGGTCCCCTCGGGGAGCACCCGCAAGGTGATCGTGCCGTTGCCGTTGTCCACGATGTCTCCAGCGAGGATCGTCTGGTGCCACGCGCTCAGGGTCCACTGGATGCTCGCGTCGTACGTCTCTTGTAAACCGTCGTACTCGTAGATCGTCAGACCGCCGGCGGGATTGACGTTCATCACGTATTCATCGTTGTCGCTGAAATTCAACGACCAGGTTCCGTCGGTATGTCCGGGCGGAAAGGCGGCATCGGCGGGATACAAGTACGTGTTGATGTTGGCGATGTCCGCGTCCAGAATGCCCGCCTGATATTCCAGGTTGATCTGGAAAGGATCGGCAATTCCGTAGCCCGTCAGTTCATAATTCGTACCCGGCTGAACCGTGGTGCAGGCGCCCAGGGTCAAATCGGAAGACGGCACGTAGAAAGTTTCTTGACGGATCGAAGCGGCGCCGGTCCAATCGGCCTGAGTAGTAAGCGGAACACTAAGCATCAAACTCGCAAGCACAAACGCGATAGTCCACACTTTCATTTCATACTCCTCGTTGCAAAACCCGTTGCGATTTTAAGGAATACCGCCGGGACGGCGTCCCGACGGCAGTAGGGAAAATAATGACGCGATCGAATTTCAAGGAATTGCCTCATATTGGGTTGGAAAGGGAATGCATCAAAGAAGCCTATTTACTTGCGGCGACGCAACGAAAAACCACCCAGGGCCAGCAGGCCAGTTACCAGCAACCCAAGAGTCGCCGGCTCAGGGACTCCGACGGCGTAACCGATGGCGTAGGTGCCCGAGGCGTTTCTGCCCGTAAACCACATTTCGTCGCCGATGACCATCGGGGTGTAGGTCCGGTCATTCCGCCAGGCAACACCGTCGGTGATGGAAAAGATGGAATCGGCATCACGCGTCCAATGGATGCCGTCGGCCGAGGAGGCGTAACCGACGCCGTCATCCATCGAGCCGTTGCCGCCGGAATACCACATGTGATACAGATCGTCGTTCTCTTTCGAAACGGTGCAGCGGCTGACGTAGTTATAATCCCAATCGCCGCTGACCAGGGTTCCGGCTAGAACCGGAGCGACTCCGCCGTTGTACCCCTCCCAGTTGAGGCCGTCGTTCGAGACGGCCAGCCCGATCGACTCGTCACCGCCGGTGGTGCCGTCGTAATACATCACAAACTTGTTCGCCCAAACGGAGGCCTCATCGACGGGATCGACGATCGTCGAGCTGCCCGTGGGATTATAAAAAACATCGGCCGGGCCATAGGTGCCGCGGTTCCAATTCGTACCGGCGTTGTAAATAACGCTGTTGCCGACTTGGGTTAGAGGTTGGTCATTGGTCCAGGTCAAACCGTCGGTGCTGACGGCGGTGCGCATGGCATCGATCGAATAGAGGAGCCCACTATTCCAATACCACATCCGATAGGAACCGTCGATCTTTTCTACAAGCGTGTGTCGGGGACTGGTCAGCCCGGTGGCTGTCCCGACGGTGGTCCAGTTGATCCCGTCGGTCGAGGTGGCCATCTGGGTGCCCGCGGTACTGTCCGACCACATCGTGTACGTGCTCTCCTCCTTCAGGATCGTCGGATAGTAGGCCTTGCCCGGGGTATAAACCGGATTTGACGCGTACTCGGTCCACTGTGTCGTCGTCTCGCACGTGGCCGCGTCCGGAAGGATGCCGAGAACGAACAGAGAGACACATACCGTCGCAAACATGAAAAACTTCACTGGGATGGTTCCTTTCGACCCTTTAGGGTGATCGTCGTGTTGCCTTTTAACAAATGCCGGGATAGGTGATTACCGATAAAGTGGCAATACCATAAGTGGTGTAATAACTGTTTTCCGAAAACAACAGGAAAAACTCCGTCCGAAAGTGGCCGCCCCTCCGGGGATCGGCGTGCCGGGAATTTCCTCCTCTTCAGCTCGATCCTTTTCAGCGTCGGCCAACGCTTTATCGAAGGGGGTGAGCTTGGCTGTTTGTTAAGAACCAAAAACGACCCGGAATTTTCAGCAGAGGAAGAGCGTCGTTAGCAATCCACACGCTGCAAATCCCGGAAAGCTTTACGGTTCGAAACAGCACGCTACACAGAACGCCCAAAGATCAACACGGAATTCTTTCATGAATTCGTCATGTTGGTGGGCTAATGAAGCTGCCTCATAATTTGATTAAGTAGGAAGTCGATTCTCTTTGAATATTCAAGCCATTTTACTAAGATAATGCAAATTATCCAATTTATACAAATATATCATGCCTCGATTTACCTTTCAATGAGTGCCTAGGGGGATTCGGTATTTCCCAGAACGAATCCCCTCCGTTGGCGGGTGTGTTACGAGGCCGAAAACTACGACTCCGCCGGCGACGGTGCTGGCCCGAAATGGCGGCGGTTGAAGATCTCCGGATCGAATTCATCCTGAGGTGTAAACGCTGGTGGTTCAGCGGCGCCTCGCTGGAGCTTTGGCGAGGACGGCGGAGCGAGAAGCGGTGGCGCAGCCCCTTCCGGCGCCGGCGGGTCTGCTTCCGACACAGGCTCCTCGTGCGAAGCGGGAAGGACTTCCGACGCGGGAACTTCCGCCGGCGGGCTGGGAGACGCCGAGGGGTTGAAATGCATCGCCCAATCGACGATCTTGCGGTATTGATTCGTCTGGTGCTCGTTGAAAATCGGCGTTTTCAGTTTTCCGTGAGGCCCGGCGGGGACCTTCAGCAGCGGACTCTCGGCCGGGTTCTTCTGATCGATGTATTGCAACACTGCGTAGAGGTTCCGCTGCGTCAGCCGGCGGCTGGCCATTTGACCCTGAGGTGCGCGGAGCAGCCGCAGCTTGGCGGCCGACTGCGGACCGTGGCATCCGCCCGCGGTGCAGTTGTTCAGCAGCAACGGTTGGACGGATCGCGTGTAGATTTCCACCGTTTTCGGCGGCAGGCTGCGGACAAGGCGGTCCAATTCTCCGTCGGAGGGCAAGACCGCGGCGGCGGAGGACGGTTTCTTCGCTGCCGGCGGCGCCGGAGTTGTAAGTTTCCGTTTAAATAGCAGCACCAAGGGGTGTTGGGGAGCAATCGCTTCTGCTACCGCAAGCTCCTCGGCCGCCTGGGCTTTCAGCCCCTGCCGCTGACACCACTGGGCGAGTTGCAGGTGATTTTGGAGATTCCCCCCTTGTGCGACCGCCTTCATGCGCTGATAGGCCTCGGCAAGGTTCTGACAAACGAATTCCACGTCGGTTGCCTGAACGCGGATCCGGCCGTTGTGCAGGCGTACGAAATAATCGTTGCCTTGCTTGTCGATTTGACCCTCGAAAACCTGACCGTTCCGCAGGATCAAAAAACGGTTGTCTGATAGGCTCTCCTTCGTCGCTGGATCCCGAGCGACCTCGCCGGCCATATCACCGACGGGAATCGTCAGAAAGAAGAAAAAATAAAGGGCGCGATTCATGGCGGACAAGCCTAAAAACTGAGAGGGACATCGTCAAGAGAAATTGGCGCAAGCAGGCAATATGGATGGTTTGCCGGATCGGATTTACGATGGGGATGGCACGGAACCTCACATTCTTATGGGGGGGTAGGCTTGGTTGGGGCCAAGGACGGCCCGGCTCACGAGACGTAAAACACTCATCCCCCAACCCCTCGCCGCTGATCCCTCGTTCCTGATATACTAAAATAAATGAGTGCGAAAGGCGCGACGCAAGGCGATCCGCAACGGCGAGAGCTTTATTACTCGGGCACCGTGCAGGGGGTGGGTTTTCGATACACCGCCCGGGCATTGGCTCGCGGATTTGCCGTTACTGGTTTCGTGCGCAACCTGCCGGACGGCCGGGTGCAACTGGTGGTCGAGGGCGCCGCGGAAGAGATCGGCGGTTTTTTAGAGTCGCTCCGGGGGGAACTGGGGCATTATATCCGCCAGGTCGACGAAACGGTCCCTTCCCCCGGCGGACAATACCAGGGCTTTGAAATCCGGTTTTAAACGCAAAACAACTATTTCGTTTGTTCCGCAACTCCCGTTCCGGAACGGACTTTTTCCTTACTGACACGGGAACGATTGAATCTCGATGGAAGCATTCTCTCCCTCGCTGTTGCTGTTTGCCATTGCCTCGACGTGGTTGAAACCGCTGATTTGGATTGGACTCAGCGCCGTCGCTGCCGCGGGCGTGCTGTTTGTCTGCGGACTGCTTCTGCAGTGGCTCTGCCCCTTGATCCACGCCATTGCCCGGACCACCGCCAAGGAGGCGATCGCGGAGCCGTTGTTTACGGTGATCCTGATCGTGGGGATCACGGGCCTGATCCTTTTCCCTTTCATTCCCTACAACACGCTGGGCGAGGACATTAAATACGTCAAGGAATCGGGCCTGATGTGGACGATGATCCTTTCGGTTTTGCTGGCCCTGTGGACGGCGAGCAAGTCGATTGCCGACGAGATCGAGGGCCGCACCGCGCTGACCCTGCTTTCCAAGCCGATCGGCCGACGGGATTTCATCCTGGGGAAGTTCTTGGGGATCCTCTGGCCGGTGGCGGTTCTGTTCATCGTCTTCGGCGCGATTTTCATGGCCAGCGTGTCGTACAAGCTGGCCTACGACGCCCGCGAAACCGCCACGCCCGATCCCACCTCGCTCCAGTGCTTGCAGGAAATCATGCAGATCGCTCCCGGCCTGGCGCTGGCCTTCATGGAGGCCGTGGTGATGGCCGCCATCAGCGTGGCCATCTCCACGCGGCTGCCGATGATGGCCAACCTGCTGATCTGCTTGACGATTTACCTGCTGGGACATTTGGTGCCGCTGATGGCGATGTCCGCGGAGGGGAATGTCGAACTGGTGGGATTTATCGCCCACCTGTTCGCCGCGATCTTTCCCAGTTTGGACTATTTCAGCGCCGACACCTCGATCTCGCTGGGGAAGGCCATCTCCCTGGGGTACTTGGGCCTGGCCGCCGTGTACTGCCTGGCGTACTGCACCTTAGCGCTCTTGGTGGCGCTGCTGTTGTTTGAAGACCGCGACCTGGCGTAAACACCGCCTTACTGTCCACCGCCCACTGCCCACTGTCCACTGCTTTCCCCCGGCAGAACCCGCACGCACCGGCCCTCCACGCACACGCGGCCCTCGGCGATCCATTGCAGCGCCTCGGGATAGGCCGCGCACTCGGCCTCGAAGACCCGGGCGGCGAGCGTCTCGGGCGTGTCGCCGTCAAGCACCGGCACCGCCCGTTGCAGGATCACCGGGCCGTGGTCGTACTGGTTGTCGGCAAAGTGGACGGTGCAGCCGCTGAGCTTGGCGCCATATTCCAGCACCGCCTCATGGACGCGCCGCCCGTAATATCCCTTGCCGCAGAAGGCGGGCACGAGCGCCGGATGGATGTTTACCACCCGCAGGGCGAAGTCGGGCGGAATGGTGACCTGCTTCAAGAATCCGCCCATGGCAACCAGATCGACGGCATGGCGCCGGCAGAAGTCGAAGATCGCCCGGCTGAAGGCGTCCTGATCGGGAAAGTCTTTCCACTTGACGACGAAGTGCGGAATGTCCGCCTGCCGGGCGTACTGCAAACCCTTCGCCTCCGGATCGCTGGAGACGACCACGCCGACGGCCGCGTGCAGCCGGCCCTCGGCAATCTTCGCGAGCAGGTTCTGCAGCGTGGTCCCGCCGCCGGAGATCAATACGGCAAGCGTGAACGGTTTAGATCGATTCGTGTCCATCACAGAAAACCGCGACCGCCGGTCGCGGCTTTATGGCGCCTATTTTTTCGGAACGACCTTCAAATACAACGACGCCTGGTAATCGCCGATTTTCATTGCGACCGGCTCAACGCCGGGCAGCGGTAGATCGCTCAAGTTCAGTGCAAGTGTTTCACCACAGATGTAATCAGTATTTGCAGTGTTTGCAGAGGAAAGCTCCTGAGATTGCGTCTCGATCGCCAACTCGATCCGGTCGGTGTAATGCAAATTCAGTTCTTTGCGCCGGTCTTGAATCACGCGGACCTCTTCCCGGGCCAAGCCTTCGAGGACGAGTTCCGGCGTCAGTTCCGTGGAGAGCACCACGACGCAGTTCCGGCCCTGGGCGGCGGCCCAACCCTCCTTGGCTGCCAGCCGGATCTGGACGTCCTCGGCCGATAGCGCCGCCTCGCCGTCGGGCAGGCGGAAGATCAGCTTGCCGGCGGTCTCCAATTCGGCCAGCAGGGCGCCGGCGTCGGCCTCGGCCAGCAGTTTCCGCACCGCCGGGAGGCGTTTTCCCAACCGGGGACCCAGCCGTTTCAAATCGGGCAGCACCGTGTAGGTGATGTACTGGTCGGCCTTTTGGATGAACTCGACCCGCTTGACGTTCAACTCGTCGCAGATCAGAGCGTCGTGCTCCTGAAGCCAGGCCAGGTGCGTCGGATCGGCCAGCACCACTTCGACCCGGCCGAGCGGCTGGCGGACCTTGAGCTTCGCCCCCATCCGGGCGCTGCGGCCCAGCGAGACGATCTCGCGGACCAGGGCCATCCGTGCGGAGAGCGTTTCATCCACCGCCTCCGGAACGCCGCAAGGATAATCGCAGAGGTGGACGCTCTCGGCCGACCGTTGGGCCTCGGGTTTTGCCGCAAACGCCGCGACGGCAAGGTTCTGCCACAAGTGCTCGGCCAGAAACGGCACGAACGGGGCGACGAGCTTGCAGGTGGTCAACAGGCATTCGTAGAGCGTCCAGTAGGCGTCGGTCTTGTCGGTCGAGTGCCCGCCGCTCCAGAACCGGTTGCGGCTGCGGCGGACGTACCAGTTGCTCAGGGCGTCGACGAATTCGCTCAGCCGCTGGCAGGCGGAGAAATTGTCGTAAGCGTCCATCCGCTCGACCACCGCGGCGGCCGTGCGGTTGAGCTCGCTGAGCACCCAGCGATCCAATTCGGCCCGTTTCTCGACCGGCCGATATTTTTTCGCCGAGGCCAAGACCTCCGCGGTCAGTTGCCCGGCGGGTTGGGTGATCGCCGCGGCCGGATCGAACTTGTCGATGTTCGCGTAGATCACAAAGAAACTGTAGACGTTCCACAGTCTCAATAAGAACTCGGGAATGCAGTCCTTGATCGCCTGCTCGCTATAGCGGATCGAGGTCCAGGGCGGCTGGTTCGAAAAGAAGTACCACCGCAGGGCGTCGGCCCCGTAGCGGTCGAAGATCTCGTCCGGCTCGCGGTAGTTCCGCTTGCTCTTCGACATCTTTCCCCCGTCCTCACCGAGCATCAGGCCGAGGACGATGCAATTGCGGTAGGGGTGGGGGAAGGGATTAGGGATTGGGGATTGGGGATTGGATTTTTCTGATCCCTGATCTCTGACCCCTGAATCCTCGCCAAACAACAGCGTGCTGATCGCCAACAGGCTGTAAAACCATCCCCGGGTCTGATCGAGCGCCTCGCTGATGAAGTCGGCGGGAAACTGCGTGGAGAATTTTTCCTTGGAATCCGGTTCGCCGGGAAAGCCCCACTGGGCGAAGGGCATCGCCCCGGAGTCGAACCAGCAGTCGATTACCTCCGGCACGCGGCGCATCCGCGCCCCGGCAGCCTTCGGCGAATCGTAGGTAATGGCGTCGATGTAGGGCTTGTGGACCTTCAAATCCTCGGCCAATTCCGGCGATTCCTTCTTCGCCTTCTGCCAGACCTCCGTCCCCTTGACACCCGGTTTTTTCAGCAGCTCGTCGTAGATGGCGACCGCCTCGGCGTAGCCGGTCTTCTCGCAGACCCAGATCGGCAGCGGCGTGCCCCAGTAGCGCTCGCGGGACAAGGCCCAATCGACGTTCGTCTCCAAAAAATTGCCGAACCGTCCGTCGCGGATGTGCTCCGGCAGCCAGTTGATGCGGCTGTTGTTGGCCAGCATCTGCTCCTTGAACTGCGTGGTGCGGATGAACCAGCTTTTCCGCGGGTACTGGATCAACGGGTCCTCTTCGGCCCGCCAGCAGAACGGGTAGTCGTGGTGGTAGTCCTCGCGATGAAAGAGCAGTCCGCGGCCGCGCAGCTCGCGGATGATGTCGCCGTCGGCCTCCTTGACCCAGCGGCCGTGATAGTCGGGGACCTCTTTCGTGAATGTGCCGTCCGGGGCGACGTTGCACAGCAGCGGCGGGCCTTCGCCCGGCGCAAACCGGGCCTGCTCGGTTTGCAGCAATTCAAAATCCACCTCGCCGAAGGCCGGCGCCTGGTGCACCACACCCGTGCCGGTATCGACGGTGACAAACTCCGCCGGCACTACCCGCCAGGCGAGCGCCTGCCTGCCGCCATCCTTTAATTTTCCTTCTTTTTGACCCTGAGTTTTGTAGTAGTAATCGAACGGCGGCCGATAGCGCAAGCCGAGCATTTTTTTGCCGGGCAACGTGGCAATCACCCGGGCCTCCTTTTTTACCTTGGCCGCGACCGCTTCGACCAACGCCGAGGCGAGGATCAATTTCCGCTGCTCCCCCTCGAACTCCACGACCGAGTATTCCAGGTCCGGCTTGACGGCCGCGAACTGGTTGCCCGGCAGAGTCCAGGGGGTGGTGGTCCAGACGAGGAGATCGGTGTCTTGAAAGAGGGATCGGGGATTAGGGATTGGGGATTGGGAATTTCCGGTTCCTAAATCCTGAACCCTGAACCCTGAACCCTCCACCAACGGAAAACGCACGTACACGCTCGGGTCCGCCACCTCACGGTAGCCCTGGCCGACCTCGCCGGAGCTGAGGGCCGTGCCGCCCTGGGCCCACCACCAGACGATCTTGTAGCCCTGGTAGAGCAGGCCGCGGTCGAAGAGGTTTTTCAGCGCCCACCAGACGCTCTCGACGTAGCTCTGGTGGAACGTGACGTAGGCCTCGTCGAGGTGGATCCAGAAACCTAGCCGCTCGGTCATCCCTTCCCACTGCTTGGTGTAGCGGAAGACGCTTTCGAGACACTTGCGGATGAACGGCTCGACGCCATAGGCCTCGATCTCCTCCTTCGAATGGATGCCCAACTCCTTGCAGACCTCGACCTCGACGGGCAGGCCGTGGGTGTCCCAGCCGGCCTTCCGCTCGCAGAAGTGCCCGCGCATCGTTTTGTAGCGGGGGAAGAGGTCTTTGATCGCCCGGGTCAGGCAGTGGCCGGGGTGGGGCAGGCCGTTGGCGGTGGGGGGGCCTTCGTAAAAGATGAACGGAGGGCACTGCTCCCGGGCTGCCAGCGATTTCTCATAAATCCCCTCGGCGTTCCAGAACGCGATGATTTGCTCTTCCAGCTTGGGAAACGAAACGTTGTTGGCAACGGGTGAAAACATGGTCGTAGGTTATGCCTCAGCATAACGGAAACGTCAGATCGACAAAGAAGTTATGCTCGAGCATAACCTACTTATGGGGAATCTGACTTGTTGGAAACCCCCAATAGAGCAGGTTCCGGCCTGTTTATCAACGGGGGGGACGTTGATTGGCCCCTCCCCTTTCTGCGACGTAAAATTGTGTGCTCACCCCAAGGCAAGAGAAATCATGTCCAACCAACATGCCCAGCACGGCTCCGCGAAGGGGCACGAACACGGCCATTCACACCCCAAGAAGTATCGCCCCCACAAAGACTGGCGGGCGTGGGTCGCCGTCCTCTTGATGCTCGGCGCCATCCTCGTGTACGTATTCTCGCTGGACGAGTCCGTCGGCCCGTCGGGCAACGGGCAACGAATTCCCGCGGCCGATGCGGCGGCGGAGTGATCCCTTTTTTACCTGCCGCTCCCTGACGGAACAACTCCGTCGTTCGGGAAATGTCATTCGCCAAGTTTCGTTTCCGCCTTCCGCTTGGCAAGATAGTACCAATTCTCCGCGGAGTCGGCGATCTTTTCGTGGGCCCGCATCGCCCGCCAGCCGACCACCATCCAGTAGATCGTGACGAACAATCCCCAGAGGACAGCAAGAACAACGATTGCACTGACTCCGCTGGGGACGGTGTTGATGTGAAACGTCTGGTCCATCGGTTATCTCCTTCAGGGGTTCATGGCACCTTTGGTCTTTTGCGGGGAACTCAGCGGGAGGAACTTCATCGAGACGATCTTGCAACCGTCCTTCGTGAAACGGACATGGAACTCCACGGGGATCGGTTTTTCCAGGGCCTCGTCGCCGCCGACGTGCATCTCGGACCGCACCGTGACGACGGTGTTGCGGAACTCGATGGACATCTTTTGCTTCTCTTTCTTCGCTTGCCGCCAGTCGGTCTTGATTTTTTCGAGCATCCTCCGGCGGATCTCTCCCGCGGGCGTGTCGTCCGGCTGCGCGAACAGGCGCTCGGCCTTCGCAAAGTCCCACGTCGAGGAGGCGGCGGCAAAGTCCCGCAACATCCGCTCGACGGGACCGGCCGGGGCTTTTACCTCGGCCTCCTTCGCGTCGCCCGCTTTGCCGGGCTTCAGCGTGGGAAGGAGAAGGATCGCCGAGCACACGAAGGTCGCCAGCCGGAGCTTGTTCATGCTGTTGCCCTTTCTTTTAAAAGATTATTCTTCTGGAAAACCACGACCAATGGTAGCGGAATTATCAAGATGGACGCCCCTCTGAATGTTCAACCGCGACCGCTGGTTGCGGCTTTGCAAAGGGGATCTCAGGACGTTTCGGCTTCCTGGGCCAGGATCCCGAGGACCAAGGCCCGGAGCTTCGGCTCGGCGGAGGCGGCCACCATAAGGATCTCTTCAATCACGGCGGGTTTGAGCGTCTCGGGCAGGCACATGTCGGTGATGACCGAAAGGCCCAGCACCCGCATCCCCGAGTGCACTGCCACCAGCACCTCAGGGACGGTGGACATGCCAACGGCGTCGGCGCCGAGGATCCGCAGGGCGCGGTATTCCGCCCGGGTTTCCAAATTCGGGCCGACCACCGCCGCGTAGACGCCCCGATGGGCGGCGAATTGCTCCCGCCGGGCGATGTCCAACGCGCGGTTGATCAGCGTCGGATCGTAAGGGCGGCACATGTCGGGGAACCGCGGGCCGAGCGCCTCGTCGTTGACGCCGATCAGCGGATTGCCGTTCATCAGGTTGATGTGGTCTTCGATGACCATGACGTCGCCCAGGGCAAACCGGGGATTCAAGCCGCCGCAGGCGTTCGAGACGACGAGCAGGTCGGCCCCCAAGGCCTTCATGACGCGGACGGGAAAAGTGATCTGCCGGTAGGAATAGCCCTCGTAGGCGTGGAAGCGGCCTTCCATGGCGACCACGGACACGCCCTGCAACCGGCCGCAGATCCACTGTCCGGCGTGCCCGACGGTCGTGGACTGCGGGAAGTGGGGCAGCGCGGCGTAGTCGAGCGCGGCCTCGGTCTGGATTTGTGCGGCCACGCTGCCCAGGCCGGTCCCCAAGATGATTCCAACCCGGGGTTGGCCCGGCCAGTGGGAATGGATGACGTCGACAGCCTGGGCGATCTGCTGGGCAAGTTCTTGCATAGAAAGGATTTGGGCTCAGGATTCATGGTTCAGTAATGGAAGTAAATTGTCCAGCATCTTTACTGAACCCTGAACCTGAACCCTCATTGTAGTTTATTACTTTTCGTCGTCGTCCAGGTCTTCGTCGTCGGAGTCGGAATCCTCGTCGTCCTCATCGTCGTCAAAGTCGTCCTCGAAGTCGTCGTCGTAATCTTCCTCGAATTCGTCGTCGAATTCGTCGTCGAAGTCATCGTCGTCGAAGTCGTCGAAATCCTCCTCGCTCTCGGCGTAAGCCGTGCCAGCGACGGAGGGGAATGCAGGGAAGAGGGATTCACGCCAGGGACATTTCGACGGGGCAATCATGATTTACCTCGAAAAAATAAAAGGGCCGAACGGTACCTTCCGGCCAGAGTGGAGTTTTTACGAGACACCGACCTCTGACCTCGGCGATTCGCCGGGGACTGATATAATCCGCGGCGTATTGTGAGATACGCCAAGCCGCCTGTCAACAGTGGCCGCGGGGTTTTTTCCCGTTCCACCGAGAGATTGGAAACCCCCCACTGAAGCATGGCAGGCTGGACGGTCTGTCAAGTCGATTTCTGAGGCAAGTCGAGAGCGTGGGGGAACGCTCCCTGCGGCGGCAGCGGAGCGGGCGTGGGACCGGCCGGATCGACCCGATACTGCCGGTCGGCCGCCGGATCGGCCTGCTCCTCCACGGCCGTCAGATAGGCCAGCAGTTCCGGATGCTGCGGTTCCACCTGCCGCCACTCCTCCAAGACCGGCAGGGCGGCCTCGGCCTGACCCTGCGAAAGGAGGGTCGAGGCCAGATGACGAAGGCAGAACGGGTGCTTGCAGCCCGACAGGTAGGCGCTTTGCAGGGAGGCCAATGCGGCGGTCCAGCGGCGGTTTCGGGCAAGGCAGGCGCCGCGGACGACCTGGGCCAGAAGCATCCGATCCGGCGAGCCGGAAAAGAGCGTCTTGGCGATTTCCAGGGCCTTTTCCTCCCGGCCGAGCCGGATGAACACCTCCAGGGCCGATCGCTGCAACCGGGCCGAACGGGGATAGCGAGAGAGTGCATCCTCTAACACCCGACCGGCCTCCGCCGCCTTTCCTTGCAATTGCAGGGCGGTGCAATAACAGGCCGTCGCCATCTCGGGCAGGTCGCCGAGGTGCCAGGTTTCCAAGTCGATCCGGCCGTGTTCCATCGCGGTCTGATACGCCCGGACGGCCAAATCGAGCCGGCCTTCTCCCTGTAAAAAGCCGCCCATGCTCATAAGCAATTGGGCGTCTGTAGGGAAGACTTCCAGGGCCTTCAGACAGAGATTGATCCGCTCGAAGCCGGGGCCGGGAAGTTGACTGCAACAACCTAGCAGCCCGTAATATCCCTCCAGCATCTCGGTCGAACCGGGCGCCGCCGCCGCCACGGCCTGCGTAAAGGCCGCGTGGGCCTTTTCGTATTCACCCAACAGGTCGTCGGCCTCCCCTTCGACCAGGAGCAGCCGCGACACCGGTTGTGGATGTTCGGTTTTTTCGCGTTCCACTAGGGCCAGATTCCGCCGGGCGCGGCGCTGACGACGTTCGGGATCGTGCTGCCGTCCCGGGCGGATAATACGGCCGGGTGCGGTCTCGATCGCCAGCCCCGCCTTCCGAGCCGAAGTCGCCGCCGACTCGCGGATCCGGCCTTCAAAATGCAGTCCGGCAGCCGTCGGCAGAAGCCGGAGTTGTGCGATTTGTTCCCCCGCGGCATCGGGTTGCAGCGGCGGAATTTCCACCAGGAGCCGATAGGCCTTTTTCGGCGAGGCCTCCCGATCGATAAATTTTCGCAGGGCATCGGCCGCTCCGGTCGGCAGCGTCTCTCCGGCGTCCAGCCATAACACCCAATCGCCGCGGACGCGGCGGAAGCATGCATTGCGAGCGGCGGAAAAATCGTCCGCCCACGGCGTATGGCCGATCCGGGCGCCAAACCGCTCGGCAATCCGGCACGTTGTGTCGCGTGAGCCGGTGTCTTCCACGACCAATTCGTCGGCCAGCGACCGCACGCCGGCCAGCGTCTCTTCCAGGACCGGCTCCTCATCGCGAACAATCATCGCCACCGAGAGCCGCGGCCGGGTAATGAAAAGATGTTGGGTGCTCATGAGCCTTCCTTAGCGAAGTCCAACGGCTGACAGCCGCCCTTTATGAGACGGCCCGATAATCAAACAAATCCGTGTTCAACGACCTCAGAGAAGCACACTTCTGCAAACGCCACGTCACAACGGCCGTAGGGATTCAGTGGAGGTGCACTACACCCCCCGGCTGCGCCCCTGGGGCGCCTATCGGAAATGATTCACGTGGGTTTCAATAACCTTGAAGAGTCTAGCGAATCCCGGGAGAATGGGAAATATTAGATTTTAGCCTATCTCACCTTAGAACCCGAAGCCTTCCCAGTTCGTAAAGGGGATAATAAGCTATAATACGAGGTGATTATGCGCGCCAACGAAACAGAATCCTGGCCATAAATCGGATTATCTTTCTATTGAGAGAATCGGCCGATTTTCATTCTTAAATATTTACCAGCAAAAGACTTATATTTGAATTTTTTTCAGGGATTATCCCTCTTCTCATCGAGGATTTACCTGGTTCTTCTTTAGCCAATGAAGCTTCGCATATTCATACGATTGTTGTTTTTAGGATATCTTGGATATTTTTCGTTTATTTTGCTTGTCAACGAACCATTACCTTGGATGGAATTTACCCCAAAAATGGCGTTTTGGGTGGAGATGCTCTTACCAATCGTGCATCTCTTGGGATTTTTCGGGCTGACGCTCTTGGCGACGGCCTCCCAATGGTCTCTGCCGTGGTGGGGATTAGGCGTGGCATTAGGCATCTATGCGTTGGCCACGGAGTTGTTGCAGGGATTGACCGTCACCCGACGGCCCGAATGGATGGATTTTTTTCAAGATTGCGGCGGAATCGTTCTCGGTCTGGGAGTCAGTTGGCTCTTCATCTCCGTGTGGCGATCCTTCCGGAAAACGACCTCCGCTGTTAACGCGCAAGAATTCACGTAAGATGTAAGGAAGAGAAAACACGCGGTGTTTCTCCTTTCTTCGAGCGAACCTGATGATGAATCTGATCCTAATTATTACGTACGAGGTGGCGACGTGAGAACCTTCAATGTACGATTTGCCGTGATCCTCCTGGTAGTCACCATCGTGGTCGGCGGAGGGGTCTATTGGCTCAACAGCGTTCAAGTCAAGGCCAATGCCGGCTTTTTTCTGGAACAGGCCGGAGAAGCGGAAAAACGCGTGGAGGCGGCCAAGAAGAAGAACGATCCCAAGATGGAACGCGAAGCGATCCGGGATCAACTCATCAATTTCCAGTGGTATCTCCGCTTCATGCCGGACGAACTGGACGTGATGGAGCAATATGCCCTGCTGCAAGCCAAATACATCGATTCACCCACGACGTTCAACCAAGCCTACTGGGCGCTGGAAGAATTGTTGCGTAAAGATCCGGCGCGGGAGGCCCCGCGCGAGAAGCTGATTGAATTGTCGATGATCGCGAAGCGATTTTCCGACGCCGAATCGCACCTGAAGTATTTCCTGCAAAAGCATCCCGACAACCCGAAGTTTCTCGATCTCTTCGGTCAATGTCAGTGGGCGCGGCATCAAGAGCGGAAGGCGGAAGAATACTTTCGCAAGGCGTTGGAATTGAATCCCAAGCAGGTCGATACATACTGGCTATTGACACGTCTGCTTCTGACGATGAACCGGCTGGAAGAGGCCAACGCCGTGGTGCAGCAAATGGTAAAATTCAATCCCGACGACATCCAGGCCCGCCTTAATCAGGTTCAGTATCTGTTGGCGACCAGGAAGACGGACGAGGCCCGCCTGAACGTCGAGAAGGCCTTGGAACTCTCGCCCGACGATGAGAAGGCGATCTATTTGGCCACCATGTGCGCCCTGCGGTCGGAGAACCTCGAGCAGGCGCGAAAATACGCCCAGCGCGGCGTAGAACTGTTTCCCAAGAAGGTTTCTTTCTACACGACGCTGGCCGACATTGAAGCCCGCTCCGGACATCGCGACCAGGCGTTGCAGGTCCTGGATCAAGGCTTGGGGGCGATCCCCAAGTCCCCGGAGCTGATCTGGATGAAAGCGTACTACCTGGTTGATGAGGGCGATTACGAAGCGGCGAAAAAAACCGTTTCCGAGTTGAAGCAGTTGCCAGGCTACAAGAACCGGAGCGAGTTCATCGAGGCGCGGATTCATTTCGGGAAAATGCAATGGCGGGAGGCGGCCCAGTGCTTCGAGAAATCGCGGGACGCCTTGAGCGGGAACCGCGAGTTGTTGAAACGATTGTACTTCTGGCTGGGAGTTTGCTACGGGCAACTGAGAAATCTCGATAAACAAATCGACGCCTTCAACCGGGCTACCGAAATCGATCCGTTTTTTGAGCTGGCGCAAAAGGCGAAAATCCAGGCGCTGCAGTCATCCGGCCAGTTGAAAGCGGCCGAACGTGAGATCAACAAGCTGACGAAGTTCGTCAAGGATCAGGACCAGATACTTCTCCCTCAAATCCGCATTAAAGTCTTGGAAATCCTCCGTCAGCCTAAATCGCAGCGGAATTGGGAGGAGGTGGAAAGTTTGTTGAATGAGGCGGCCAAGAAGACTCCCGACTCGTCGACGATCCTCCAGTATCGTTGTGAAATGTTGGCGGACAAAGGAAAATTCGAGGAGGCCGAAAAACTGCTCCGGGAGTGGTTGGAGAAAAAGCCCAAAGATCCCCTGCTCTGGGAACTTCGCTTAGGGCTGGCCTTGCGAATGCGGGACTGGGGGAAGGCCGAGGAACTTCTCCTCCTGTGGGAAAATGAGAACGGCGACTCGGCGGCGCTGCGTTTGGCGAAATGCCGCTTGTATCTCAACCAATACGGCAACCAAGCCGGACCCCGGCTGTGGAAGTT
The DNA here is from genome assembly GCA_016936015.1 of Pirellulales bacterium. Classification (GTDB taxonomy): domain Bacteria; phylum Planctomycetota; class Planctomycetia; order Pirellulales; family Thermoguttaceae; genus JAFGPV01. Next base: position 54,181 of record JAFGPV010000043.1, read on the forward strand.
GGAGGAAAAGATCGAGTCCTTCAACGATCAGGAAAAGCGCGCTTTGTATGACGGTCTGCTCGGCGCCGCCCATTTACTCGGCGATCAAGAGAATCTCAGCCGCCTTGCCGGGCTGATCGCGGAATTGGACCCCCAAAACATCCAAATCCATTTCCTCCAGATGGATCGGGCGTATCAGCGGGCCGATCAGACGGCGATGAAGACCTCGATGGAGAACCTCAAGAAGATCGAAGGCGAGGGGCCCCTTTGGCATTACGGGCAGGCGTTGCTGCTGGAACTCCGCTACCGGGAGAAGAAAGATGTGAAACTGCTGGAACAGGCGTTGGATAACCTGACCCAGGCCCAGAAGATGCGCAAATCGTGGTCGAAAATCCCCCTGTTGCGGGGCGCTATTTACGACCAGCTTCAAAATGAAAAACTCGGACTCCAGAATTACCTGGAGGCCATCAACGGCGGCGAATACAATTCGGTCGCGATCCGCCGCTCGCTTCAGATTTTCTTCGCCCAACAGCGCTACACCGAGGCGGAGGACCTGTTGCAGACGTTGGAACGGGAACAAGCCCCCATCACGCCCGAGATCTTCAGAATGTGGGCGGAGTTGCTGCTCCAGCAGGGAGATTTCAATCTTGCGGTGAAGAAAGCGCAACAGGCCGTGGCGGCGGACAGCAAGGATTATCGGGAACTTTTATGGCGGGGACAAATCCTCAGCGTAGCGGCCGCCAACGCCTCCAACGAAGGCCGCAAACAAGAGGCGCTCGCCTTGAGTCAGGAAGTGGAAAAATCCTTCCGCCGGGCGGTGGAACTGAAGGATACCGAGCCGGCGCTGTGGGTGGCGCTGATCCTGTTTTTAAGCAAACAGGGTAAAACGGTTGATGCCGAGAACGCCCTGGAGCAGGCCCGGCAGAAACTCACCGGTCCCAGCGCCGACTTGGCGCTGGCCCCCTGCTACGGAGCCCTGGATCAGAACGACAAGGAAAAGGATCTCTACCAGGCGGCGCTGGCCGCCAAACCGGATGATCTCGGCGTGCTCCGGCGCGTGACGGAATTCTACCTGAAGTCCGACCAACCCAAGGAGGCGGAACCCTTGCTCCAACGCGTGCTGCAAGGCAAAGTCAAGGCCGAAAAGCAGGACGTCTGCTGGGCGCGGCGGAACATGGCGGCGCTTGAGGCCTCCCGCGGCGATTACGCCTCCCTGAAAAAAGCGCGAAAGATGATCGAGGAAAATCTCGCCGACTTCCCGAACTCGACTCCCGATCGGCGCAGCCTGGCCTTCATCGATCTCTACGATCCCGATCCCGGGGTCCGAGAACAAGGAATGAAGCTCATTCAGACCATGATCGAGGAGAAGAAGGCCTCGACCGATGACCTTTTCCAACTGGCCCGACAATACCTGTCTCGGGGCGATTGGAAGAATGCCAGCGACATGTTTTTGAAACTGCTGACCATGGCCGGCAATGATTCGCGGTACCTGGGCACCTACATCCGGGCCTTGTTGGATCACGACGAAGTCGCCAACGCCGGGTTTTATCTGAAAACGCTGAAAAAGCTTGCGCCCCTCGATTACCGAACCACGCAATTGGAAGCCGAGATCCTCTTCCGCCGCGGCAAAGAGGAAGAAGCGTTCCAACTGCTCCAGGGATTCGTGGATCGCGCCAACGCTCGCCCCGCCGACCGCTCGCTCCGGATCTACTATATGGCGGACACCATGGAAAAGCTCGCCCAACGGATCCAAGGGACCGACCGGCAGGCGACTGCCGAAGAATATCTTCGCACCGCGGACATCTACTACCGGCAGTACGTGGATGATCATCCTTCCCAGAAGACGGTTTTGGCGGACTTTTTATCTCGGCAGGGCCGGCGGGAAGACGCCGTGCAGGTTCTCGAATCGTCCTGGAAAAATTGTGCTCCGGCATCACTGGCCCAATCCTGCATCAATGTCGCCGAAGAAGGCAAAGGCGATCCGAAAATCATCCAGCGCGCGGACCACCTCCTTCGCGAGGCGCGGGACAAGTTTTCATCCCATCCGACGATTCTCGTCGCCCTGGGCGCCATCAGCAGCGGCCAAGGCCGGTTCGCCGACGCGGAGGGATTTTATCGCGAAGTGCTGAAAAAGTACCCCGGCAGCCCCGTCGCCATGAACAACCTGGCGATGCTCCTGAGCGTCACCCGGAAAAATCTCGACGAAGCTCTGCAGTTGATTAATAAAGCAATCGAGATCAGCGGTCCGGTGCCCCCCATGTGCGACACCCGCGCCTGCGTCTATCTGGCCCGGCATGAGCCGCAAAAAGCCCTTGCGGAAACCAAAATCGCCCTGGCCGGCGAAGTGACGGCCGAACGGCTGTTCCATCAGGCTTTAGTTTATGAACAGTTAGGACAAAACCATGCCGCGGCGGCGGCGATGGCCAAAGCCCTAGAACAGGGATTGACTAGCAAGAAAGTCCTTCGCCCCGAACTCCCGGCCTTCGAACGCCTGGAAAAAGCCGCTCAAGCCCTCTCCCCGCCGAAAAAACAATAAATCCTTTGCCGACCTTTTGTGGGAAATATTCCGATTGCGGCAAGGCTCGGGGTGTGAAAAGCCGGGAACCGCCGGAAAAATCGGAATAAACCGCCGTTTTGTTGAATCCACCCGAGGAGGATGGATATAATAAAGGCAAGAGCAAACAGCGATCTTTTCATTTCCGGTCGCGGTCGAACACGGACGGACCAACAAAATCTTTAAGATGCCACAGGTATGAGGAAGAGCTTTGCGATGCATCTGGCGGCCTGTGTTGTGGGGATTATTTTCCCAAGGTCTTTGCCGGCTTTGGTAATTGAGGGCTATACGCCGGCTCGGCACGACCGCTTCGCCTCCGGATATCCCACCAATCCCGTGCCAAACTCCGATCCCAGCTTCATCGGCGCCGGGTACGATTGGTCGGGCGTGGGGTGGGACACCAACTACTCGAGCAGGAGTATCGCCCTGCTCGGGCCGAAATTCTTTCTGGAGGCCAACCACTGGAAGACAGGCTCCACGGTGAGCTTTTTTTCTAGCGACAGCCAGCTTAAAAGCTATTCCGTGCAGACGCACTCCGGGAGCCTGGGTTCCAATGCGACCAGCGATCTCTGCCTCGGTGTCTTAAGTTCTCCGATTCCCGCTTCCGACCAGGTCGCTTATTATCCGGTTCTCTTCATGGGCTATTCGATAATGCCCTATATCAACCGAGACCTGCTGGTGTATGGTTGGACGGCGAAGATCGGCAAGGGGATCATCAGCGGAGTCGAACAGTTTACGGGTGACACAGGCTATTATTTCAAAGAACCGGTGGCCCCGGTGCCGGATCGCGCAGCATTCCAGTCCGGCGATTCCAGCAGCCCCTCATTTATCGTCACCAACAATCCCGGCGAAATCTATCTCGCCGGCGCCCATTACGCCGTGGATCATCTTCCCAATCCCACCCTCGACTACGACTCCGCCCTGCCCCTGATGCTCGACTACGTCGAGAATTACATGGCGCAATACGGCTATCTTCCCTACGTCGTCACGCCGGTCACCGCCGTATGGTTGAGCGGCTCCGGCAGCCAATGGGGAACGGGAAGCAATTGGTCGACCGGCGCCGTGCCCGTGGACACCCTCTCGGCCGGGAAGGTCATCGACTGCGCCTCAGTGCTTTTTGACGGCGATGCCACCACCCAATATACCGTCAACCTGGGCGCGACGCGCACCGTGACGGGCGTGACCTTTGAGTCCTTCTCCGGCGCCCACGCCTTTACCTTCAGCACCGGAAACACCCTGCAGGTCGGCGAGGCCGGCATCGTGAACAACGACCTCGTACAGCAAACGTTCAACTGCACGATGCTCCTCCGCAGTTCGCAGTGTTGGGACGCCGGTTTCGGCGGAATTCGGGCAACGGGTTCGATCAACACCGGCACCGCCTCTCCCGGCAATCTCCTGGTGGTCGACGGCAGCGGCAGTTCGCTCTTTAGCGGTGCCGTTACCGGCACGGGCGGACTTTCCAAAGACGGCTCGGGCACGCTGACCTTAAGCGGCACCAACAGCTACTCCGGAAAAACCTTCATCCTCGACGGCAGCCTGCAAATCGGCAACGGCGGCTCCACGGGGACCCTCGGTTCCAACGAGGTCGTCAACGACGCGGTCTTGATCTTCAACCGCAACAATGATTTCTTCGTGGGCAACCTGATATCCGGCACCGGCAGCCTGGTCAAACTGGGCGGCGGCAACCTCACGCTCACCAATACCAACACCTACACCGGATCGACGATCGTTTCCGCCGGCATGCTGACCGTCGACAACTTGATCCATTCCGACCAGGTGACCGTGGAGGCTAACGCCCAACTCTTCGCCCGATCGATCGTGACCAACGCGCTGACCATCGGCGGGAGCGGGGCGGCGACCGGCGCACAGATTGCCGCAGTGCCCGAACCGTCGGCACTCGTTCTCTTAACGTCGGTGATCGTTCTCGGCCTGGGCGGATTTTGGATCCGGCGCCGTCGAGGATTCCGGTAGGAGCCGCCTCCCGCCACCGAAAAAGCGTCGTCCCGAGTGGAGCCAAGGATCTCCGTGTTCCCGTTCTCACCTCGCCTTGACTTCTCCCGTGGCCGCCTGGTGCAGTTTCACTTCCACCTTCTCTTCAAGACGGGCGTAGTAATCCTTCAAAATGGCCAACACCTCGGGTCGGCTGAAATCCTCCGGGGGATCCCCGCCTTCGGAGAGGGTTTTTCGGAGGACCGTGCCGCTCAGCAGCAGCCGGTCTTCCTTGCCGTGGGGACAGGTCTTCATTGAGGCCATGCCGCGGCACTTGTAGCAGAAGAAGGTCCAGTCGATCTTCAGCGGTTGGATTTCCAGCGCGTCCGGGGGAATCTGGTGGAAGATTTCCTGGGCGTCGAACGGTCCGTAGTAGTTGCCTACCCCGGCGTGGTCCCGGCCCACGATCAAATGCGAGCACCCGTAATTCTGACGGAACAGGGCGTGCAACAGGGCCTCGCGCGGGCCAGCATAGCGCATGTCCAGCGGGTACCCGCCCTGGACCACCTTTTCCTTGACGAAGTAGTTTTCCACCAACACGTTGATGCACTTGACCCGCACGTCGGCCGGAATGTCGCCGGGCTTGAGCTTGCCGACCAGTTGGTGGATGAACAGGCCGTCCAGCGTTTCCAGGGCAATCTTGGCCAGGTACTCGTGCGAGCGGTGCATCGGGTTGCGCAGTTGCAGGGCGGCCACGGTCCGCCAGCCGCGGTCGTTGAAGATCTTCCGCGATTCGGCCGGCCGCATGTAGACGTCTTTGAACTCCGTCGGAAAAGAGCTCTCGCTGAGAACCTTGATCGGTCCCCCCAGATTCACGTCTTTTTGCGCCATCACCTGGGCCACCCCGGGATGCTGCTGGTCGTTGGTCCGGAAGACCTCCTTGCACTCCAGGTCCTTGTCGATGGCGTATTTTTCCGTCACCTGCATGGTGGCCATCGTGGCGCCGGTCTCTTCGTCCACCAGGGCGATCTCCTGCCCCTCCTTGATCGCCGCGGCGTCTTCCTTGGCGGCGGAGACGGTGATGGGGAGGGGCCAAAACGTGCCGTCGGCCATCTTCATCTCCGTACATACGTCCTTCCAGTCCTTCCGGTCCATGAAGCCCGCCAGCGGCGTGAACCCGCCTATGCCCAGCATGATGGCGTCGCCCGTCTCCCGGGACGTGATGGTAATCTTCTTCAGCGACGCGGCCTTCTTTTGCTCCTCGGCCAACGCTGCGCCTTCGAGGAGCAAGGGCAGAAGCTTCTTCTGTTTGCCGTGCGGTCTGACCAGATTGTCCATAACCAATTCTCCTTTCTTTACTTTTCAAAAACAGAGTTCTTTAACGTTCCAATGATGCGCGTTTCGTGAACGCCCCGGGGACCATGATTCCCCGGGGACGGTAAAAATTCGGATCTTCCCCAGCGATCGCCATCGCGGAGCGTTTTTTCGATAAATAAGGTCGCCGGTTCCTTTTCCGGAAAGCACGGCACCACGATGATAGTCAGTTTATTCGTGACGGATGGTTCGGTAAATGAGTAGGGGAATCGTATTCTTCCGCCACTGTAAGGCAACTCGGCGTTAATCGCACCGTGTTTGCCCGGCGTTAACGTGGGTTCTCCGAACCACGGCGGTGGACGTGGAAATTATCCGTATTGGAACATTTGACACCACGGAGCATGATTCTATAGTTCACTGGTTCCAATGCCCCGGGGAGGGACATTGGCCGGAAGGCGCAGCGGGGGATACTGGGAGCGTGAGGGGACTCCGCTGTGCCTTTTTTAGTTGTATTATCTACGCAAGGGCAGCACGCCCCCCTCTTTGGAGTGTCGCCGCGGATATTCAATGCGGCTGGCGAGCAACCGGGGACACGCCCGTTTTCTCAAGTTGCACGTCGGTAAGAACTGTTGTTGGACAAATACTATGGGCTAACCTATTTTTAATAAGACGCATCGTTTACGATACTCGAACCGATCGTTTTGGCGACCGCATACATCCCGCGAATAATGAAACACATCTTGCTCTGCGACGACGAGATTTCGATTCTCCGTACGGCAGAATATAAACTGAAAAAAGCCGGATACGAAGTGCAGATTGCCGGCGACGGCGAGCAGGGTTGGGCCGCGCTCCAGGCCCAGAAGCCCGACTTGCTGATCACCGACTGCCAGATGCCGCGGCTGGATGGGTTGGGATTGGTCCGGAGGCTGCGTGCCTGCCCCGAAACCGCCGATCTGGCGGTGCTGATGCTTACGGCCAAGGGGTTCGAGCTTTCGCACGAAACCTTGAACGAGGAATTGGGCATTTTACGGGTAATCGCCAAACCCTTCAGCCCCCGTCAACTGCTCGAAGAAGTCCAGACGGTACTGGGTGAAATCGAGGATTCAGAGATCCGGAATCGGGGCGCAGAGATCCGGGATTAGGATTGGGATTCGAAAGCATTGGGCGTTGGACCGTTGAATCCTGCACCGTTCTGGTACCGTTTACGCTTCGTTATTTGTCTTTTTTGCAAGGCCGCACCCGGCTTTTTCTCCCTTCCCCCCTTGTAGTTCCCCTATTTCCCCGTACAATCAGCTAGCAGAGCGGGAGCGGTTTCCGTAACCTGAATTTGCGGCAGCGGATCCACGGTTACCCGTTTTTTCCATCCCTTGAGGTTGGAGATTTCATGGCCCGGAAGGTAATACTGGACGTCGACCCGGGGATCGACGACGCCCTAGCGTTGTGTATTGCGTTGTTTCATCCGGAGTTGGACGTGACGGCCGTCACTGCGGTGGGGGGCAACGTTTCGGCGGCCCAGGCCACGAGCAACGTCCAAGCGATTCTCGAGCATCTCGACCCCCCCCGCCTGCCCCGGGTTGGCGCCGCCGCGGATCCCGAGGGAGGCCTGCCGGTCGACGGGCGCTATCTCTGCGGCGTTGACGGTTTGGGCGGCATCGGCATCACGGTGGCCGAGCGGCAGCACCTCCTGCCCTCGGAAAAGGTGATCTGCGACCAGGTCCGGGCCGCTCCCCACCAGATTACGATCGTGGCGCTCGGTCCGCTGACGAACATTGCCCGGGCCTTTGCCCGGGATCCGGAGTTGCCGGGCCTGGTGGGCCAGATCGTGATCATGGGCGGCACGCTGAACTCGCCGGGCAACATCACGCCCACCGCCGAATTCAACATCTATTGCGACCCGACCGCCGCCCGAAAGGTCTTCCGCTCGCACTCGACCAAGGTGTTGGTCCCCCTGGACGTAACCAACCGCCTGGAACTGAGCTACGACGTTTTTAACCTTTTACCCGACGAAACCAATCCCGTCGGCTGGTTCCTGCGGCAGATACTCCCGCCCGCCTTCCGCAACTACCGCCAGCAATTGGGGCTGGAAGGGATCCACGTACACGACACGGTCACGCTGATGTCGCTCCTTTATCCCTCGCTGTTTACCATGCGTTCCATGCCCGGCGACGTGGAGATCCTGGGCGAGCTGACCCAGGGCATGACCGTCTTCGACCGTCGTCGCGTCCCCGCCTGGCGGCACAACATGGAAGTGGCCGTCGACATGAAAAAAGACGAGGTCATCGAGCGGATCGTCCAGGGACTGCAAAAGGCGGCCGAATGAAGCGTCGAGCCGGAAACTTACATCAGTCATCCTGAGCGCAGCGAAGGATCTTCAAGCGGAAGTAATGTTATTCGGCGTAAATTGAAGATCGGGGAGATCTTTCACTACGTTCAGGATGACCGCCGGTATCGGCAATTACTTTGGCGCGGAGGTCTGGTCGGCCGCAGGGAAGAGGACGATGCCGTAAGGTTGGAGCCGTTCGGCGTGGCGGTGGAGCCGGGCGTCGAAGTCCTTGAAATCTTGCACTTTTCGAGGCGACCATCCCCTCTCCGCGATGGCGATCAAGCGGGGGAAGGTCCGTAGATCAACCCTCTGCTGCGTCGGCGTACTCTCACCCCACATGTTGCCCTGCACGCCGAGGACGTGTTTGGCCTGCGCTTCCGACAGACCGTCGGGGACCGGCTCGTAAGTGTAGGTCGTTTCCAAGGGGCAATCGACGTCGAGATAGTGGATCGGATGGATCGACGCGATCACGTCGCGGTTGCCTTTGATGGCGGCGGTCACGGCGTCCGGGCTGCGCCAGGCCATCGCCACGGCCCGGCTGCCGTCGGTCAGGCCACCCTCGAGGATCTCGTCCCAGCCAATCATCCTTTTGCCTTTAGACGCCAGGTGCTTGTCGATGCGGCGTATGAATTCGCCTTCCAATCGGGAGACGTCTTCGTTGGGAGGAACTCCCGTCGGCTTGTGCAGGTTCACTTGTTGGGGATGAACGTCGGAGGGCAGTTTGGCGGCGAGAAGTTCGGCCATCCGTTTTTTGCAGACGGGGCAGGCCCGCCAGATGTCCGGCCAGACCTCGTCGCCGCCGATATGGATGAAGGGTGAAGGAAACAGGTCGGCAACCTCGTCGAGCACATTGGCCATGAACTGGTAGGTTGAATCGCTGCCCGCACAAAGATGCGGGGTGGATTTTCCCTGGCATCCCAGTTCGGGATAGGAAGCGGTGGCCGCGCTGGAGTGGCCGGGCATTTCGATCTCGGGCACCACGGTGATGAACCGGTCGGCGGCATAGGCGATGATCTCTTTCATGTCATCCTGCGAATAAAACCAGCCCGGCCCTCGCCCGCCGCTGTAATTCGGCAATGCGGCTCCCACCTCCGTGAGTTTCGGGTAGCGTTTGATTTCGAGGCGCCAACCCTGGTCGTCCACCAAGTGCATGTGGAGCACGTTGAGCTTGTGCATCGCCAGGAGATCGATGTACCGCAAGACCTCCGCCTTCGGGCGGAAATGCCGGACCGTATCGAGCAGATAGCCGCGCCACGGGAAGCGGGGGTAATCGTCGATTTTGACCGGAGGAACCTGCCACGTTCCGCCGGGACCTTTTTCGGCCAGTTGCACCAGGGTCTGCACGCCGTTCAGCAGTCCGTGGGGATCAGAGGCCGCGATTTCAATGCCGCCCGGCTCGGAGACCGTCAATTGATAGCTTTCGGCCGCCTGCCAATCGGGACGCCCTTTGCCCACCGAGGGATCGATGCGGAGGGTGATCGCCTTTCCCTTGGTTCCCTCTCCCTTTGGGAGAGGGTTAGGGTGAGGGCTATTGTTCGGCATGTCAGCCCTCACCTCCTGCCCCTCTCCCAAAGGGAGAGGGGAGTTAATAATCTTGGTTCCCTCACCGGACGGGACCTGCTTAAGTTTCAAGCCCAGGGCTTTGTGGATGATTTCGGAGGCGATTTGGAGCGATTTCTCGGGGACCCCGGCGGACTGCAATGCGACTCCTTCATTGAGTGCAAAGGGCTTGCCGGCCGACTTCTCCAGAAGAACGGGCTGGGGGATGACCGCCGGGGACGGGGCCGTCGCTCCATCCCCTGCCGGGTCGTCCGCCGAAAATGCCGTCGCGGTAAGGACCGTCATCGACGCCGCCAGTAACCATAAGAAAACTCGCTGCTTCATCATGGGTCGGTTCCTCGTCTGTGCATAGACTGAAAGGGCAATAGTTTTATTTTGTGTTGTAGCTGCCGAACTCGTAGGCGGCGTCGAACAGGGCGACGACGTTCTCAGGGGGGACGTCGGCGAGGATATTGTGGACCTGCTGGAAGACGAAGCCGCCGCCGGGCTTGAGGATCTCGATCTGCTGCCGGACGTGCTCGCGGATCTGGTCGGGGGTGCCCTGGGAGAGGATGAAGCGGGTGTCGCAGCCGCCGCCCCACCAGGTGATTTTCCGGCCGAATTCGGTCTTCAACTCCCGGGAATCCATCCCCTTGCAGGTGATTTGGACCGGATTGGTGGCGTCGAGGCCGGCTTCGATGAGGTGGGAGACCAAGGGCCGAATGCCGCCGCAGCAATGGAGCATGACCTTGACGTCGGCCAGTTCCTTGGCGCGGCGCCACATCTTCGCGTGCCGGGGTTTAAAGAGTTCCTCGTACATCTGCGGCGAGATCTGAGGGCCGTTCTGCGAACCGAGATCGTCGCCGAAGGCGATCACGTCGATGTACGAACCGACGTCCTCCAGATACTGTTCCAGGTTGGCTAGGTGGATCTCGACCAGGCGGTCGAGGAACTCCTGGGCCCGGCGGGGATTGCCGGCCAAGAGCATGAGGAAGTTGTCGTTCCGGTAGAGGAACTGTCCGACTTCGAGGAGGTTGCCGCCGAACAGCCCGATGATCGCCCGATCGGTCCGCTGCCGGAGCGCCGCCGCCCCGTCGGCCAGGGCGTGCCGGCCGTTGCGGTGGGCCACCAGGGGTCCGGGGGGCGACTGGATCGTACACCACATGTTCTCGGCCAGCGCCTCGGGCAGCCGCGAGAAATCGTCGTTTTCCAGGTACGGCCAGTAGCACTGCTCGAAGTAGATGGCGCCGTCGGGCATTCGGGCCAAGACGCGGCCGCTGGGGGCGCGGAGGATCCACTGCCCGTCCTGCCGCTCGGGCAGCGCCCAGGCGGGCATTTGGCAGGGCGTGCCGTCGGGCAGCACCCAATCGGCCCAGTGTTTGTCTTCCAGTGCAAAACCGCGGCCCAGTTCGATCGTGTCCACGTGAAACCGGTCGAGCACGTCGGCGTCGATGATCGCCAACTGCTGGATGGGATCGTACACCCGGATCGGCTTTTCGGCGTAACCCAGCGCCCGGCGAAGTTTGGCGTAGGCGATGGCGGCAATGCCGGAAGAGCGATGTCCCCCGAAGTCGATCGGCACGCGATCGGGCGGTTGATGATTCAGAGCGGTCAATACCCGTTCACGAGGAGTCATGGAATAATCTCTCCTTCTCTTACCCAACGAGCGGCAGATTCCGCGAAATTGATTTGAAAAGAGCCATCTGAAAACACCGTAATTTTGCTATTTTAACAGGGAATTTTTCCACTGAGTAGCCCCCCTGGAAATCCTCATCCGACCGGGAATAGCCGCTTTGTTTTCGTTTTATGGACCACCATACCTTTGACGCGGAGGCCATAGCGGGCCCAATCGGCTTGGAGGCGGGCGTGATGATTTCGGAGGGACGCGCGGATGGCAATGCGGAGACGGTGAATTCGGCGGCGGCTGCGCCGGGGATTTTGGAGTTGGTCCAGCAGGCGGCGGGCTTTGCAGGCTATGGTTTTTGATGCTCCCAGGTAGAGGGATTTTTTACGGCCTTGATCTCGATAGGTTACATGAAAATAGGGACCGTGGCGGCGACCATTTCGGATGCGTTGGGCGGCGACAATGGTTCCCGAGGCAGCGAATAAATTTCTTCGGGACAGAATAGTTTCCCGAATTAATCCCCACCGCAGGGTATCGTGTTGTACAGCAAATTTCGATTTTTCCATGTTTTTATCGATTGGGAAGTCGGTTCCGTTAGGGTTCGACGGACTCTCTCGGAGGGGATGGAGGGGGATCGAGCGGGTAGGGGAGAACGGGAGTCATTGGGAGTGAGGATTGCACTGTAGGAGGGGGGAGATTGGGGATTCGATGGCGGAGTTCGCGGAATTTATAGAGGAGTTTGCCGACGCGGATCTTCGAGTCGAGCAGCCGGATATGCCGGTCGATTTGACTCTCGCGGCTGCCGGGCAATCCGAGCAGGGCCTCGGTATTGGCGTACTCCTGCTTGATTTCGTATTGGTCGAGGATTTCGAGCCAGAGGAGATGGGTCAAGGTGATAGCGAGGGATTTTTCGAGACCGTCGGGCGCGCGGAGCACGGACTCGACATAGATAGGCTCGATAATATCGCGAACGGCCTGTTGGATTGCCTCGGGGACATAGGACCACTGGACGCCCTCGGGCGTCCAGACCGGTTGATCGGGCGCGCGCGGCTCTTGGGCGACGGGCAGGTTTTGGCGGCTTTCGGCAAGGCGGTTCGGTGGTCTGCGTTTCTTGGTCATGGTTTTTCCTTTTCATTCCTTGGAGCATCGGGAGAGCGTATGGTGGGCTGCTAAAAACGCAGCGATTTTTAACCATGCGGCAGTCGTATTCCGATGATGGTTTTGTTCCGATGGTTATGATGATCGACGGGCCGAAGGCCCTGTGGTTCACCCAGCCCTGGGCATCGCCCAGGGGGA
>JAFGPV010000044.1 GCA_016936015.1 Pirellulales bacterium
AGCACTCTTCATGGGTTTCATCCTCCGTATGTGAATGAAACCCCAAAAGTGTCCATAAGTTCCGTTATTTATGAATCACTACACTAGTTACTGGAAAAAAAGCTAGAGTTGAGAAACGTTTTTGGACGTCTGTCGCCGACCCTTTTGGGGAGAAGAAAAATGTTTCTCGCTAGAATATTCCCTCAACGATCCCTTCCCGGACTGCTCTTGGTTTTCGTTCTCGCCGCCGGCGTTTCGCCGGTTTGCACGGCGAAAGAGGCCCTTGCCGGCAAACCGCAGCAAAAATCCTATTTGGACTTCAACGGCCGGCATTTCTATAAAGCCTTCACCGACAGTAAAAAGAACCTGACCATGATGGAATACATCCCGCGGGGAGAAAACATCGACCACTGGAACGAGTTGATGACCGTCATGGTTTTTCCCAACATCCCGAAAGAGGTCGGCGCCAAGGGATATCTGCGGGACATGGTGAAACAGTTGGAAGCGAATGATCCTCCCGCTCAGTATGAAATTTTGGGAGCCAAGGATTCGAACGTGTCCGTCCTGGCGTTCCTGGTGTTGCAACAAAAACCGGCAGAGATCATCGCCGAATGGAATCTGATGCGGTTTGTTTATATCGATAACGCCGGATTGATCGTCCTCCAATACGCCAAACGCCAGTACTATCCCAACAACGATCGGTTCTCCCTTGAGATGGGACCGGAACTCCGAAAATGGCGGGCGGAGTGGCTGACGCCCTTCTTGAAAGCCGATTTCATCGAAAAACGGCAATAGGTGATGAACCCGTCCGGGAGCAAGGCAACGATGCCGTTTCCACGCTGCACGACCCCCTCTTTGGCGGGTGCTTGACAGCCCGAACCTGTTTCAATAAAATCAGGTTCGTCTTGGGAAAATGATGGCTCTCGGTCCGCATCCCGCCTCAAGGAAACCGAGGCGGTTTTTCATAGACCATCCATCTCTGACAAGCCGGGAACGTCGTCTTCTTGTTCTTCTCAAGCCGAACCATACCGTTTTTTTCACCTTTGGCCGATCACTTCTCAAACAAAGGGAGATCAAGCGATGCGAAAGAGTATTTTATGTGCCTTCATTGCGCTGGGTGTAGTAACGATTTTTTTCGCCGCCGTGGCGCCGGCGACGGCCCAACCGCGCCCCGGACCGCCGGGATGGTTTTGGTCGGGCGTCAATTTTCCGGGTGTTGGTTATTCGAACTACAGCTTTAGACCGGGTAGCCAACCGTTTCCGAATCCCGTCCAATTCGGTTGGCTCGACTTTGAGCATGCCTGGGCCGGCCAATCGCCCAATCCGGCAAATTATCAAGTGAGTCCGGCCGGACAACCGCCGGGCTTCGTGAACTACGGCTACGACCGGAAGGCGACCGGCAGCACGCCGGGCGTCTGGGGATGGCCCACCGACGTTTGGAATTCCGGCAATGTCGGCGGCGGAAGCGTAGTTGCGGTCAACCAGAACGTCACTTGGCCGCTTATTTCTCCAAGCGTCTCCAACACTGTCAGTGCCGTCTCCGGCGCATCTACGGCCTCGGCCACCGCGGGTGCGACGGTGAGTTCAACGGGTTGGCCGACGTATGTCTCGGCCGGACCTTGGATCTCCGGCAGCTCGACCGGCAACGCCTACAAGTACGCCTCCTCCACGGTTCAAATGTACGCCGGGGGTTGGACTGTAGGTGGAGGTAACAGGTGGAATTTACAATATGTTTGGAGATGGTGGTTGGGTGGGACTTCGAGCGTCGGCGGGGCGGCCGCCTCGGGTGACGCCGGAGAACTGGACGAGCCGGAATACGACACGGGCGCCCACCCCCCGAGTAATAAATACTTGGCGGTCGTCAACGTCCTCCGGCCGGATCAAACCCTCCTTTCCCAGGAAAGCCTGGCCGAATCTGCGGGGAGAATCGATTGGACCACGGACGGCGAAGAGGCCGTGATGGAATGGGGCGAGGAAGCAGGAGAGGGATTCCTTGCGGTCTCCAACGTGGAATACGGCCGATTCTACGCGGACCTCACCAACGAGTGTATTGATCTCGAGGACCGCGGAATGGTGGACCTCCGCATCCATCACGGAGTCGTGACAACCTCGCGGGCCACGGGAATTTTTACCGGCATGTTGCCGCCGGTGGGAACTCCCGCCAACTTCACGATTCCTTTCCCGATAGAAGGCGATTTCGATTTTACGCTTCCCGATCCGGGAGAGGATTTTGATCTCCGATTCGATCTCTGCGCCTCCGATGACGATCTGCCGGCCGTCTGGACCGGCGACGGCGCCGACTCCAATTGGAGCGCGCAAGAAAACTGGCTCTACGCCGCGCCACCCGAGTCGAACGTTTCGCTCTATTTCAGCCAGCAATTACCGACGGGCTCCAGCCTGAGTTATAACGATCTCCCTCCGGAGACCCAGTTCAACGCCCTCGTTTTCCGAGCGGAGACGGATGTTACCTACTTTCTGCAAGGCAATTCCATCATCCTCGACGGATTGGTGGAGAACTCCGGCATTGTGACGCAAATAATCGACTTGGACCTGGTCTTGCCCCCGGAGGGCGCAACGTTCGACACCCGTCCCGGAGGCCTGGACATCGGCGGGGAAATCTCCGGCCCCGGCAGCTTGACCAAAACCGGCCCCGGCACGCTGTTTCTCATCGCCGATAACGGCTACGAAGGCCCTACGACAATCAACGAAGGCGCACTGGAATTGGACTACTTTGCCCAGATCGCCCTTTCCTCGGGGATCGAGAACCACGCGAGCTTCCGAATACTCTGCGGCGATCACACGGTTAGCGCCATCACCGGCGAGGGCACGACCGAAGTCCTCTCGGGTTCCCTGACGACAAGCTCCATTACTCAGGGCACGCTTGTCATCGGCAGCGTTTTGGCGGCCGGTTCACCGGTGCCCGAACCGAGCACGTGGATCCTGGCGGCGCTGGCCGGACTGGGAATCCTGATGGCCATACGGCGGAGGAGGTGAGGGGACTGTCCCTGTTATTGAGTCTCGGGTAAAAATGTCGTATCCGCAGGTCGGAGCCGGGGCATGGTGTCCCGGTGTTTCCGGGCGGCATTTTCGGGCCGGCACGGCCCGGCTCCGATAAAACATAACGACATTTTCTGAATCCAGAGCATGACGCAGGGATCTCTCATCGCCATTGACGTCGGCAATGCCCGGGTCAAACTCGGGCGGTTTGGAAGTATTCCCGACGCCGGGTTGCCCGAGCCGATGGCGGTCCTGCCATTGGACGGCGAGGCGCCGGACTGGGATGCCATTCAGGCGTGGCTCGGCAGCGAAGCGACGGCGCCGCCGCGGTGGTCGATCGCCAGTGTCAGCCGGCCGACGGCCGGGCGGCTGCTCGATTGGCTGCGGGAACACCGGCCGGACGATCCCGTGGCGCTGTTGTCCACCGCCGATCTGCCTTTGGAAGTCCGTCTGCCGCGGCCCGACATGGTGGGCATCGACCGGCTGGCCGACGCCGTGGCCGTCAACCGGCTCCGAGAGAAGGACCGGCCGGCGGTGATCGTGGACGTGGGCACGGCCATCACCGTGGACCTCGTCTCCGCCGACGGGACCTTCCTCGGCGGCGCGATCCTGCCCGGTCTGGCAATGGCCGCCCGGGCGCTGCACGACTACACCGATCTCCTGCCGCTGATCGAAACGAAAGATCTATCCGCTCCGCCGCCCGCCTTGGGTCAAGACACCGAGTCGGCCATGCAATCCGGCCTCTTCTGGGGCGCCGTGGGGGCCGTCCGCCAACTGACCGACGAACTTGCCCGCTCGACAGGCTGTTCCCCCCAAGTCTTTCTCACCGGCGGCGCAGGTCCCACCGTCGCCCCGCTGATCGGCCCTCAAGCCCGACACTTCCCGCACCTTACGCTAGCCGGCATCGCGTTGGCGACTCAACGATAACAGCAGTAATAATAGTAATCCGATACCAACTCCCACCACCTGCCCGGCATAATATGCACCCAGTCCAATCTGCCATCCCCATTGTGTTCCGAGCATCCCGAAGAGCATTCCGCAGAAATGTTGGGCCAGGAGCAGCATGATAAACCTCGAACCAGCAACGAATGCCAGAACTCCACCGGAAACCAATCCGACGATCACACCCCACCGGCAGACGTCCGATGCGAGCAAATCATAGATTTTGTCAGTAATGACGCTGCTTCCGATGCTGTAAATGAAATTCCAAAGGAACCAGGCCCCCACGTTGCCGAAAAGACCTCCGAGGATTAATCCGATGGGAATCCATCTCGCTCGAAGGAGCAATGGCTCTCGCTTCCTGACGGTGTGCAACAGATCGCGGGATTCAGTTGGTTGCTTTGGAGATTCATAGGGATTGAGATCTTTCATCATCATCCCGCCTTTCCCCAATAGCGCGCCCTTTCAGGGCTTGAAGCCTGGCGTGTGGATCCGTTCCCCAGGGCTCCGCCCTGGGCTTTCGTAGCGCGCCGCTTCGCGGCTGAACACCAACCACTGCCCACCGACCACTGTCCACTACAGCCCCAGCACGTCCTTCATGCCGTACAGGCCGGGCGGCTTGCCGGGGAGGAATTTGGCGGCGGCCAGGGCACCCAGGGCGTAGCAGTCGCGGTTGGTGGCGCGGACGGTCAGTTCGATGCTCTCGCCCAGCAGGGCGAAGACGATGGCGTGCTCGCCCGGATTGTCGCCCACCCGGAGGGCGTGGTAGCCGATTTCGTGGTGCGGCCGTTTGCCGGGCCGGCCCTCGCGGCCGTGGCGGTGCTCGGACTGGCCCATCACGCCGGCGATGATCTCGCCGAACCGCAGGGCCGTGCCGCTGGGGGCATCCTCCTTGAAGCGGTGGTGCCGCTCGATGATCTCGACGTCGGCGTCCTTGTCCTTCAGGGCTGCCGCCGCCGTCTCGGCCAACTTCATTGTCAGGTTGACAGCCAGGCTCATGTTCGGCGACCAGAGCATGGGGATCTCCCGGGCGGCGGCGCGGACCTTTTGCAACTGCCGGTCGTCCAGGCCGGTAGTCGCCAGGACCAGCGGAATCTTCTTCTGGCGACAGACCTCCAGGATTTTCTCCGCGGCCTCCGGCGTCGAGAAATCCACCAGCACGTCGACGGGGGCGTCGAGCGTGGCCGACAGGGAGACGCCCAAGGCCCCGACGCCGGTAATCAGTCCGGCGTCTTCGCCCAGGCGGGGATGCCGCGGCGTGTCGAGCGCCGCGGCCACCGTCAAGTCCCGATCGACCGAGCAGAGGGCCACCAGCCGCTGGCCCATCCGGCCCGCGGCGCCGTGAATGGCAATGCGTAAGGGAGTCATACCCGATATTTTACGGAAAACTCCCGAGGCCGGTAGGGGTAATCCGGCCGGCCCTCTTGACCCGACCGACGCAATTTAGCATGATTTTACGTACCGTTCGAGCAAAATTTGCCCCACAGTTTCTTTTCCTACGTTCCCTTTCAGTCAACGAAAGCAGACAAGAGCATGGCGGAAAAAGCATATTTGGCGATCGACATCGGGGCCTCCAGCGGGCGGCACGTCTTGGGATTTTTCGACGGGAGCAAAATCCGGCTGGAAGAGGTCTACCGGTTCGACAACGCCCCGGTCGAAGTCCTCGGCCGCATGCACTGGGACCTGCTCGGCCAGTGGACCCACGTGCGGCAGGGCCTTGCAGCCGCCGGCGTAAAGACCCGCGGGCAAGTCGTCAGCGCCGGCGTCGACACCTGGGGCGTCGATTTCGGGCTGCTCGGCCGCGGCGACGAGCTGTTGGGCAATCCCTACCATTACCGCGACGCCCGAACCAACGGCATCTTCGAAAAGGCCTTCGCCCGGGTCCCCCGCGAAGAGATCTTCCGCTTAACCGGACTGCAATTCATGCAGTTCAACACGCTCTTTCAGCTTTACGCCATGAAGCTGCAAGACTCGCCGCTGCTGGAGGCGGCCGAGACGATGCTGATGATGCCCGACCTGTTCCACTGGCTGATGACCGGGGTGAAGTGCAACGAGATGACCGAGGCCAGCACCAGCCAGTTTTACAATCCGCTGACGGGCGATTGGGCGACGGATTTGCTGAAACAATTCGACCTGCCCGTCCGGATCCTCGGCCGGCTGACTCAACCGGGCACGTCGCTGGGCGCGTTGCAAAAACACCTGGCCGACGAGACGGGATTGGCCGAGACGCAGGTCGTGCTGCCCGGCACGCACGACACGGCCAGCGCCGTGCTGGCCGTCCCCGCCGCCAGCCGACCGGGCGCCACACCCGATTGGTGCTACGTCAGCCTCGGCACCTGGGCCTTGATGGGCGTCGAAGCGCCCCGGCCCGTGGTCAACGACCGCGTGCTGGAACTGAACTTCACCAACGAAGGCGGCGTGGGCGGGACCACCCGGCTGTTGAAGAACATCGCCGGGTTGTGGCTCGTGCAGGAGTGCCGCCGCGCGTGGAACGCCGCGGGCGGAAATTTTTCGTGGGAGGATCTCAACCGCCTCTCGGCGGCCGCCAAGCCGTTGCAGTCCTTCGTCAATCCCGACGCCCACGAACTGCTCGCCCCCCGCGACATGCCGGAGGCGATCTGCGCGTTCTGCCGCCGCGCCGGCCAGCCCGTCCCCGACGACCGCGGCGCAATCCTCCGCTGCGCACTGGAGAGCATCGCCCTGAAATTCCGCCAGGTGCTGGGCTGGTGCGAGGAGCTCAACGGCGGGCGGGTCGAGACGATCCACATCGTCGGCGGCGGGACGCAGAACCGGCAGTTCTGCCAGATGGCGGCCGACGCCTGCGGCCGCCGCGTTATGGCCGGCCCGATCGAGGCCACCGCCACCGGCAACCTGATGATGCAGGCCGTCGCCGCCGGCGACGTCGCCGACATCGCCCAGGCCCGCGAAGTCGTCCGCCGTAGCTTCACCGTCGAAGAGTACGCCCCCCAAAATCCCGCCGCCTGGGACGAAGCCTACGCGCGGTTCCAACGGGTTTTGGCATCCTGAGCGAGTTTAGCCCCGGCACCTGTGCGGGGTGCGCATAGAGTCTCAAGAAGAAAAAGCCTCCCCGATTATCCGCGACCTCCTTCTGATCGTCCGGCCAGTCGATCAATCCCGGGCAGAATAATCATGGAGTTTCATCCTCTGGGGGCTTTCGGGGTCTTTTCGCCCGGCGTTTGGGTTTTCCAATCTCTCGATGCTGGTTGGTTAACTGTTGGACAGCCCGGTCGAAATCACTTGTTGGTTGTTCAGCTTCCAATTGCCGTCGTTGCTGTTCATGGAGGGTGTATTGGGCATGAGCATAGTCTTCAGCCAATTGATGGGAAATATTCCCCGCGTGTGTGAGTATTTCACGGTCGCCCAGCCGTAAAAAATCATCCAGTTTAGCAATCCAATCTGCCATGTGCATCGGCCGGTGGCCACGGGCTTGGAGTTCCGCAAAGTCAAGATAGGCCGAGACGATCAAGTTGAGTGCCTCAATTTCCTGTTGATTCAGGTAGTTTTTTGCGATGGTGACATCGGTTTTTCGGAGAGGTCCGCCGGGAGCGTTTTTCCACGAGGTCAGGCCCATGTAAGGTTTCGTCGCATCAGCCCGTTGATGGATGATCTCGGCGGCGGTATGGCCGTGAGCGGCCCAGTGCATCTTGTTCTGAACAATTTGAAAAAACTGCCGCGTCATTTCAGCATTCGGGTCGTAGTCGATACTTGTAGAGTAAATATCCGTGATTTTCTGATAAAACAACCGCTCACTGGAGCGGATATCCCGGATGCGGGCAAGCAGTTCGTCGAAATACTCCACACCGAGGGTCCGTCCAGATTTGATCCGTTCGTCGTCAAGCGTGAATCCCTTCACAAGAAGCTCGGAGAGTCGAGCAGTTGCCCACTGGCGAAAGGCCGTACCGCGGGCGGAGCGGACACGATAGCCGACTGCGAGGATGACATCGAGGTTGTAATGTTTAAGTAAACGGCGTACAAGACGCTCCCCTTCCTGACGAACTTGTAAGTAATCCTTACAAGTTGCCGTTTCTTCCAACTCTTGGTCGTCATAAATGCTTTGGAGATGGAGAGTTATATTCTGCGGTGTTGTTTGAAACAACTCCGCCATTGCCGCCTGGGTCAACCAGACCGTCTGACCGTCCAACCGGACCTGGAGATTAGTGGCCCCGTCGCGGTAGATAAGAATTTGCCCGCCGGGTGTAGATGGAGTTGAAACTGGTTCCTCTGCCATAGTTTTTCTCTCGCTTTCTCTTTCAACAAGAATTTTTATGAAGAGATTCGCATTTTAGCTCAGCTCCTTCATCTCTTCCACCGCACGCCGCAGCCGTTTTCGGCGGGGAAGATCACGCGGCCGCGGTCGATGGTTACGCCCGCGGCGAGGTCTTCGGCCAGGAGAAGGGCGCCGTCGAGGTCGGCGTAGTCGACAAGCGGCAGGAGTTGGGCGACGGCCGAGATGCCGACGCTCGATTCTGTGAAGCAGCCGATCATCGTCTTCAGGCCGCGGCGCCGGGCGTCTTCGAGCATCCGCTTGCCGGGCGTCAGACCGCCGCACTTGCCCAGCTTGACGTTGATGCCGTGAAACAATCCTTCGCAACGGGGCACGTCGGCCTCGGTCTGGGAGCTTTCGTCGGCGACGATCGGCAATGCCGAATGGCGATACACCGTTTCCATCGCTTTCCACTCGTCCCGTGGCAGCGGCTGCTCGATGTACTCCACGCCGAGGTCTTTCAGGACGTGCGATTTTTCGATCATCTCCTCGGCCGTCCAGGCACAATTGGCGTCCACCCGGAAGGCGGCGTCGGTGGCCTGCCGCAACGTGCGAACGACTTCCAGATCGCGCGGCGTGCCCAGCTTGACTTTATACACGGGAAAGCCGGGCATCTCGCGGAGCCGGACGAGCAGGTTCTCGACCGTGTCGATGCCGAGGGTGTAATCGGTCGGTACACAGCGGTCGAGGGTCAGACCCCAGAGCCTCCAAACCGGCGCCCCGCGGAGCTTGCCCCAGAGGTCCCAGGCCGCCTGGTCCAGGGCGTTCTGGGCGAAGTGGTTATGCGAGAGCCACGGATCGAGTTCTTCCCACAGGGCGGCGGGATCGGCAAGCCGCCGCGGTTCGATCTGCCCGCGGACCGACTCCAAGGCGGCGGTCATGTTCTCCAGGGTGGCCCCGTAGAACGAGATCGCGTTCGATTCCCCGTAGCCGCGGACGCCGTCCTCTTCCAGTTCCACCACCAGCGTGCGCTGCACAATGGTCGTTCCCCGGGCGATGGTGAACGGGTGCCGGGTTTTCAGTTCAAAGTGCCGGAGGGTGAGTTTCATGGGACGACGTCTTTGCGGAAAAACTGAGCAGCACGTTGTCGGGCTGGGTGGCGGCGACCGCCAGTTTCAGGTCCAACCGCACGCCGTAGGGGAAAAGCTGGGCAGTTTTGATCCGCGCCTCGGGGCCGTCCACCTGTTCGACCGCCAACTCCGGCGTTCGGGAAAAGGGCGGACAAAACGCCACGTGCACGTTGCCATTCCGCTGGCCGGCCGCCACCGGCATCCGCACCCAACCGGCAAGCTCTTCCTCGCCGGCGGCCGATTTCCGCCGCGTGAGATGTTGCATCACCTCCGGGCGGGGAACTTCCTCCGGCAAGGCCACGGGGGCCGACAATAACGGGGACGCAGCTAGTTTTTGCGAAGCGGTCGGCAGACCGTCCCGAGAAACTCGCTGCGTCCCCGTTTTTCCCGATTTTCGGAACGTGGTCCAGCCCCAGGTCTCTTCCGCCAGGAGCAGGAGCCAGAAGAACGACCGGCCCGCCGCGGAAGTGCCCGGCGGCGTCAAGGCCCATCCGAAACAGAGGAGCGCCACGGAAATGCCGGCAGAAAACAACAAACGCCGGGGGAGCGAAGAACGTCCGGCCTGAAGGCGTAATCCCAGTCCCCGCAGCGCGGCGGCGGCGGCGGCCAGTCCGGCTCCGAGGCCGCACAACGCCGCGATCGGGAGGGGATTGTGCAATGCCCCGGCCCAATGCCTCTCCCCGACGAGGAGTCCCGAGAGGAGCAACAGGCCCGTCCCGCCGAAGACGGCCGTTTCCACCAGCCCAGACGCCAGTTGTTTCTCCGTCAGTGCTTTCTTTTCCAGAGTCGTCATGGTAATCGTTGGTCGTTGGTTGTTGGTCGAAAAGGCATCATCGAACAACGACCAACGACTGACGCGCAACGAAACTACCCCGAGGCGGTTGACGTATCACACGCCGGCGGCCTTGGCCAGTTCGGCGGCGCGGTGGGTGCTCTCCCAGGTGAATTCAGGCTCGTGGCGGCCGAAGTGGCCCCCGGCGGCCGTTTTGCGGTAGATCGGGCGGCGGAGGTCCAAATACTGGATGATGCCGCTGGGCGAAAGGGGAAAGTGCTGACGGACCAGTTCGCAGAGCCGGGACTCGTCGATCCGCCCGGTCCCTTCCGTATCGACCAGCACGCTGACCGGTTGGGAGACGCCGATGGCGTAGGCCAACTGCACTTCGCAGCGTTTGGCCAACCCGGCGGCGACGAGGTTTTT
The DNA here is from genome assembly GCA_016936015.1 of Pirellulales bacterium. Classification (GTDB taxonomy): domain Bacteria; phylum Planctomycetota; class Planctomycetia; order Pirellulales; family Thermoguttaceae; genus JAFGPV01. Next base: position 10,469 of record JAFGPV010000044.1, read on the forward strand.
CGCCACGTGCCGCGCCATGTAGGCCGCCGAGCGATCGACTTTCGTCGGATCCTTGCCGCTGAAGGCCCCGCCGCCGTGCCGCGCCCAGCCGCCGTAGGTGTCGACGATGATCTTCCGGCCCGTCAAGCCCGTATCGCCGTGCGGTCCGCCGACTTCGAAGCGGCCGGTGGGATTAATGTAATAAGTGATATCCCCCTTGATTAACTCCTTCGGCAGCAACGGCTTGACGATCCGCTCGACGACGAACTCGCGGATGTCTTTCTGAGCGACCTCGGCGTCGTGCTGGGTGGAGACGACCACGGTGTCGATCCGCACCGGGGTCCAACCGTCGTACTCGACGGTCACCTGGCTCTTGCTGTCCGGCCGGAGCCACGCCACTTCGCCCTTCTGCCGGGCGGCGGTCAGGCGCTGGAGAATCTCGTGAGAAAGTTGGATCGGCAGGGGCATCAACTCCGGCGTGTCGTTGCAGGCGTAGCCGAACATCATCCCCTGATCGCCGGCCCCGATCTCCTTGCCTTTCGCGGCGTCCTCATCGACGCCCATCGCAATGTCCGGGCTCTGCCGGTCGATGGAGAGCATGATCGCGCAGGTGTCGGCGCAGATGCCCATCCGGTCGTCGGTGTAGCCCACGTCCCGGATCACCCCGCGGACGACCTCCTGATAATCGATCACTCCCTTCGACGTAATCTCGCCGGCCACGAAGGCCATGCCCGTGGTAACCAGCGTCTCGCAGGCCACCCGGCTCTGAGGGTCTTTGGCAATCAGGGCGTCCAGGATGCCGTCCGAAATCTGATCGGCCAGCTTGTCCGGATGACCCATGCTGACCGCTTCGCTGGTAAACAAGTATTTTCCTTCGGGCACGAGAAGATCCTCCAAAAAAGGTTAATATTCAGCAAAAACAGATTATAAATGACGAGAGCGTTATTCGGCAATGGGAGTGAAAGGATGCGAAGGGTAAGAAGAGGGTGAAGGGTGCGAAGGGGGAAAGGTCGCGTGATTTCGGATTGGTTGTTCCCTGCCAGTGGGGTATAATCAGGCTGGGAGAAATTCCGGCTTCCTCGGGACTGGAGAAAAGCATGAAAGGCAAGGCGGCAGAAGCGTTTGAGGAGTTGCACATCTATCAGCGAGCCCGGGAATTGACCAACGCCGTGTATCGGTTGACTCGGATCGGGGCCTTTGCCGGGGATCGCGGGCTAGTCGATCAGATCCGGCGGGCGGCCGTTTCCATCATGTCGAACGTTGCTGAGGGATTCGAACGCGGTTCGACCGTTGAGTTCGTCCAGTTTCTTTACATCGCCAAAGGTTCCTGCGGCGAGGTCCGGGCGCAACTACAGATCGCCCGGGACCAGGAATACCTTCCGGAAAAAGAGCACTCGCATCTGCAAGGGCTCTGCCGCCGCATCGGCGGGATGATCTCGAACTTCATCGCTCATTTGCAGAATTCCGATTATCGCGGCGAGAAAACCACTCGACCGCAACGCCGAACCGTCGCGGCGCAGCAGAAAAGAATGGATGCCTTGCGGGCGGCCCAACTGACCAACATCAATGCCGCGAAAGAACGCGCGAAACATGAGCAGAATCCCGATGTTTCATCCTTTGAAGAACTCTACGGCCAAGACGGTTTGACCTCGCCCGACTGATAGACGTAGCAATCGGCATGGGGTACTTCGCGGACGCCAGGCAGGCCAGGCTGGTAGCTGCTCGACGCAATGGAACAACCCGAGAGCAACAGAGTCAATCCCAGGAGAAAGAAGAGTTTTTGCATAAACGGTCTCCTTCCATTAAAGAATTATCGGAAGGCTTTTGATCTATAATCTGTAAAAACTCCCGGTGCCATAATTCCCCGACAAAGGTAAAAAGTGTAGTGATTATAAATAGCCGGGGCAATCTGTTTTACACTCGCCAGCGTTTCCTGAATTGCGCAGGTATCCTATTATGTGACGGCTGTTAACAGATTAAGCGTTCGTTCCGTGGCCCCCATCTGCGACTGCACCAGCGCCTGTGCCCGGCGGCCGAGTTCGGCAGCGTAATCGGGTTGGATCAGGCAGCGGCGGACGAACTGCTCCAGTTCGGCCGGATTGTTGACGACGACGGCGGCTTCGCGGTCAAGCATTGCCGTAACGATGTCGCGGAAGTTCCAGGTGTTCGGGCCGAAGGAGACCGCCGCCCCGTAGGCGGCCGGCTCGATCATGTTCTGCCCCCCCCGGCTGCCGAAACTGCCGCCGACGAAAGCGATCTGCGCCGTGCCCCACCAGGCGCCTAGCTCGCCCACCACGTCCACCAGGAGGATACGGGGAAGGGATGAGGGATGAGGGATGAGGGGTGAGGGATGATCCAACAGCGTCCGCCGCTGCCAGGGGACACCCGATTGATCGAGGAGCTTGGCCACCGTCTCGAAACGTTCGGGATGACGGGGCACGATGATTAATCTCAAATTTGGAAATTCCGGACTCAACCGCTGAAAAATTTTCAGGGCGGCGGCCTCCTCCGGCTCCTGGGTGCTGCCGGCCAGGAAGACGGCGTCTTCGGCGGTGATCCCGGCCAGTGCCGCCAGACGCCGCGTGGCCGGGTTTTGCCGATCGGTCTGCGCTCCGTCGTATTTTATCGAGCCGGTCACGTGGATGGTTTCGGGCAGAGCCCCGAGGTCGCGGAACCGCTTGGCGTAGGTCTCGTCCTGCACGGCGATCAGGTCCAGCTTTTTCAGCATCCGGGCGACAAACCGGCGAATCCGGCGATAACCGTGAAAACTCTTCTCGCCGAGCCGGCCATTGACGACAGCCACTTTCGCGCCGTTTTTTTTGGCGGCGCGGACCAGGTTCGGCCAGAGTTCCAACTCGGCCAGCACCAGCACGTCCGGCCGGATCCGCCGCATCGCAGTTGCCGCCGCCCAGGAGAAATCCAGCGGGCAGTAGAACACCGTCAGGTGGGGATACTTTTTCCGGGCCAATTCCATGCCGGTCAGGGTCGTGGTCGAGACCACGCATTCCCAGTCGGGCTGTTGGACCTGAATCCGTTTCAACAGCGGCGCCAGCAGGTTGACCTCGCCTACGCTGACGGCGTGAAACCAAAGACCAGTCTTCTCCGAAGTCCTCCGCGGCACAAGACCCCAAAATTTCGCCCCGTACCCCCGCCGATACTTCCCCTTCCGCACCGCTTGCCACAAGAGCCAGGGGAAGGCGATCAGGAGCAATAGCAAGTAGAGGAGATTCAGCAGATAGGGCACGGCGGGAATCCGTTCATGTTTTCTCAGTATCACACTGCATTTGCTTCCATTCGTGAACACAGCCGATCCGCTGGAGTAGGCTCCCGAACCGTGTCCGCGGGCACGGAAGATACCGCCAAGGTATGTCCATCGGCTGCAAACAGTTCTAATTCGTAACCAATGACGTTACCCTGAGGATCGCGGTACTCTTCCACCACGGTACCAATATCACCGGGGAACAGGTTTTCTTCGGGCATTTGCTTCGTCACAATTACCCGGTTGTATAGTGCTATCATTTTACACCTTACCCCGTCATCCCGCCTTTTCTCATGCAGCACTGCTTGAACTTCTTGCCGCTGCCGCAGGGGCAGGGGTCGTTGCGGCCGACGCGGGGGCCTTTGTGGCGGATCGGCTCCGGCTTGCGGTCGGCCTCGGTGCCCTCGATGGCGGCCTCCTGCTGGGCGGCGATGTCCGTGCCGGGGGCCTCTTCGTGCACCGCCTCGCCCTCCGACCACGTCGAGCCGACGAAATCTTCGTTAAGCTCCTCGATCTTGAAGACCAGGTCGGTGACCCGCTGGGCAACGCTGTCCCACATCTCCTCGAAGGTCGTCATTCCCTCGCGCTTGTATTCCACCTTGGGATCGACCTGGGCGTAGCCCCGCAGCCCGATGTTGCTTTTCAGGTGATCCATCACCAGGAGATGATTCTTCCAGGCCTCGTCGAGGATCTGCAACACCAACGCCCGTTCCATCCGCCGCATTTCCGGCCGGTACTTCTCCTCGACGGCCACGGTCAACTGCCGCTCGAACTGCTCGGGCGTCAGGTGGCGCATTTCCTCCGGTTTCCACGAGTAGCCGTATTTTTTTTCCAGCCACTGCGACAGTTCTTCCAGCAATCCCTTTTCCTGGGCCAGGCGGAAGGCCTGATCGGCCGGCACGTCGCCGGGAAAGACCTTTTCCCGCCAGGCCACGGCCTCGTCCAGCGCTGCCGGGTAGCCGGCGGCGTGGTCCCGGCTCAACTTGACCAGCAGGGAGCGGATCTCGTCGCGCTGTTTGTTTTTCAGGTCCTCTAAGGCGACTTCGGCTTCAAACCGCAATCGGGCCCCTTCGGCGAGTTTCTCGCGGTCGAAATGTTTGTGGCCGGTGGCGTCTCGGGCGGAAAAGTGGGCCATGGCCACTTGCACCGGATACTCGATTTCCCGTTGGTCGTAGACAGCGCGAGCCTGCTCTTTGACGACGTCCTTCAGCGCATCCGGCTCCTGGTCCCGGGCGTCGTCGGGAGAGACGTCGATGCCGAACTTCTGCCGGGCCCAGTGGCAGGCGGTGCGGACGCCGAAGTCGGATTCGAGGAGCCGCGCGCCGTCGCTCAGATCGATCTTCGCCACGGCGGCCCGGGCCTTCCCGATCAGGAACTCGCCCACCTGGTCGCGCCCCAACTGCCGCAGGTCGCGGTCGCGGAGGCTCAGCCGCCAGCGGGTGTTGGCCGTCTTCGTCAGCGCTTCCCAGTTCCATTCGCTGGTCTCGGCGTCCTCGGGCAGATTTTCCTCCAGGGCGTCGAGCACCTGCCCCTCGACCATCCGGTCAGCCTGATCGAGGGCGCACTCCCGGGCCGATTCGAAATCCATGCCGCGGAAGTCCCGCGCTTCAAGTTCCACGCCCAGGCGGTTGCCGGCCCACTCGGCGAAGGTCCCCGTGCCGTAGTCCCGGCCGAGGAACTGGTCCAGGTGCCGGTCGACCTCCTGATCGATCATCTCCAGGATCAGGTCCTTGCAGCGGGCACCGTCGAGGATGTTCTGGCGGTAGCGGTAGACCCGCTTCCGCTGCTCGTCCATCACCTCGTCGTATTCGAGGAGGTTCTTGCGGCTTTCGAAATGCTGCTCTTCGACTTTTTTCTGTGCCCCCTCGACCCGGCGGGAAACCATGTGACTGACGATTGCCTCGCCTTCTTTCATGCCCAGCCGGGTGAGGATGTTCTTGACCCATTCGCCGGCGAAGATCCGCATCAGGTCGTCTTCCAGCGAGAGGTAGAAGCGGCTGGAGCCGGGATCGCCCTGCCGGCCGCAGCGGCCGCGGAGCTGGAGGTCGATCCGCCGGGCCTCGTGCCGCTCGGTGCCGATGATGTGCAATCCGCCCATCGCCGCCACGTCCCGGCCCTCAGCCTTCATCTGCTCGCGCTGCTCGATCTCCTGGACGAGCTTGTCCCATTCGTCGTGCGGCACTTCCAACCGGGTGGGATACTTGTCCTTCAGCAGCGCCCAGGCCATGGCCTCGGGATTGCCGCCGAGGATGATGTCGGTGCCCCGGCCGGCCATGTTCGTGGCGATGGTCACCGCGCCCATCCGCCCGGCCTGGGCCACGATCTCCGCCTCGCGCTGGTGGTGCTTGGCGTTCAGGACCTGGTGGGGCACGCCCCGCTGCTCCAGCAGCGCCGAGATCCTTTCGCTCTTCTCGATCGACACCGTGCCCACCAGGATCGGCCGGCCCCGGCGCTCGATTTCCTTGATTTTATCTTTGGCGACGACTTCCGTATCTTTTAATCCCTGCGGCAGGAACTCGACGTTTTGTTCGTCCTCGCGGACGATCCGGCCCAGGTACTCCTCGCCCTTGGAGTTCGTCAGGGCGTCGTACTTGTGCATCCGCTCGATTTCTTCGACGATGGCGTGATACTTCTCCCGCTCCGAACGGTAGATCACGTCGGGATTGTTCAGCCGCTGGAGGGTTTTGTTGGTGGGGATCGAGAACACGTCGAGCTTGTAGATCTTCCAGAACTCGGCGGCTTCGGTCATCGCCGTGCCCGTCATTCCGCAGATCTTGTGATAGAGCTTGAAATAGTTTTGCAGCGTGATCGTGGCCAGCGTCTGGTTCTCTTCCTTGACCCGCGCCCCGCGGCCGGCCTCCTTGGCCTCGACCGCCTGGTGCAGGCCGTCGCTCCAATTCCGCCCCGGCATCAGCCGGCCCGTGAACTCGTCGACGATCACCACCTCGTCGCCGTTGATCACGTAATTCACGTCGAGCTTATACAGGTGATGGGCCTTCAGGGCGTTGTCGATCAGGTGCGGCCACTCCATGTTCCCGGCGGTGTAAAAACTCTCCACCCCGGCCAGCTTCTCCGCCTCGCGGACCCCCTCGTCCGTCAGGTGGGCCGAGTGCTCCTTCTCGTTGATCACGAAGTGGACCCGCTTCTTTTCCTCGTCGCCCATCGACTGATACTGGATTTCATGGACGCCGTGCAACTGCCGGGCGATGCGGTCGGCCTTGGCGTAGCGGTTGACGTCGTCGTGCGCCGGGCCGGAGATGATCAGCGGCGTCCGAGCCTCGTCGATCAGGATGTTGTCCACCTCGTCGATGATCGCGTAGTGCAGCGGTCCTTGGCACTGCTGCATTTGCGAGGGATAGCGATTGTCGCCCCGGGCGCCCCAACGCATGTTGTCCCGCAGGTAGTCGAAGCCGAACTCGTTGTTCGTCCCGTAGGTGATGTCGCAGGCGTAGGACTTCTGCCGTTGGCCCGACTCCATCTGGCTCTGGATCGCGCCGACCGTCAGGCCGAGCGACATATAGAGCGGTCCCATCCATTCCATGTCGCGCCGGGCCAGGTAGTCGTTGACCGTGACCACGTGGACGCCTCGGCCCTCCAGGGCGTTCAGATACGCCGGCAGCGTGGCCACCAGCGTCTTCCCCTCGCCGGTGACCATCTCCGCGATGTTCCCCCGGTGCAACACGATGCCGCCCATAAGCTGGACGTCGAAGTGCCGCATTCCCAGCACCCGCCGGCCCGCCTCGCGGCAGACGGCAAAGGCCTCAATCAGCAGATCGTCGAGCGTCTCGCCGGCGGCCAGCCGCTTGCGGAACTTGGGCGTCATCTCTTGCAGTTCCGCGTCGGTCAGTTCCTGGTACTTCGGCTCCAAGGCGTTGATGGCGTCGACCAGCGGCTGCAACCGGCGGAGATACCGCGCGTTGGACGATCCGAACAGGCTCGTCACCGTCCGCTCGATCTGCCCGCCAATGGCGCCGAAGACCTCGCCCAGGACGTCGCCGATGCGTGATAGCACTTCCTCACTGGACATGATATTTATTCATCCCCCTATTGGGAGTGGTGTTTGCCGTGGTTTACAATATCACTATTTCGCCGGAAAGACGAAAGGCTTATTAAATACATTGTATCGCATCATCCGAGTGCCACTGCTGGCTCGTCCAGCAGTGCCCAATCGCCGAAAAATGCAACACTGCTGGACAAGCCAGCAGTGGCACCCTAACGTTGCCCTATTGGCGCAAATTCTTCCAAGCTGGCAATTTACACTCTTTCGGCATCGGGGGTCAAGAAGGAAAATGCCTCCAGGGGAGGGGGCCGAGAACAGAAAGCCGCGACCGTTGGCCGCGCTACAGTGCACGACTGCCGGTTTGAGCATTAGAAGGCGGATTCTAGAAATGGGATTTCCGGAGTAAACTAGATAATGACGTTCGGAGAAAAATAAAGGAATCAGAATTATGATCTGGCAAGAAGTGATTGATAATCCCTTGTTGGACAATCTTCCGTTCAAAATCGAACTCAATAAGTACGGGCAAATCCTCATGTCACCCGCCTCGAACAAACACGGAATTATTCAAATCGAAGTGGCTCTTGCTCTTGCCGGGAAAAAAATGGGCGGCCGGGTGATTTCCGAGTGTTCCATCGAAACCTCGGAGGGCGTGAAAGTCGCGGACATCGCCTGGACGTCGGACGAATTTATGCAACGGCACGGCGACACGACTCCCTATCCCCAGGCCCCGGAACTCTGCGTCGAGATCGTTTCGCCCTCAAATACCGGCGCCGAAATCTCGAACAAGGTGGACCTCTATCTGGCCCAAGGAGCAAAAGAGGTCTGGATCATCACCGAGGACCGAAAAATCACCTTCTACGCCCACGGCGGCGAAATCCGGAATTCGGAACTGGTCCCGGACTTTCAGATCGGCTAAGGGATCATCCGGATTAAAAAGCCGCTTGCGGCTTAGCAAGGAGGTGCTAAGCCGCAAGCGGCAGATATGTTTTTCTCGTCAGTGTTTTAATCCAAAAAGCCCACCAGTTCCTGGCTGCGGCAGGGCTGCTGGAGCTTGCGGACGGCCTTGGCCTCGATCTGGCGGATCCGCTCGCGGGTGACCTTGAAGATGTGGCCGACCTCTTCCAGCGTGTAGCTGTAGCCGTCGCCCAGTCCGTAGCGGAGCTTGATGATTTCCCGCTCGCGGTAGCTGAGGGTCTTCAGGACCTTCGAGATCCGGGCGCGGAGCATGCCCTGGGTGGCGCCGATCGACGGGTTCTTGGCACCGCCGTCGGGCAGCAGGTCGCCGAAGTGGCTGTCCTCGCTGTTGCCCACCGGGCGGTCGAGGCTGATCGGGTAGCGGCTCATCGAGAGCACCCGCCGGGCCTCCTCCACCTGGGTTTCGCTGGCCCGGGCCGTCTCTTCGAGGGTCGGCTCGCGGCCGAGCTTTTGCAGCAGCTTCCGCGAAACGTTCCGCACCCGCGACATGGTTTCGACCATGTGGACGGGGATGCGGATCGTGCGGCTCTGATCGGCCACCGCCCGGGTGATCGCCTGACGGATCCACCAGGTGGCGTAGGTGCAGAACTTGAAGCCGCGGCGGTACTCGAACTTGTCCACCGCCCGCATCAGGCCGGCGTTGCCCTCCTGGATCAGGTCCAGGAAGCTCAGCCCGCGGTTGCGGTATTTCTTGGCGATCGAAACCACCAGGCGGAGGTTCCCCTCGGACAGCCCGCGCTTGGCGTTCTGATAGTATTGGTAAATATCCTTCAGATACCGGATGCGATTCCGCAGGCTGGTGGGCGATTCCTGGGTGGTGCGGAGGATGTTGCGGTACTCCTGGATCCAGGGTTCGCGCTCCTTGAGCGGTCCCTTGGCCGCGGCGTGCAGCCGGATGCGGTTGCGAAGCTCGTCCACGCGGCGACTGAACTCCTCGAGCGTCTTGATCATCGGCTCGATCCGTTGGGTCCGCAGTCCCAGTTCTTCCACCAGGCGGACGGTCCGGCGGCGGCGGCGTCCCAACCGCCGCCAGGCGTTGCGGCGCTGGCTGGGAGTGCGCGACTTGCTCGTGGCGATGTTGTAGTCCCGTTTGTTCCGCTTCAAGAGCGTTTCCAGGGTCCGCAAGTTTTCCGGCAACCGCCCGAGAATTTGGTGTTTTTCGAGTTGATCGGTCACGGAGACCTGCACGGTGCGGTCGAAGGGCAGTTCCCCTTCCTGGACCCGGCGGAGCACCTTAAAGGCGGTCTGGATCACAAAATCGCACTCCAACACCTTCCGTCGGAACTTGGCCCGGGTCCGCTCGATCTGCTTGGCCAGCCGCACCTCCTCTTGACGCGTCAAGAGGGGGATCTCGCCCATCTGGGTCAGGTACATGCGGACCGGGTCGTCCGACCACGACTCCACGTCTTCCACTTCCGCCAACAAATCGTCGGCGTTGAAGGCCAATTCCGGATCCTGCTCCTCCTGTTCCTCCAGAACGTCCATGTCCAGATCGTCTTCGTTGCCCAGTTCATCCTCGGCCTCTTCGGTCAGGTCCAGGGCCTCATCATGCCGAGCCAGGGACTCGTCGTCGATGCCTTCCAATAATGCGTCGTACAAAGCGATCCTCCTCGCTGTGGGTAAAGGGTTCAGGCCCCGGGACTCGTCATTCGGTCGGCCGTCGGAATCCGAGAAGCCCGATGCTCTGAACGCTTGCGTTGTTTTGGTAAATCGAGGCGAAACCTCGCCGTCTACTCTCTAAACCACCTGCGGCAACCCAATGCCTCGAAAAAACTCTACCACCGGATTTTGGAATGGCGGGCGGTACTCGCCATTTGGCAAGGAATTCGGCCTGTAGAAAGAAAACGTGTACTTTACAGATCGCGCAACCACTCCAAGGTCCCTCGCCGCGGTTCCCGACCTGACCGCTGACCTCTTCATAAAACGAAACGTTTCCCGACCGCGAAGTTCAGGTTGCGTCCCGTTACGGATCAGGACCTATTGCGCGGACAGTACATCAATTAACAGGGCCACTTTCCCTTGTCGCAATCGAGAAACGACAAAGCTAACCCTTGCGCCCGCAGGCTATTGATGCGCAGACTGTCCTCTCTCTATCCATGCCACCCCATTTTAATCCGACACGGACCATTGTCCAGGTTTTTTCCGGAAAAATTCCTGTTTTTCTTTTCCCCTCTCTTTCAAGTCGATAATCTAGGTAAGAAAAAGATAATATAGGTATAATAACTAAGATAGAGAATGCATTTGCCTGTCTGCTTTATTGAACCAATGAATGGAAAAGAAAGAGATTTCCAGATATCAACATCTCGCCTTGCACGGATTCCCACTCGCCCAGGGTTTCCGGCAGAGAGTGTGTTATACTTACCCGATGCCCAAGCGAAGAGCATCCGTTGGTTGTCCTTCGGTCGAGCTCCGAATTCGGTAGAATGTCCGTTGGGAGGTGTCTTGCTTTGTCGCTGAAATACTACCTTCCCTGTAAATGCGGAGAGCGTCTGATTGTCGAACCGCGTCAAGCGGGCGAGATCGTCGTTTGCCGGTGCGGGCAATCCCTCGAGGTCCCTACCCTCCGGCAACTGAGAAATCTCGATCCGTTGATCGAAGAGGTTGCTGCAACGCCTTCCACGTGGGGCCTCGGCCAGAGTCTCATTCTGCTGGGAGTGGTCATTTTGCTCGGCGGCGTGGGACTGGCCTATCTGTTTGTGCGAGAGCCTCCCCAGAATCCCTTCGGCGGCAAGTCCCCGGAAGTCATCCACGAAATCGCCCAGAACCTCCCGCCCGCCGAATCGTGGCGGATGTGGATCCTGTTGCGCAAAATGGGGCCGAATCCCCAAAAGCAATGGGCGGAACGCCATTATCTCGAAAAACTGGCCGAGTACCGGGCGCTCTGGGTATTGCTGATCCCTGTTTTCATAGCGGGAGCGGCCTTTATTGTCGCGGGGATTGTCACTGCGCGGCAACGGCGGAAACGCCGTGCGGTTGCCGCCCGTGCCCCGACGTGATCCGTTCCATCGGCTTATCGCAACCAAGTCGCCTTCACTTCTGACTCTCGAATTGACAATTGCGCCCTCAACCGATAGATTTTCTTTTTTCCTCAGCCGATTTTCTCACCAATTCGCCCGGCCGTGAAGAAATCCTCGGACAGCCGGTCGCCCCTGGCAGTCGCCCTGGAGTGGTCGACGCGGGTCACCGCGATCTCGCTCCAGATGGTGTTGCCGGGCGTGCTGGGTTATTGGCTCGACTTGAGGATCGGGACGAAGATGGTTTTTTTGATCCTCGGCGTCTTCTTCGGTTTGGCGAGCGGTCTGTGGAGTCTGATCCGCCTGACCCGGGAAAAACACTGATGCTGCGACCACGTTCCGCCGGTCGGCCGGGTTTGTTGATCATCACCCGGGGAGCGATGCTTTTGGGGGGAACCGTTCTTTGTGGAATTCCCACGTCATGGTGGGCCTGGGAACACTCTAGAAAAGCTGGTCTGCAAGCGGTCGTCGCGGCAGGAGGGCTTTGTCTGCTCGGCGCCCTGCTGGCCTTGCCGTGCACCATTTTGGCGAAGAATCCCAAGTTCGCCCTCCTGGGCGCGTTGTTGGGCATGGCCATCCGCTCGGGCATTCCCCTGGGATTCGGAATCGGTCTCCATTTTCTCTATTCGCCCTTGGCAAAAACCGGCTTCTTGTATTATCTTGTGGTGTTCTATATCCCGTTGTTGGCACTGGAAACGTATTGGTCCGTGCCCAGCAGAGACAAATAGGGAAAATGTCCAATCCCGCTGAACACGTTCAAGACTCCCTGACCTTCGAGTTCCCCTTCAAATACGAATGGCACATTCCCCAGCCGTTCGAGCCATGGGGATTCCACCTGACGAAGTTCATGGTGTTGGAGGTCGTCGCGGCGGTGCTGACGCTGGTGATTTTTCTATGGCTTGCGCGGCGGATCGCCTCGGGCAAGCCGCCCCGCGGCCGGTCTTGGAACCTGTTCGAGATGATGCTGCTCTTCATCCGCGATCAAGTGGTTCGGCCCACCATCGGGCCGCCGCACGAGGCCGACCGCTTTCTCCCATTCCTGTGGACCCAGTTTTTCTTCGTCTTGTTTTGCAATCTCTTGGGACTGATCCCCTGGATGGGTTCTCCCACGGGCGCCTTCGAGGTGACCACGGTGCTGGCCATCGGCTCCTTCCTTGCGGTCATCATGGCGGGAATGGCCGAGCACGGAATCTTTAAATACTGGGCTGGATTGGTTCCGCACATGGAACTCCCCTTGATCATGAAGATGTTCCTGGTTCCCATGCTGTGGGTGATTGAGCTCAGCGGCCTGTTGATCAAGTCCACCATCCTTTCCATTCGTTTGCTAGCCAACATGTTTGCGGGCCATTTGGTACTGGCCGTGGTCCTGGGCTTCATCGCGCAGACCGCCGCCTTGTGGCTCTGGTACGGCGTCGCGCCGGCCAGCGTGCTCGGCGCCACGGCCCTGAACGTCCTGGAACTGTTGGTCGCCTTTTTACAAGCGTATATTTTCGTTTTCATCACGTCCTTGCTGATCGGCATGGCCATTCATCAGCATTAGCGTCCCTATGTCATACTGTCGTTCATGACGAACGCGTTATCACTTTTTCACGAGGAGATCCGACGAATGAATCAGGTGTTCCGTAACATGGTATGGATTCTCATGGTGGGCCTGGCGTTTTTCTTTCTCGGCAGCGGAGCGGTCGTCTTGGCAGCCGAGGAGAACCCGGCCCCCGATAACCAAGCGGCCGAAAAGGAATCGCCCAAAGCCGAGGCCGCCCCGGCTTCCGGCGGCATGAACATCCTTTATGGCGCAGCCTTCGGCGCGGGACTGGTCATCGTCGGCGCCGGCTACGGCATCGGCAAGATCGGCGCCTGCGCCGTCGAGAGCATGGCCCGGCAACCCGAGGTGGCCGGCACCATCCAGCTCTCGATGATCATCGCGGCGGCCCTGATCGAAGGGGCCACGTTCTTCGCCCTGATCGTGTGTCTGGCGAAGGGATAAACCCGTCTCGACGAGGCGACGGAGCCTCGTCGGATCCGCCGCTTCCGGCCGCGGAACGTTATGACCGACCTCAACACGCCATCCACGACAACGGACCCATGAAAACGTCGGCTTTTTTTACGATCCTCCTGGCCGCCTCCCTCGTGGTCCCGGGAGTCTTTCTGACGCCGGCCGCGGCGCACGCGGAGGAAGACGCCCACGCCGGTTCCGAGGCGGGCGACATCCAAAGCCCGGTTCCCCTGCGATGGGAAGACGTCAAAACCGATCTGGCCCTCTGGACCGGCGTCGTCTTCCTGCTCTTGCTGTTGGCCCTGTCTCCTTTATGGAAGCAGATCCTTCAGGGACTCGACAAACGCGAGAAGGGCATCGCCGACCAGATCGATCAGGCCGAGCAGGCCAACCGGCAGGCGCAGGAGCGGCTCGAGGAGTACGAAAAACGCCTGGCCGCGGCGGGCGAGGAGGTCCGGGCGCTGATCGAGCAGGGCCGACGCGACGCCGAGAAGGCCGGGCAGGAGTTGATCGAGAAGGCTCGGGAGGAAAGCAAGCTCGAGCAGGCCCGGTCGCTGCGGCAGATCGAATCGGCTGAGGCCGCCGCCCTGAAAAACCTCGCCGACCGCAGCGCCGCCCTGGCCCTGGATCTGGCCGGCCGGATCGTCCACGCCAAGCTCTCCCGCAAGGACCATGAAGCGCTGATCGAGCAGGCCGTGAGCCGGTTTGCGGAATCGTCGTCGGGAGCCGCGAAAGTGAGTAGAAACTAGAACCAGAATGACGAAGGACAAATGACGAATGGCGAAAGAATGACGAAATCCGAAATCCGAATGGTTGATTTCAGATTCAACGTCAAATAAAAACCATTTTCGTCCTTCGACATTTGGATTTCTTTCGTCATTCGTCCTTCGTCATTAGTCATTCCCCTCCTGTGTCCGACGCAAAAGACCTCAACGCCGAACACGCACAGACCGCGGCGCAGATCGAGCCGGACGTGGGCGTCGAGCACGTGGCCGACGTCTACGCCCGGGCGCTGTTCAGCGCGGCGCAGCGGGCGGGCCAGACCGCGGCGATCGACGGGGAGTTCGACGCGCTGTTTAGCCGGGTGCTCGATCCATTTCCCCGGTTCGAAGCCGTGCTGGCCTCGGCGATGGTCTCGCACGAGGAGACCGTCGGCGCGATGGACCGCGTGCTGGGCGGGCGGTTCGCCCCGCTGCTGGTCAACTTTCTGAAGGTCGTCTCGAAGCACGGCCGCCTGGATTGCCTCCGGGCGATCCACCGCCGCTGGAAGGTCCTGCTGGAACAGTTGCACCAGCGCGTCCGCGTGCAACTGACAACCGCCGAGCCGTTGCCGGCCGACCTGGCCGCGCGGATCCGCCTGGCCCTGCGCGCCGCGGTCGGCGGCGAGCCGATCCTGGAAACCGCCGTCGATCCCCGGTTGATCGGCGGCGCCGTGCTCCGTTTGGGCGACACCGTCTACGACGGCTCGATCGCCGACCAACTGAAAAGACTCCGCCATCAGATTTTCGAAAAGAGCGTCCATGAGATACAAAGCCGGCGAAATCGATTTCGCCAGGCGGCGGGGAACTAAACCTTAACGCCCTCACCCCGCCCCTCTCCCAAAGGGAGAGGGGGATATTATTATGAAATTCAAAGCCGACGAAATCGCTTCCGTCATTCAGCGGGAAATTGAGCAATTTGAGGCCCGGATCGACGTCCGCGAGGTGGGCCGCGTGATCGAGGTCGGCGACGGCATCGCCCGCGTCTACGGCCTGTCCGGCGTAATGGCCGGCGAAATGATCGAATTTCCCGGCGACGTCTTCGGACTGGCCTTCAACCTCGAAGAAAACTCCGTCGGCGTGATCATCCTCGGCGACTACCTAAAGATCCACGAAGGCGACGAGGTCCGCAGCACGGGCCAACTCCTTTCCGTGCCCGTCGGCGACGCCGTGCTGGGCCGGGTCGTCGATCCGCTGGGCAATCCGCTCGACGGCGGCGGGCCGATCGTCACCAGCCAGCGCCGCCCCGTGGAAACCGAGGCCCCCGGCGTGGCCGAACGGCAGCCCGTCAAAAAACCGCTGCAAACCGGCATCAAGGCCATCGACTCGATGACCCCCATCGGCCGCGGCCAGCGCGAACTGATCATCGGCGACCGCAAGACCGGCAAGACCGCCATCTGCATCGACGCGATCATCAATCAAACAGAGACCGGCGTGAAGTGCTTCTACGTGGCCATCGGGCAGAAGGAGTCGAACGTCGCCCAACTGATGGAGACCCTCCGGCGGCACGGCGCGATGGACTACACCACGATCGTGGTGGCCGGCGCCAGCGATCCGGCCCCCCTGCAATACATCGCCCCCTACGCCGGCTGCGCCATGGCCGAATACTTCATGTACGAAAAACACCAGGACACGCTGGTGATTTACGACGACCTGTCGAAGCAGGCGCAGGCCTACCGGCAGCTCTCGCTGCTGCTGCGGCGACCCCCCGGCCGCGAGGCCTATCCCGGCGACATTTTTTACTGTCACAGCCGGCTCCTCGAACGGTCGGCCAAGCTCAGCGACGCCCGGGGCGCCGGCTCGCTGACGGCCCTGCCGATCGTCGAAACACTCGAAGGCGAGGTCTCGGCCTACATCCCCACCAACGTGATCTCGATCACCGACGGCCAGATCTACCTCCAGCCGGACCTGTTCTTCGCCGGCCAGCGCCCCGCGATGAACGTCGGCATTTCCGTTTCCCGGGTCGGCGGCTCGGCCCAGATCCCGGCCATGAAAAAGGTGGCCGGCGGCCTGCGGCTCGACCTGGCCGCCTTCCGCGAACTGGAGGCCTTCGCCCAGTTGGGCACCGAGCTGGATCCCGCCACCCAGGCTCGCCTCGACCGCGGCTACCGCATGACGGAACTGTTAAAGCAGGGTCTCTACCGCCCGATGCCCGTCGCCGACCAGGTGCTCAGCATCTACGCCGGCACCCGCGGACACCTCGACAAGATCCCTATCCCGGAAGTCCGTACCTGGGAAGAGGAATATTTAAAATTCATCCACGAGAATAAAAAGTCGATCTGGCAGAAGATCGCCGAAACCCAACAAATCGACGACAACGCGATCGCCGAGATTGAGGCCGCCATCGCCGAGTTCCAGAAAGATTATGCGGGGAAGAAGGAAAAACAGACGGTGATGGCATAAGAAATTGCGAATCGTATCCACCCCAACGGGGTGCCAGTTCTCCCGGCCCAGGGCAACGCCCTGGGGAAGGATTGCCTCTATAAATGTTTTGTGTGTTGATGTCCGATCGGTCCAACGGACCAACCGTTCACCACCGTTGACGATGAACGGTTGGCCCGTTGGGCCGACAAGAAAATAATGTTGTTCCACCGTTCCCCAGGGCGTTGCCCTGGGCTGGGAGAACGAGAGGCCTTCGGCCTGAAAACATGGGGAATGTAAAACCGGAGAACGCTCCATGCCGCAATCCTTGGCTCGAATTTGGCTGCACATCGTGTTCAGCACAGGCGAGCGGCGAGCGTACCTCCAGAATGCGGAACTGCGCGAGGAGATGTTTCACATGTTGGGACATCACGCCAAAGAGACCGGTTGTCCCCCGGTCCGCGTCGGCGGTTGGATCGACCATGTGCATGTATTGTGTGGATTATCGCGGACGATCACGGTTGCGGAATTAGTGGAAGTAATGAAACGGGAAACGTCGAAATGGATGAAACAACGGGCGGCAGACCAGAGTTTGTTTCATTGGCAAAACGGTTATGGAGCATTTTCGGTGAGCCAGTCGCTCGTTTATCAGGTGACCGATTATATTGAGCGGCAGCCGGAACATCATGGACGCATGACGTTTCAAGAGGAATTCCGCGCTATTTGCGCAAAACATAATGTGCAGATCGACGAACGATACGTATGGGATTGAAAGGGTGGTGCCCAGTTGGTGCTCCGAAGGAGCACCGGTTCACCCAGCCCAGGGCAACGCCCTGGGGAAGGATGGCCGCCATCAATGTTTTGTGTATTGACATGCGTTCGGTCCAACGGACCAACCGTTCGCCGCCGTTCGTGATGAACGGTTGGCCCGTTGGGCCGAAATGGAACGCGAGGTTTCGACCTGTTCCCCAGGGCGTTGCCCTGGGCTGGGAGAACGAGAGGCCTTCGGCCTGAAAACATTACGTGGTCATTTCGACCCTCGACATTCGACTCCTAATTCATGGCCAAAGCCCGAGCCCTTGACCGCCGCCGCCGCTCGATCCGGAACATCCGCAAGATTACGCGGACGATGGAGTTGATTTCGCGCGCACAGTTCAAGCGGGCGATGGATCGGGCCACCGCCGCGTCAGCATACACTAAGCGGATTACAAAACTGGTGGGCGATCTGGTCCACAGCGGATTGGAAGTCAGCCATCCGCTCTTGACTACCCCGCCCGAGACGCTTCATGCCGGGCTGCTGGTGCTGACGGCCAATCGGGGGATGTGCGGCGGATACAACGCCGGTGTGCTGCGGCTGGCCAACCTGCGGTTGAAGGAGTTGCAGGACGACGACGTCGCGGTGCGGCTGGAGGTCTCCGGCAAGCGGGGGATCTCGGCGTTCCGTTTCCGTGGCGTCCGGCCCGACGAGCAGTACACGCACTTCGAGGACAAGCCGACCTTCGAGCAGGTCAACTCCCTGGCCGTCCGCTATCTGGACGATTTCACGGCCGGCCGGTTGGACCGGCTCGACGTGGCCTACACCCGGTTCGAGTCCTCCAGCCGGCAGGAGGCGGTGGTCGAGACGCTGCTGCCGCTGACCAAGTTGGAAGGTGGGGAGGAAGTCCACTCGGAAAAAGAAGTGCAGTACGACTTTTTGCCCTCGGCGGCGAGCCTCCTGGACGAAGTGGTGCCCATGAGCTTCAAGGTCAAGTTGTTCAAGTGTTTCCTCGACGCGGCCGTCAGCGAGCAGATCGCCCGGATGGTGGCCATGAAAGCGGCCACCGACAACGCCGACAAGATGATTTCCATGCTCTCGATGGCCTACAACCGCGCCCGGCAGGGCCAGATCACGGGCGAACTGCTCGAGATCATCGGCGGGGCGGAGGCGATCAGCGGATAGGAAATTGCAATTTGCAATAAAAAGTCCATCAACTACTTTTAACCCTCAATATCCCCATGCCCGCCGAAACTACCCCCTCCGCCGTTGCGAAAAACGTCGGCAGCATCACGCAGGTCATCGGCTCGACCTTCGACGCGATGTTTCCCGAGGACCAGATGCCCTCGATCTATAACGCCGTGAAGATCGTCGGCCAGCACAAGGGCATCACGCTCGACCTGACCGGCGAGGTGCAGCAGCACCTGGGCGGCGGTCGGGTGCGGTGCGTCGCCCTGGGCGGCACCGACGGTCTGGTCCGCGGCATGGAGTGCCTCGACACCGGCTCGCCGGTTAAAGTGCCGGTGGGCAAAGGGACGCTGGGCCGAGTGTTCAACCTGCTGGGCAATCCGATCGACAGCCGCGGGCCGATCGAAGCCGACGACTATTGGCCCATCCACCGCGAGTCGCCGCCTGTGACCGACCTCTCCACCCGCACCGAACTCTTCGAGACGGGCATCAAGGTGATCGACCTCTTGACGCCGTTCGTCCGCGGCGGCAAGGCCGGCCTGTTCGGCGGGGCGGGCCTGGGCAAGACCGTGATCCTGACCGAGCTGATCGCGCGGATCGCCACCAAGCACGGCGGATTTTCCGTCTTTGCCGGCGTCGGCGAGCGGACCCGCGAGGGGAACGACCTCTGGCTGGAAATGCAGGAAGCCAAGATCGGAGACACCGGCCGGCACGTCATCGAGCAGACGTGCATGGTCTTCGGGCAGATGAACGAGCCGCCGGGCGCCCGGCTCCGGGTGGCGCTGTCCGCCTTGACCGTGGCGGAATACTTCCGCGACACGACCGGGGCCGACGTGCTGCTGTTTATCGACAACATTTTCCGCTTCTCGCAGGCCGGCAGCGAGGTGTCGGCGCTTTTGGGCCGGATGCCCTCGGCCGTGGGCTACCAGCCCACGCTGGGGACCGAGATGGGCCAGTTGCAGGAGCGGATCGCCTCGACCAACAAGGGAGCCATCACCTCGGTGCAGGCGGTGTACGTCCCGGCCGACGACCCGACCGATCCCGCCCCCGCCACGGCCTTCAGCCAACTCGATGCGTTCCTTTATCTCGAACGGGCGATCAGCGAGAAGGGCATCTACCCGGCGGTCGATCCGCTGGCCTCCTCCAGCCGCGTGCTCGATCCGCAGTACGTCGGCGACCGGCATTACGCCATCGCCCGGCGGGTGCAGATGACGCTGCAGCGCTACCGCGAACTGCAAGACATCATCGCCATCCTCGGCGTCGATGAACTGAGCGAGTCCGACAAGCTGGTGGTGCATCGCGCCCGGCGGATGGAGCGGTTCCTCTCGCAGCCGTTCTTTGTGGCCGAGGTTTTTACCGGCAAGCCGGGCGAATTTACGCCGCTGACGGAGACGATCCGCAGCTTCGAGGAGATCGCCGACGGCAAGTGGGATCACCTTCCCGAGCAGGCCTTCATGTACGTCGGCCCGATCGAGCAGGCCGACGAAGCAGCCAAGAAAATGGCAACGGGGAAATAATGATCATGCAATGCATCATCGTTACGCCCGAACGGACCCTGCGGGATCAGCCGGCGGATTTTATCGTCGTGACGCTGGAGGACGGGGAGATCGGCATCGCCTCGGGCCATGCGCCGCTTTTGGGTCGGTTGGGCTACGGCGAGATGCGGGTCTCCCAGGCCGGGAAAACCGAACGATTCTACGTGGAGGGCGGATTCCTGGAAGTGTTGGAGAACGTCGTCACGGTGCTTACCCCCCGGGCGGCGCCCGCCGAGCAGATCGATCCGGCGGTGGCCCGGGAGCAGCTCTTCTCGGCGCTGAGCAAACCGGCCCCTTCGGGCGAACTGCTGGCCGTCCGCAACCGCGCGGTGGCGATCAGCCGCGCTCGGCTCCGAGTGGCCCGCCGGACACAGCCATAAGGCGAAGTCCGGTTTTTCCGGTTGAAGGAGGCGGCTCCTGCCGCCGATGGCGGTTTTTCTCCATCCATCGGCGGCAGGAGCCGCCTCCTACGAACTCAGGAATTCTTTTAATTTCGGCGGCGGCCCCCCGGGAGGCTTTTTCAAGCTATAGTTAATTAATGGATAACTCTCTCCTCATCCCTCCGAATAACAGGCACCTTATCCCATAGCGCGGCTTTCGGAGGATTCCATGCGATACCTCTCACCACTTAGTATCAAACGTGCGTCCCTAAAAACAACCTGTACGTCTCGCCGGGGGATCACTTTGTTACTGACGGTTTTTTTGATCGTGGTCATGCTCGGCATTATCGCTTTTGCCGTGGACTTCGGTTACATCGTGATGGCCAGAACGCAACTCCAGGTGGCGGCGGACGCGGCCGTCCTGGCGGCGGCAAGCTCCATTCAAGATGATCCGATTGCGAAAGCCCAGGATATCGGGGCGAGGAACAAAGTGGGGAGCCAACCGGTGCAGATCCTGGCCGCGGACGTGGTCAAGGGAACCTGGGATAAGGATACCCGCACTTTTTCTCCCTTCGCCGACCAGTCCCAGCTTGGAAATGCGGTCAAGGTCACGGCGCGGGCGGATCAATCGACCCGGCCCGTTCCGCTCTTCTTTGCCAGCATTTTCAACAAACATTCGATGAATGTCACGGCCGAGGCCGTGGCCACCACCAATCCCCGCGATATCTGCTTCGTCGTGGACTTGTCCACGTCCATGAACAACGACACCAATCCGGGATGCATCAGCGGTCATTCTTCAACTTATGGGGGCGTGGATACCGACACCCTGCTCCAGAGGATCTGCGATGATCTCTTTAGTTCCGACAGTTACAGCAGCTCAAAGAACTGGCCGATCGGTGGGGGCGCCTCGCAACGATACTTCGGCAGTTCGAAAAGCATCACCACATTTGCAGACTTGAGTGAGAAAAATGGGCCGCTTTATAATCTGCCGAGAAGCAGTCCCTACTATCCGTATTCCATTAGCAAAAGCGACCTCAATAGGAGTTCGGGCATTGTTTCCAAAGAGTATTCCGGGGGCAGGTACGTCACCTCGACCTTGACCAATTCGGAGAAGAAGGCCTGCCAATGGCTGATGGACGTGGAGGTACCCGACGTGATGCCCAATGTGAAACCGGTTCCCGACAGCGGCAGCAACGCGAGCATCGCCTATTGGTACAGTTATTTTGACTTCACGAGACAAAACATCAGTTATAAATCCAGTTGGAGTTCGAAGATCGGGTATGAAAGTTACATCGCGTTTCTCATGGCCAACGGCCGCGACCGGATGCCGGACGGAAACATCTATACCCCGATGGCGTGCAACGACGGGAATCCCCACTGCATCATGAACACCGATCCGGATCCGATTGAAGGCGTTTCGTCGGCTCTCGATCTGCGCTTCCCCGCGCGGGAGATGCCCACCCATGCAGCCCGGCGGGCGATCATCGCGGCGATTCAGGTGATTTGGGACCGGAATATTAACACGCCTGAATATTTGCGGGATCACGTGTCCGTTATTTCGTTCGACACCGATACGGGCACTAGGGTGAGACATCCGTTGGACGGCGATTATGAGCAAGCCATGAGAGACACCGCGAAAATCCAGGCGACCCACTTTCAGACGCCCGAAGACACGTACTCGGTCAACACGGCCACCGCCTACGGATTGATGACGGCGATCAATTACCTCCAATCGTCCGCGGCGAGGCCCAACGCCAATAAGGTTGTGATCCTTTTAACCGACGGCATCCCCAACGTTTACAATCCAAGTTGGGGCATCTCCACTCAGGTTCCCCACGAATACAATAATCTCGATTGGCACAATAATGCGAAAGACGCCTCGCTCGTCGAGGCCATCGCCATTAACGCGAAGAAATGGTTATTCTATCCGGTGGGATTGGGTTACGACTGCGACAATAATTTCATGGATCACATGTATAGCGTGTCGCAAGGCAAGAATGATCCTTCGCTCACTTGCCCCTACAGCGGCGGCGGTGATCCGTATCAGATGGAATCCAAACTCCGGGATTCACTGATCAAAATCATCTCCAATCCCAAACTGCGATTGGTGCAGTAACTTCCTGCCAAGGGCCGTCCCACCCTTGACGCGGCCCCTTGTTGCGTGGGAGCACATCAACCGGTTACGAAACAAATCTCCTTATCTTCAAATAGGTTGCGCCTATTCTTGAAGGCGGCCGGCGGCCCGGATCTCTTTTTCAAGCTATCTTTTTAATAGACAGTTTTCAACTTATCCCCCCGCGCCTGGTAAGCACTTTTCCTATAGCGCCGTTCTCGGAGGGTTCCATGCGATACGTCTCACCACTCAGCGTCGGACCTGCGTCCCCCCAAACAAGCCGTTCGTCTCGCCGTGGGGTCACTTTGTTGTTGACGGTTTTTTTAATCGTCGTCATGCTCGGCATCATCGCTTTTGCCGTGGACATCGGCTACGTCCTGATGGCGAAGACGCAACTGCAAACCGCGGCGGACGCGGCCGCCCTGGCGGCGGCGGACTCCATTCAAGACGATCCGGCCGGGGAAGCCCAGGATATCGGGGGGAGAAACAAAGTCGGGAGCCAACCGGTGCAGATCCTGGCCGCGGACGTGGTCA
>JAFGPV010000045.1 GCA_016936015.1 Pirellulales bacterium
GGTCCGCGGGACGACGCCGTCCTGGATGATGTAGCTGGGGCTCAGCCGCCCGACCGCGCCGACTGCCATCTTACGGCACTTCCACAGCTCGGCCCGCTGGGCAGCGTCGGCCGCTTGCAGAATCTCCCGGGCGTGCCACTTGCCGCAGATTTTGGCGATTTGGGCCTGCTGATCGTCCAGACCGACCGCCGGGCCGTCCAGTTCGATCACCACAATCGCCCCGGCGTCGGTGGGCAGGCCCGTCGAGTAGGCCTCTTCGACGGCGGTGACGATGCCCTGGTCCATCAGTTCCATGGCCGCCGGCACGATTCCCCGGCCGATGATCTCGCTGATCGCGTTGGTCGCGTCGTCGACTGTCTCGAAAATCACGCGGAGCGTTCGGTAATCTTCCGGGTCGCGTGTCAGGCGGACCCAAACCTTGGTCACCACGGCCAGCGTGCCCTCGCCGCCAACCAGCAGACCGACCAGGTCCAAACCGCCCGGGTTGTGGACGGGCCCGACCTGGACGACCGCGCCGTCGGCCAAGACGGCTTCGAGCCCGAGGACATGGTTGGCCGTCACGCCGTACTTGAGCGTGTGCGGCCCGCCGGCGTTGGTGGCCACGTTGCCGCCGAGCGTGCTGGAGGTTTGGCTCGACGGATCGGGGGCGAAATGAAATCCGGAGCCGGCCAGCGCCCGGCCCAACTCGAGATTCCGCACGCCCGCCTCGACGACGGCCATCCGGTTACGAAGATCGACCTGGACGATCCGCATCATCCGCGTGAGCATCAAGACGACGCCCCCGCCCACCGGCACGCACCCGCCGGCCAGGCTCGTGCCCGCCCCGCGCGGAACGACCGACGTCCCGTGCTTCCGGCAAACCCGCACCGCTTGAGCCACCTCGTCCGTCGACCTCGGAAACACGACCGCCTCGGGCAACTCCTTCCGGATCGTGAACCCGTCGCACTCGTAAGGCAGCAACTCCGACGCCTGCCAGAGCACCTGTTTGGCCCCCAGCGCTTTGCGCAGGTCGCGAATCAGTGGCGTGATCGTCGCACGAAGCATGGGATGTCCACCCGAGGGAATCGGGGCGTCTTGACAACCGGATCCAACCGAAACCACCCAGTATATCCCGCCCGGAGGGCCAGCGGAATGAGGGCGGAGAAGGGGGACATGCAAGCAAAACCTCAATTACCGAACCTGGGAAAGCTAGGCAAGGCGGGGTCTGCCGATAGGCTTCTCTCCGCGTTTCCAGCAGCCGGCGTATTCTTGTCCCCTTTCTTGTCCACCCTTGTTCGTGCCTACGATCCCGCGGACAATCGGGGACCATCGGCCGTCTGTCCAAGGAGCGTTTTAAGGGCGGCCCCGACTCCGCCCGGGCGGCAATGTCGACATGGAATAATCCGCCTCCGTTTTCGTGATGCATCTCTTTGCCGAGTGGTGAGCATTCATCGCATGAAAGACCTCGAAGTTATCGCCGATCGGATTGAAGAGATTCTCAGGTTGGTCATGGCCAATGCTGACGGAATGGATCCGTCTCCCAAACGGTACTTCTTGATCAGTGATCAAAAGAAGCATGATCGCTGGATCCTGGGATTTGCGTTCAAGGGCAAAGAGGACTTGCGGACCGCCTTGGAGAATGGAGTTTGTTTTCAGATTCATGATTTCGTACTCAAGGCTTTTTCGCGGTCGAAAGAATTGAACGACGTGAAGATCTATATCGTTTTTGATTTTGGCGAGGCCGCCGAAACAGACAGTGATCCGCAAAAGTTGCACGACAAGTTCATCCAGCAACTCCATGCGTTGCGGCGGGAACAGGAGGGAGGCGAATTCGTGACCTGTGGATTGTGCGGTCACAGCGTTGGCGATCACTTGATGAAGGGGTTTTCGAAGGATGAAAGTTCGGCTCCGACGGAAGGGTGGATGATTTGTCCCAACAAGGAATGTACTTGCTTCAGGACGTGGAGCCTTCGTGCGAGCCCTGGTGACCCCGATTGACTTATGACGACCGACATCTTGGCGGCCGCGATAGCTTTTCTATCGGGGGGCCGTCAGGCCGGGAAGGCGCAAGTCGGCGTTGTGCCCGCGATGTTTTCCATCCCGCGCGATACTTCTCATCCCGCGCGATACTTCTCATCCCGGAGGGATGGCGGCCGTTAGCCCCTTTCGTAGACGCGGCGTCTCGCCGCTTCAGAAGGACGCGGCGAGACGCCGCGTCTACGGGCTGCTAGTGCCCCTTATCCCGGAGGGATGGCAGCTCTTAGCCCCGGGTCGCGGGAGCGCCCCGGGGAAGGCGACGGCCGAGGCCATCGCCGACCCCGGAGGGGTCGCAGCGCCGGGGATCGTTCAACCTTTCAACCGGCCGAAGACGGGGTCGCCGTATCTTTGCCCATCTCGTCACCGGGGGTGTCGCTTCGCTGAGGCCGTTCGGGGAGTTCTGGTAAAACCACGCCTATCTCCATATCGCAACTCGAACGGAAACGGGCCACACCGGTCAAGAATATCGGTATGGCCTCCCGGAACTCGGCCGGAACTCGGGAACGGGCATAGCCACTTGAGGGCCCCGTATTCGTGTGATACGATGGGGGCTAATCGCGGGGGTTGCCTGGGAGCGTTCTCCAGGGAACTCGAACTGCTGGAACTCGAGTCCGTTCGGCCCGTTTGCTTCCGAAGAGTGAAAGGAGCGTCACCATGACCATCGCTTTCACTTGTCCGGAATGCAACAAGCGAGTTAGCGCATCCGAGATGCCCTAGCGCGAAAGCGCTCAGTGCGAACATTGCGGAAGACACTTCATGGCACTACGGTCGCCTTCTTTCCCGGAACCGAATCCGTATGAGGCCCCTCCGATCCTGGAGGCCGAGTCGCCGCCAGCGGACATCGGGGCCGATGTTTCGGGCACACCGACCGCCCTGGGCATACTGATTGGGCTCTGCGGCGTTCATATCCTGCTCAATATCGCGATCTCCTTCCTTGGAACGAAGACTGGGAGTATTAGCGCCGTCGTCGGGGGAGCCGCTTCAAGTGGCCGTTCTGCCAACAACAGAATAACAAAGACTCCCGATCCTTTGTTCCCTATATTCCCCTGAAAGGCCCTGTCCTCGCAGACCCGCACGGGCGGCGCCGGCCCGCTAGACCCGCACTCCCGGCCCCTCGGGCGTGAGGTCGATGTCCAGGCCGAGGACGCGGCCGGGCGAGACGGGAGTTGCCAGGGCGAGAATGAGACGGCCCGA
>JAFGPV010000046.1 GCA_016936015.1 Pirellulales bacterium
CATGACGCTGTCGCGTCATGCCTGACGCAACAATGAAAAAAGCCGGATTCCCTTGAGGTATCCGGCTTCGAATGGCTTGGATTTCCCTGGGGATGATTATTCATCATCCGACCGCAGCCGGGCCAGGACGCTGTAGTCTTCCAGCGTGGTGGTATCGCCCACCGTCTCCCGGCCGGCGGCGATGTCGCGCAGCAGCCGCCGCATGATCTTGCCGCTGCGGGTCTTCGGCAGCGCGGCCGAGAAGTGGATGTCGTCGGGCACGGCCAGCGCACCGATCTCCTTGCGGACGTGGTTCTTCAATTCCTTCTTCAACTCGTCGGACGGCTCGAAGCCGCCGGCCAGGGTGACGAACACCGCCACCGCCTCGCCTTTGAGTTCGTGCGGCCGGCCCACCGCGGCCGCCTCGGCCACCGCGTCGTGGCTGACCAGGGCGCTTTCGATCTCGATCGTCGAGAGCCGGTGGCCCGAGACGTTCAGCACGTCGTCGATCCGGCCCATGATCCAGTAGTAGCCGTCCTCGTCGCACCGCGCGTTATCTCCACAAAGATACTTGCCCGGCACGTCGGCCCAATACTGCGCCTGGTAACGCTCGTCGTCGCCCCAGATGCCGCGGAGCATCCCCGGCCAGGGTTTGGTGATCGTCAGCCAGCCGCCCGCGCCGACGGGCACCGGCTTGCGGTCTTCGCCGACGATTTCCGGCACGATGCCCGGCAGGGGCTTGCAGCAGCTTCCCGGCTTGGTGGGCGTGGCCCCGGGCAGCGGCGTCATCATGATCCCGCCGGTCTCGGTCTGCCACCAGGTGTCGACGATCGGGCACCGCCCGCCGCCGATCTTCTCGTGGTACCACATCCAGGCCTCGGGATTGATCCCCTCGCCCACCGTGCCCAACAGCCGCAGGCTGCTTAAGTCGTGCTGGTCGACCCACTCGTCGCCCCACTTGATGAACGTCCGGATCGCCGTCGGCGCGGTGTAAAGGATGTCGATCTGGTACCGCTCGATCATCTCCCACCAGCGCGATTGATTGGGCGTGTCGGGAGCGCCTTCGTACATGAAGGTGGTGGCCCCCGCCGTCAACGGCCCGTAGACCACGTAGGTGTGACCGGTGACCCAGCCGATGTCGGCCGTGCACCAGAAAACGTCCTCGTCGCGGATGTCGAACACCCACTCCATCGTCTTCTTGGCAAAAAGGTTGTAGCCGGCGGTGGTGTGCTTGATCCCCTTCGGCTTGCCCGTCGAACCGCTGGTATAGAGGATGAACAACGGATTCTCGCTGTCGACCGGCTCGGCGGGGCAGTCGGGCGAGGCGTCTTCCATCAATTCGTGCCACCAGAAGTCCCGGCCCTCCTCCATCGTCACCTCGCAGCCGGTCCGCTTCAGCACGACGCACTTCTTGACCGTAGGCGACTTCGTCAGGGCGACGTCGCAGTTGGCCTTCAGCGGAATCTGCTTGCCGCGCCGCCAGCCGGCGTCGGCCGTGATCTGCAGCTTGGCCTGGGCGTCGTTGTTCCGGTCGGCGATCGCCTCGGCGGCGAATCCGCCGAAGATGATCGAGTGCGCGGCTCCCACCCGGGCACAGGCCAGCATGGCGATCGCCAGCTCGGGCACCAGCGGCATGTAGATCGAAACCACGTCCCCCTTCTTGATCCCCAGTTTCTTGAGCACGTTGGCGAACTTGCACACCTCGCGGTGGAGCATCTGGTAGGTGAACACCCGGCTATCGCCCGGCTCGCCTTCCCAGACGAGCGCCGCCTTGTTCCGCCGGGCGGTGGTCAGGTGGGCGTCCAGGCAGTTGTACGAAACGTTCGTCTGCCCGCCGACGAACCACTTGGCAAACGGCTCCTTCCACTCCAGCACCTTGGTGTACGGCTTGAACCAGTGCAGCTCGTCGCCCATTTTCCCCCAAAAGCCCTCCAGATCGGCATTAGCCTCGTTCCACATCTTCTCGTACTGCTCCATCGAGCCGATCCGCGCCCTCGCGGAAAACTCCTTCGGCGGAGGGAAAAGACGCTCTTCCTTCATCACGTTGACGATCTGACCAGTTTTAGCCTCTGCCATTGCGTCCTCCAGGGAAAAAAGGTGGGACTTGGTTGTGGGGTAACAAGTAAGTGCAATCGATCAAAAGAGAATCCTGCATTTTAGCGGATGGGGAAAAGAGGTGTCAATGTCCCGACAGGTCAGGCTTCCGTATGACAATCCAGTCCGTAGATGCGTTCCCGTATGCTGCAATCATTTATCATTAAAGGAGTTGCGCTGAGAAATAATCCGCCGATGCCGAGAGGGCAAAAGGCCGTGTACTCGACAGAGCTTTAGCTTTACCCCGGGTTGCAGTGCCCGGAGTCTGTTCCTGTCGCCAAGAGCACCAACTTGACGCCGATGCGGTTGACAAGCCCTCAAAACAGGAACCGCTCAATTCTTTTCGGAATAAGGGTTTCGACGCCTCCGGTCGCAAGTTGTCGCCTGTTGTCGAAGCACGCCCGGAGGGATTCGAACCCCCAACCCTCGGTTCCGAAGACGGAATACGGATTTCCCTAACGTCAAAGGGCTCTATGGAGTTGCGACAAGAGCAGTATTTTGCGGTGCTTTTCTTGGTGCTCGACTACTTTCCGCTCATTGCATCTCTTTCCCACTTACTGCATCGAACAATACTATTTGCTGAGCGAATGGAAATTCAATTTTCCTCAAACCGGTTGCGGTGTATGCTTTAACGGAAGGAATCGAATCTCCATCCGCTTTTGCAGCGCCTTGGCGATTCGTCGTAACATAGCCAGGGAGTGACCTTCGTAATCTGCGTCTTCCAGGCGGCAAATCACCGATGCGGTGGTGCCCACAAGTTTGGCGAGTTCTCGTTGGGTAAGGCCAGCCTCCTCACGAAGATGATAAATCTGACGAGCAACCGTGGCGTTGGCTCGTTCTTCCTCGAGAAGAGCTTGCTTCTTGGGGTGTCCCGCAAAATATCGTCGCTGCAGAATCTCTGCCGCATTTTTTGTGGTTTTATGGCTTTTCGGATGGGCTTTTTGCTTGGGCATTTTATCCCTCCTGATAGGTGTGGTTCTCAGGCTTGCCTGCAAATTGCTTCATGCGATCCACCACCAAGTTGATGGCTTTTGAAGGAACGACCCGTTCTTTGATCAATCCGTGGGCAAGCACCGCGGTGGTTCGTCCGTGAAAAAAGTAAAGGATACGGTAATTGATGCCCTGAAGGCCGATCCGAAGTTCGTAAATCCTATCCCGCAAATAATCCGCTTCGGGACGACGGAGTACATGGCCCATTTGTTCGAGACGCTCGATCCGGATCACACATTTGGCCTGTGCTTTGTCGCTTAAATCGTCGATCCAGTTCAACACGGGAACTGAACCGTCCTCGTCCTGAAAAAATACGACTTCGGTTGGGGGCATTCCTTTCCCGGATTTTGTGCATTACCTCGTGCAGCGGTTGAAAATCCTTTGCCCCACACTGGGCAAAAAGAAAATCGCCGAAATCCTGGCCCGAGCAGGGCGGCATCTGGCTGCCACCACCGTGTGGGGCGATTCCTCAAGGAAGATCCTCCGCACGATTGGCGTGAATTGCTAAAGCCGAGGTGCCTGATCTGCGACAAGGGAGGCCAGTTTTGGAATACTGGCTTCAAGTCGTGGTGCCGCAAGAACGGCATCAAGCCGCGGTTCGGGGCCGTCGGCCAACACGGTTCTATCGCCTTGGAGGAGCGATTGATCCTCACGATTAAGCTTCTGCTGAGCGGCCTGCTGCTCGTTCCCATCCGCCGCCAAAAGTTCCAACGGGAGCTTTCCTTAATCGCGGATTGGTATAACGCGCACCGACCGAACTCCGCCCTCGGCGGCAGGACGCCGAATGAGGTGTATAACAAACGCTTTCCCGTCAACCGCAAGCCTCGCTATGAAACGCGCGCCGCCTGGCCGAGGGCTTCTCCTTGTGCCACGCCACGGACCTTGGTAAAGGGTAAGCTCGGAGTTCGCTTGGAACTCCAGGTCGATTTCTACCAAGGCAAACGGCACCTTCCGCTCGTGACGCTCAAACGCGTGGCGTGAGCCGTGCAACGTCTCACAAAGAGTGCGTTACGCTACCCTTGCGCGCCTATGGCTTGGGGAACTCTTCTCATTCACTCTGAATTGTAAAAGATCGGTTCGGTTTTCAGTCCGCATTGAAGCATGACTGCCGATTCTATGCTTTTCGCTCACGTTTTTACCGCTATCTTGTGGGGTTTCGTTGTCCTTCGTTGGTGTTCTCATAAGTCGATGGACCATGACACTGACCCCATATGGTCGAAGACGTCGCGGGGCTTACGGGGCGGCAATCAGGCCGAATTCCCAGAGGGTCGGGCCTTCGGCGGCCTTCAGAATGTTCAATCGGAACCGCCGGGCGGTGACGGGGGGAAATTGGAAATCGCCGTCTTCGCCGATCTCCTGGCCGACGTACACCGTCTTCCACCCGTCGCCCTGATCGGCCTGAATCTCGAACGCCTGCACCCGCGGGGCGTAGGCCTCCGCAATCACCGCGCGATGCACCCGGGCCTCGTCGCCGAGATCGACCTCCAACCAGGCCCGGTGCGTGCCGGCGTCGGTGGCCCAACGCGTCTGGGGATTCCCGTCGAAGGCGTTTTGCGGTCCGTATTGGGCGGCAAGCCGCTGAAAAACGTTCGAGGCGGCGGCCTTTTTCCCCTTCGCCACGGACCGGACCCGGAGCTGCTCGACGGGGATTTCGGCGGCCGGCCCGTCGAGTTTCAGGACGACGATGGTGTCGATCTCCCGACGGTGTTCCGGGGGAACGGAAACTTCAATGCCGGAAGGCGTCTGTTGGACGCTCGCCGTGCCGCCGGTCAAGACGCTGTGAGACAGGATCTTCTTGGGGATCGGCGGCAACCGGACCGCGTCGCGTTTCGGGTCCAGCAGGTGCAGGTAGATCGTGTCGCCTTTTTGCGTGGCGGCGCCCCAAGGCCCCCGCCAGAACGGCCCGCCGCGGGTGCCGTAAACGCTTTCGCCGTATTTCGCCAGCCAGTCGCCCATTTCCTTCAGCCGCCGGGCCTGCCGCGGCTCGATCCGGCCGTCGGGCATTGGACCGACGTTCAGCAACAGATTCCCATCGCCCCCCACGGTGTTGATCAGCACGTGCAGGCAGGTCTTCAGCGACTTGAGGTTGTCGCCGGGCTTCCAGGCCCATTGCGTGCCGATGGTCATGCACGTTTCCCAGGGCCGATCGACCTGCATGTTCCCGATGTGCTGCTCGGGCGTGTCGAAGTCGCCGGGCAATCCGCAACGGTTATTGATGAGAATCTGCGGCTGCAAGGAGCGGATCGTTTGAAAGAGCTTTTCCGCGTCCCAATCCCGGGCCTTGCCGCCCAAGCCGTCGAACCAGATGACGTCGGTCCGCCCGTAATTACTGAGCAGTTCGCGGACCTGCCCGTGCAGGAATTTTAAAAAGTTCTTGTGGTTCTTCGTGCGGTAATCGGGATGATGCCAATCGGGCTGCGAATAATACACGCCCCAGGTCAATCCCCCCGCGCGACACGCCTCCGAGAGCATCTTCACCACGTCTTTCCCGTAGGGCGACTCGGGGCTGGTGATTTTATAATCCGAGCACTGTGTATCGAAGAGACTGAAACCGTCGTGGTGCCGGGTAGTCAGCACCATGTACCGCATCCCGGCGTCCTTGGCGGTCTGCACCCATTGCTTCGGGTCGAACCGGGTGGGATTGAATTTTTTATAGAGATTGTCGTAAACCTCCACCGGCACATTCCCTTGAGAAGGACCCATGCCCCGGCGCTCGCCGCCTCGGGACCAGCCGATCTCGGTCCCCTGCAGGCTGACCGGCCCCCAGTGGATAAACATGCCGAACTTCAATTGTCGCCAGCGCGTAACGTCCTCGGGCGGGGCGCGGAGAGAGGATTTCGCCGCCACGGTCGGTTCCGCTGCGGAAAGGGCGTTGCCCAGCCGCCCGGCACACAGGCTCGTCATAAGGAAGATGGACGAAAACATGAGCGTTGTATAAGACATGATCATACTCCACGGGGAATGGGGCCCAGAACCTGATATTCCGTTTGCCGGCCGCTATGAATCCTAAGATGCTTCATGCTGTCTAGCCGGATTGTAACCGGTCAGAGACGCACTGACAAGGAATTTTCGACGCGTTGTTTGACGGGAGAGATGATCTTCGGAAGATGGATCTTTCGAAGAGGTTGATGATTCATTCCAGCAGGGTGTTCATGATCCAACGACTGTTCCCGGCCGACTTGAATGGGGGGCGTCTCTCGGTAATAATGGGATCCGATTTCCGCCTTCGGCTTTTCATATCCAATCTTTCCTTATAGGGCGCACAACGGCGCCAGGATGCAAAAACGATGAATACCCGTCAACGGTTCCTGGAAGTCTGCCGTTTCCATCCCCAAGTGGGCACGCTGAAATGGGAGTTCGGATACTGGGGCGAAACGGTCAAGAATTGGTACGACCAGGGCCTGCCGCGGCGGCACTATCCTCGGCTGCCGACGGAGATCACCACGCCAGCCTCCTCCCTCTACATTCCGGCCTGGACGCATCGCGGCGACGGCGTGCTGCCCAACGGCATCGCCGTAATGGCCGGCGCCCTGTATTGGCCCACGCAAGGTTTCCCGGTCGATACCGACGTCCGCGACCGCTTCGGTATGGACCGGCAACTCCGCCTGACGGACGTAAATTTGTTGTTCGATCCCCCCTTCGACGTGGAGATCCTTGAAGAGAACGACCGGCTGCTGAAATACAGCGACATTGACGGCGTGAAACGCATCTTTCTCAAGGAGGAGGCCACGATCCCGACGGCTTACGAGTGGCCGATCAGCGGCTGGGAAAGCTGGAAGCGGATCAAGGCGGAGCGGCTGAACGTCAAGAACGTCGCCGGCCGCTTCCCGAAGCACTGGCCCCAGCTCCTCGACGAATACCGCAACCGCGACTATCCGCTGGCCCTCGGCGGCTATCCGCAGGGCTTTTTCGGCACGCTGGTCCATCTGCTCGGCTACGAAAACGTCTTCATCTGGTATCACCAGGAGCCGGAACTCATTCACGACATCCTCAAAACCTTCACCGAAATCTGGCTGGCCGTCTTCGCGGAGGTCCTCAGCCAGGTCGAAATCGACGTCTGGGAGGTGTGGGAAGACATGTCGGACAAAAAAGGTTCGATGATCTCGCCGCGGATGGTTCAGGAATTCTTGTTGCCATACCTCGGCCGAATCGCCGGATTGATGAAAGCCCGCGGCGTCCCGCAGATCCATCTCGACACCGATGGCGACTGCCGGTCGCTGATTCCCCACTTCCTGCAAGTCGGAGTAACCGGCATGTGGCCGTTCGAGCAGACCGGCGGCGTCGACTTGCTGACGATCCGCGAGCAATACCCGACGTTGGTGATGGCCGGCGGCATTGCCAAGGGCGCGTTGGCGCGGGGCAAAGCATCGATCGATCAGGCCCTGGCGCCGATCGGCGAGATGCTCCGCCGCGGCGGTTATATCCCGCACACCGACCATTTCGTCCCCCCCGACGTTTCCCTGGAAGACTTCGCTTATTACCGCACGCGGCTGAACGATTTGATCGACTCGTGCAGCAAACCCTAAGTAAAAAAGGAAAAGGCCATGAGCGCATCGAAGATTCACGACCGGGACAACGTGTCGGCCGTTGCCGATCGGGCATTGGACGCCGGCGGCGGACTGCTCCGCCTGACGCCCACCTGGGTGCCGCGGAGTTTCCTGCATCCCGGCAAGCGGATCAAGCTCGCCCCGGCCGATTGGTACGCCCTCGGCACGCATCGCGGGGGCATCGACGAGCGCTGGTTTGCCAGCACCACCGAGGCCGCCAACGAAGGCCGCGCCCCCGACGAGGGCCTGAGCTACTGCGTCTTCGAGGGCCAGCGCTTCCTGCTGAAAGACGTCGTCGACGAGGCCGGTCCCCGCGTAATCGGCCCGGCGATGTGGGAAGAATATCGGCGCTGGCCGGTCTATTCAAAATTCTTCGACAACATGGGTCCCATCCCCCTCCACATGCACCAGCAGGCCCAACACGCCGCGCTGACCGGCCAACAGGGCAAGCCCGAGTGCTATTACTTTCCCCCGCAACTGAACGCCGCCGAAAACCATTTCGACTATACGTTCTTCGGTCTCGAGCCGGGCACGACCAAGGCCGACGTCCGCCGTTGCCTGGAGAATTGGAACCGGGGAGACAACGGCATCCTCGACCTCTCGAAGGCCTATCGGCTCAGGCCGGGCACGGGCTGGATCGTCCCCGCCGGCGTGCTGCACGCCCCCGGCTCAATGTGCACCTACGAGCCGCAGTGGGGCTCCGACGTCTTCGGCATGTACCAGTCCCTCGTCGAAGGCCGGCAGGTGCCCTGGGAGCTGCTGGTTAAGGACGTGCCGAAAGACAAGCGGCAAGACCTCGACTTCCTCATCGAACAGCTTGACTGGGAGAAAAACGTCGATCCGTACTTCAAGCAGCACACCTACGTCGAGCCGATCATCGATCCGGAACGCTCCGGGCCGGGCTACACCGACCGCTGGATCGACTACGGCCGCTTCGACGGCCGGCAGTTGGTCTCCGCCAAGGAGCTGACGGTCCTGCCCGGCGCGAAGTGCCTGTTGAAGGATCCCGGCGCCAGCGGCTGGATCACCGTGCAGGGCGCCGGCCGGCTGGGCAAGCTGGAGATCCAGACCCCGGTGATGATCCGCTTCGGCGAGGAGCCGTGGGACGAAGTCTTCATCACCCACGAGGCCGCTGCCGCCGGCGTGGAAGTCGTCAACACCGGCGGCGAGCCGCTGGTCGCCCTCCGCTACTTCGGCCCCGCCGTCCATCCGAACCTGCCCGAGATTTGTAGGGTGGGACGAACGGAGTGAGTCCCAACAAAAATAAAAAAACCGTTGAAAAGATCATTCCCCATCAAGGCGGAAAAAAACAGATCCAGGGCCTGATTCCAACGGCCGCGTACAGCAACGAAAGGCGGTTTGACGCCACCGATCTTACATGCGGCCAGCCTGCTGCGGCCATCGAGGACTTTGCCCTCGAAAAGAACAACAGGATTCAAAAGCCCTCGTTCTTTGATGTCGGCGGCAGGCTCCTGTTCGCCCATCGGCGGGAAAAGGATGCCCCAAATTGCCATCTTGGAACTAGTGCTTTGTCAAGTCTTAAAATGGGGGTCGGGTGCCATGTCCACGCTTGCGTGGACATGCGGGAAACCTCGAATACCATGCCCA
>JAFGPV010000047.1 GCA_016936015.1 Pirellulales bacterium
CATGACGCTGTCGCGTCATGCCTGACGCAACAATAAAAAAAGCCCTGTTCTGGGAACAGGGCTTTTCACTATTCCAATAGCTTTAGTTATTGCTGGTGCTGGTATCAGTGTCGGCTGGCAAATAAGGTAGATGTGGCACCTCTTGCCCTGATTGATTTTTCATAATGATAAGATAAAGACGATCGGCCGGCCAACCGCCCTCGGGCAGCGTCGTGGTGGTAATCATCGGCAAATCGCCCTGCGGCATGATCTGGGCCGCATATTCCTGGACCGCCCGGAGTCGCGTTTCCGTCTCTTTGTGAGACTGGCCGACGTGTACGTAAACCGCCCGATGTTGGGCCGGCTCTTCGTAAAGAATCCATCGCACCTTCAGCCGGCCGGATTCGTTCAGTTGGCCGGTGGCTTCCTCGAAATAATGAGCACCAAGCATATTCTGCAGTTGCCAGCCGTTGTCCACCTGCAAGGCAAAGGGTGCTCGAGTGAATTGACGGTCCGGACACACGAACGGCTTGGGCCAG
This sequence comes from Pirellulales bacterium, assembly GCA_016936015.1. Taxonomy (GTDB): domain Bacteria; phylum Planctomycetota; class Planctomycetia; order Pirellulales; family Thermoguttaceae; genus JAFGPV01. Next base: position 519 of record JAFGPV010000047.1, read on the forward strand.
CAGTTGCGCCGTTTGGTGTCGCGTGGAATACTCCGCAGAAAATCGCAGAGCGGGCCGGCCTGGGAAGCCGCCGTTGAGAACGCCAATATGGCGAAGAGCAGGAAACGGAGGAAATACTTCGACATGACCATGATCCTCCCTGATTGGTATTGTCGATAAAGTTTACGCAATTGATTCAAGCCTCAACTCCGGTGGAGAGTTCCCCGTGCGCACGCAATCTGGCAATCGGGGACTATCGAAGGTTATCGGCTTTGACGCTTGAAGAACCGCAAGGAAAGCCGTTGCTTTCCCGCCCTGTGGGGGAGCATTTTGTAGGACAGGCTGCCAACCTGTCCCCTACGGCTATTTGCCCGCCATGCGGGGCAACATTTCGCGGATCATGGTGATGGCGGCGGGGCCGACCAGAACCACGAAGATGCCGGGAAAGATGAAAATTACCAAGGGGAAGATCAGTTTTACGGCGGTTTTTGCGGCTTTTTCTTCGGCAAGCTGTCGGCGACGGATGCGCATCGAGTCGCTTTGCGTGCGGAGCGCCTGGGCCACGCTGGAGCCGAACCGGTCGGCCTGGATGAGCACGGCCGAGAGCGCTCTTAAATCGGAGACTCCGGTGCGGGTGCCGAGTTCGTGAAGCACTTCGGAGCGGGGCCGACCCATTTGCAATTGGAAATTGCTGATGGCGAATTCCTCGGCCAGGATGCGGTAGACGTTTTTCATTTCCTCGGCGACCTTCCGCATCGCCTGATCCAAACCCAATCCGGCCTCCACGCAGACGACCATCAAGTCCAAGGCGTCGGGCAGGGCGAGAAAGATGGCCTGTTTGCGGCTTTTTCCCATCATGCCCACCACGAGGTCCGGCAGATAGAACATCAGCCCGGCCACGACGACTGTCCACATCATAGATTTGTTGTCCATTCCACGGATAGTCAGCAACGTGCCGCTACTGAGGAAGACGCCGATCACCAGGCCGAAGAACTTCAGCCCGAGGAAAATACTGCCGGCCGATTCGCCGCGGAATCCCGCATACGTGAGCCGGGTGCGCAATTTGCTCATCTCCAGTTCGTTTTTCGGCTGCAAGGGTTTGGCCAGGGCGGGAGTGGCTTTTTCGAGCATCTTGGTGACGGGATCGGTTTTCTTCAGTGCGCTTTCGGCCTGGGCTTGCCGGCGGCTGCGGGGATTTTTCAGCTCGTTGAGCCGTTCTACCGCTCGGGGCCTTGCCTCGGCAAACCGTTCCAGCACCCACCAGGCCAGGGCGGCGAACGTGCCGAAGATGGCCAAGGGGATCAGCGACTCGAAATCGAACAGACTGGCGACAATCAACACGGCTACACCTTGATATTCACGATTTTCCGGATCACCAAGGCGCCCAGCAATTGCATCACGGCGGCGGCCACGAGCATCTTGGTGCCCAGAGGATCGGTAAAAAGGGTCATGAGGTATTTCGGATTGAGTTGATAGACGACGACAAAGAGGAGAAAGGGGAGCGCGAGCAAGACCACGCCGGAGAGCCGGCCTTCGCCGGTCAGCGCCTGGACCTGGCCCCAGATCCGGAAGCGATCGCGGATCAGGCTTCCGATCTTGTCCAGGATTTCGGCCAAGTCGCCGCCCGTCTGTCGTTGCAGGATTACGGCGGTGACGAAGAATTTCAGATCCAGGTTGGGAATCCGCTCGCTCATTTCCCGGAGGCTCTGATCGACGGGAATTCCCAGGTTTTGCTCCTCGAAGATTCGATTGAATTCTTTTCCGATCGGCGGGCCCATTTCCTGGGCCACGAGGTTGAAACCGAAGCCCATGCTCTGGCCGGCGCGGAGCGCCCGGGCAATCATTTCCAGGGCCTCGGGCAATTGGGCGGCAAACTGTTTGAGCCGCCTTTTGCGCCGGATGACGATCCACAGCAGCGGCATGGCGGCCATCAGGGCCGCCGCCAAGGGGATCAGGACGGGGTGAATGTGAATGATGGCCGCCAATCCCATTCCCACCACGGCCAACACGCCGGAGACCAACACCAGCTTGGGAAGCGACAGCGAGACGTCCGCCTGCTCCAACAGCAGGTTCACGTTGCCGAACCGCTCGAAGATCACCTCGAACAGTCCCGGCCGGTCGTCCAGCGGTTGGGCTAAGACGCTTTGCTTAACGAGCCCTTCCTTGGCGGCGGCCGGCGTATTGGTTCCCGTCAGCAGATCGAGCCGATCTTCCAATTTATTCGCCGGTTTGCCGCGGAGGATCATCGCCGCTCCGAAGACGATGGCGGTGACTCCGATAAACAAGCCGATGGCGATCCACAGCAACGGCACGGTGCGTCTCCTTCTTAGGGATCAGAGGTCAGGAGTCAGGGATCAGCTTTCCGGTTCCAACCACTGTTCCCTGATCCCTGCTCTCTGTTTCCTGACCTCTCAATCTTCCAACATCACCCGTTCGCGGAAGGCGCTGGCGGGCAGGCGGACGCCGGCGGATTCCAAGCGCGGCATGAACATCGGCCGGATCCCGGTGGCGATAAACTGGCCGTACGCCCGGCCGGCCTCGTCCACGCCCTGTCTGTCGAAACGATACACGTCCTGCATCACGACCGTATCCTGTTCCATGCCGACCACTTCGGTGATGCAGGTGATTTTTCGCGGTCCGCCTTGGAGGCGGCTGACTTGAATGATCAAGTCGATGGCGCTGGCGATCTGGGTCCGCATTGCCTTAAGCGGCAGTTCGAAGCCGGCCATCATGATCATCGTTTCCAAGCGGGCGATGGCGTCGCGGGGGGAGTTGGCGTGGAGCGTGGTCATCGAGCCTTCGTGGCCGGTGTTCATCGCCTGGAGCATGTCCAGGGCTTCCGCTCCGCGGCATTCGCCGATGATGATTCGCTCGGGCCGCATCCGCAGCGCGTTCCGCACCAGGTCGGTGGCGGTGATTTCGCCTTTGCCCTCGATGTTCGACGGCCGGGTCTCGAGGCGCACCACGTGATCCTGCTGCAACTGCAACTCGGCCGCGTCCTCGATGGTCACGACCCGGTCGCTGTTGGGGATGAAACTGGACAGCGTGTTCAGGAGCGTGGTTTTTCCCGAGCCGGTTCCGCCGGAAATGAGGATGTTCAGCCGGGCCTTGATCGCCCCTTCCAGCAACATGACCATCTCGGGCGTAAAGGTTTTATAATTCAGGAGGTCTTCGAGTTTCAAAGGGCTCTTGCCGAAACGGCGGATGGAAACGCAGGCCCCGTCCAGGGCCAGCGGGGGGATGATCGCGTTGAAACGCGAGCCGTCCAGCATCCGGGCGTCGACCATCGGGCAGGTCTCGTCCACCCGGCGCCCGACCTTGGAAATAATCCGGTCGATGATCTGCATCAGGTGGTTGTTGTTGCGGAAACTGACCGTGGTCCGCTCCATCTTACCGCGGCGCTCGATGTACACGCTCTTCGGGCCGTTGATCAGGATGTCGGTGATCGTCTGGTCCTTCAGCAGCATTTCCAGCGGTCCCAGCCCGAAGGCCTCGTCGAGCACTTCGTTGACCAGCCGCTCGCGCTCGTTGCGGTTCAACAGCGTGTCCTCGCTGTCGCAGAGATGCTCGACGACCAGCCGGATCTCGCGCCGCAGCACGTCTCCCTCCAGTTCCCCGATTCGCGAGAGATCCAGCTTGTCGACCAGCTTGTTGTGAATCCGCTGCTTCAACTCCTCGTAGCTGTGCTCTTTGCTCTCGGCAGAACGCAGCGGCGCGGCAGGTTTCGTAGTCATAGGCGTATCCTTGAAAGTCAAACAGCCATCGTCGGCGGACGGCGCGCCGGTTCCGGAAAACTAAAATTTTCTTCCGTTTAGC
>JAFGPV010000048.1 GCA_016936015.1 Pirellulales bacterium
CATGACGCTGTCGCGTCATGCCTGACGCAACAACAAAAAAACCCCGAAGCCGTTTCGGCCTCAGGGCTGCTTGCGTTCTACTTGAACCGGAAGCCCTCAGGCCGCTAGCCCCCAATAATAATATCCACCACGACGCCGACGACGACGCGAGGCGGAGCAATTATCGGACTGCCGGCTTGAGGCTTCATACTATTCCTATCGGGAAAATATATCCAATTAATAAAATCTATGCGGCCGAAAGGGTTTTGTCAACCTAGGTTGCCGCTCTGGGGCGTCAAAATGCGTGTTTGTAGGGATTACGCAACGACTTGAGATTGCCCGGGAGGGCGGCTACATTGATGGGCATGGAGAGGGGAAATCCCAGTGGAAGCCCGCTGAGCGGTTGTTCATAGTAAGAAAAACGGACCCCAACACGATGGAAAACACATGGAAAACGTTACCCTAGTAACCGGCGGGAGTCGGGGGATCGGTCGGGCGATTTGCCTCCGATTGGCCGCCGACGGATTTACCGTGGCGATCGTGTACCGCGCCGATGAAAACGCCGCCCGGCAGACGGCCGACGCCGTTCGCCAGACCGGCGGCCGGGCCGAGGCGATCCAGGCCGACGTCGGCCTGGCTGCGGACCGCGCCCGGCTGGTCGAGGCCGTCCGGAGCCGCTTCGATCGCTGCGATCTGCTGGTCAACAACGCCGGCGCCGCCCCGAAACAGCGGTTGGACGTCCTCCAGACCACCGAGGAAAGTTACGACCGCGTGATGGCGGTGAACCTGAAGGGGCCGTTCTTCCTGACCCAGCAGGTGGCCGGCTGGATGATCGAGCAGGTCCGCGACGATCCGCAGCGCCGCTGCCGGATCGTCAACATCGGCTCGATCTCGGCCTACACTTCGTCACCCAGCCGCGGAGAGTACTGCCTGAGCAAGGCGGGCATGAGGATGATGACCCTGCTGTTTGCCGACCGGCTGGCGGAATACGGCATCGGGGTGTTCGAGATCCAGCCGGGCATCATCGCCACCGACATGACGGCCGGGGTAAAGGAAAAATATGACAAATTGATCGCCGACGGCCTGACGCCCATCCAGCGCTGGGGGCAGCCGGACGACGTCGCCCGGGCCGTCTCGGCCGTCGCCCGGGGCGACTTCGACTTTGCCCCTGGCCAGGCCTTCCACGTCGACGGCGGTTTCCACATGCGGCGGCTGTAGCGCGTCCCTTTTCCGGGCGCCGACCGCAGGTTGGTCCGGGAGAGGGGAGATTTTCAAGACACGCTCTTCCCACGGGGGGGAAAGTTCTGCTTTACCGAGGTCCCCTCGGTTGACCTGCCCCCGGCATTCGGGTTATAAAGCAGTATTCAGGCAGTCCAAGCGGGAATCAGGGGAATCGCCCCGGGGACCATCCTGGTGAAAAGGCTTGCCCCTTTTCCCCAACAACGAGACGAGGAGATCTATTTGTGAGTTGCAGCGAACGCCGGAAAGAGATCCGCCGGCGACAGCATCGGCGGAAAAAAGTCAAGATTTACAAACGCAAGTTGGCCAATGCCACCGTTTCGGAAAAGGCGATCATTGCCGATAAATTGCGGCAACTGACTCCCGGCGGCGAGGTCATCGTCGAGGCCCTGGAACTGGAAAAGCGATAGTTGCCGCCCGGTGAACGTCATCCTGAGCGCAGCGAAGGATCTATCGGCCGGCGAGATCCTTCGCTGCGCTCAGGATGACGCTTCCGTCCTAATCCTCGATGACGACGTCCGGCTTGAAGACGGCGTGGCAGGCCTCGCAGTTTTTCTGCAGGATTTTTTGTTTGGCCGTCGCGGCAACCTGATCGCCACGGCGGATTGCCCGGTTGAGTTGGGCCGAGACGTCGCGCATCTCTTCGGTCAGGGCGTACCACTGCCGGACCTGCTGAGGATTCTTGGCCTCCTTGAGGTCGGCCATCGATCCCTGGGCGATAGCGGCCAGCACGGCCGTGTAACCGGCGCTGAGTTTGGCCTTTTTCTTGAACTTTGACGGCTTCAGGTTCCGCTTGAACTTGGTGTGGATGGTGGGGACCTGCTTCATCAGCTCGGGCAGGGAGGCAACCTGTTCCCATTTCAGGGCCGATGATGGATCCCCCTTGCCGGCCGCGGCGCTTTGCAGCTTGGCCAGGGCCGACTTGGCGGCCGGATATTTTTTCGCGGCGGCCAACTCCTGCGACGCCTTGATGATTCCACCCGCCCGGGGCTTGTAGGGATTCGCTTTGTCGTGCAGGCCGAGGGCCAGGGCGACGACGGCCAACGTGTTGGCCTCCTTGACGATCTTTTCCTGATAGACCTCGTAATCCGCCGCCTCGGTCAGGCATTTTTTCAGGTCCTTCAGGTACCACTCGGCCTGGGCGACCAGGTCATCGGCCGGGGCGAAGGTCGAGACCGCCGGGGCCTTGGGCATCGGCGGGTTGACGGCGCCCGGCTGCTCCTGGCCGTTGATCTGCAGCGAGGCGGTCGCAAAGACGATGCCCATCAGCATCAGCACGCCGAATAAACACGGTACGGTAAGGCGGTGTCGCCAGAAGATCAGCATCCGGTTGCTCCTTGGTGTCTCTTGATATACGGTGCGGATACCTTCGCAGGTTCATCGGGTGGTGTCAAGATCAATCGTATGGGGCAGGCGGGGTGCTACGACCGGGGTTTTTCGAGCCGGCCGAGGAAGAGGATGGCGCCGTTTTGCACGTCGCGGATGAGGAACAGGAAGGGGTGGTCGGCGCGGAACACCGGCGGCGGGGCCTGCGGCGGGGGGGCGGCCATCGCCATACCCATGCCGGTGGCGGCCGCCGCCTCGGTGCCCTCCTCGTACACGTCGACGAACGCCTTGTGATAGACGCCGGAGATAAACAGCTTCTCCTCGGTGCTGATGCCCGAGAAATCGGCGTTGGTAGTGAACGCCTTCCGGATGCCGAGTTTTTCCAGCGGGCCGTTGAGCTTGATCGACGGCGTTTCCAGCTTGAATTTCGGCAAGGCGACGCGGACTTCCTGATGTTCCATGCCCGAGAGGAGTTTTTCCAACGATTTCGCATCGAGCGTCTTTTCGACCTCCGCCAGCCCGTCGATCTTGCGGGGCAGCAGCACGACCATCGCCAGCCGGAAACCGACGTAAGGCAATTCCAGCGCTTGCACCGCGTCGTTTTCCGCATAGCCGAAGCGCGACGTCTGCCGCATGAAGGGCGTTTTCAGCTTTTCGGCGGACGAGACGGTGAATACGCCGTCCCGGGTGGCCGATCTCTTGAAGGGCGACATCCAATCGCCCTTGAAATAGACGGCGTTGGTCAGCACCAGCCGGGTGGCGGCAGTGACCGAGCCGGGAGGCATGAGGTTCTTGATCTTCTCGGCCGTCTGCTCCGCGACCCACTGGTTGATCTCCCGCCGGGCGGCCTCGGCTTGGGTCTCGAAATCGACCCGGCCCAACTCCGCACCGTATTGCTGTTTCGTCAGCGTCAGGAACCCGGGCACGAAGGAGAAGCCCTCTTGCCCCCACAGCCGGTTGGCCACGTGGAGATGGAACTTGAATTTCTTGCCCGCCGAGTTCCAGTCGTCCAGCAGGCGGCGGTAGGCGTCGTCCACGTGGGACAGGATGGCATCCTGTCCTACATGGAGTGCCTTGAGCATTTCTTTCTGCGTCTCGCCCTTGGCCCCCGCGGCGGCCATGCTCAGGGCGATCGACACACTAGCGGGCGAGAAGAACAAGTTGCCCGGTTCCTTGCCGAGCTGCCGGTAGAGGTCAAAGGCGAAGGCGTTGTTGATTTCGGGCAATGAGGGCTCCAACTTTTCGTACTTCGCGAAGGCGGCTCTGGTTTCCTTGGAATAATTGGCTTTGACGTCGTGTGCGGTGAGTTGCACGTATTCCGGTTTGTCATTCATTATGATTCCCCGGGCACGGAATCGGAAGGTTTTTCCAACGGCCTCCTCTGCGGATTGATGAAAACTCTGGGCCGGGCTGTGAATGGCAATCTCGAATTTGCCGGGTTTCTCGAACGGTGGGCAAGCCTTCTCGACCGAGAGGATTTCACCGGTTACTTTCCAGCGAGCATCGATTCCCACAGGTAACGCAGTCCTCGACAGGTCGATTTTAATGGAATCGACACGGGCGGTGAATCGGGCCTCGAATTGTCTGTACTCCGACACTCCATCTGCCAGGGTGCAGGTGACTCCTACGGCGATTAAAAGCAAGGGTAGGGGGATCCGCAGCACGGACGTTAATAATCGGGAATTGCCGTGTGTCATGTGTATTCCTTTATGCTTTGCGAAGCCGCAAGCGGCGAGGCAACTGCGACCGGTGGTCGCGGCTTTCCAATGGTTAATCCTTTACGCCGATCTTCAGTTCGTCGGAGTTGGCCTTCAACTCCGGGGCGTAC
>JAFGPV010000049.1 GCA_016936015.1 Pirellulales bacterium
GCCCCCGACTCCCACGGCGCCGAGGACTACCGCCGCCTGGCGGAAGAGATTCTCGAATCAATCAGTCACGGATCGAGCATCCTTGATCCGTGAACCAAGCTTTTCCCGCTTGGTAGGCCGGCGAAGACCCTATCCGATTCTGCTTGCGATCGGCTCCCCTTTTTGATAGTCTGCATGGGACTTCGATTGGTCGAAAAACAGGAAACGATTGATGCAAACGATTATTTCCCTCCGCCGTTTTGCTTGCCTGGAATTCATCTTCCTTGCCATCCTGTCGGTCGCCCGGGGCGCGGACGAAGCGAAAGATCCGCCGCTTTCGGATTATATCCGCCCCTTGGTCGGAACCCAGGGCGAGGGAAACACTTACCCCGGGCCGACGGCGCCGTTCGGCATGATCCAGCCGGGACCCGACACCAACGGGGGAAAATTTTGCGGCTACGATCATGCCGACCCGATCCTCCACGGTTTCAGCATGACGCACCTGAGCGGGACGGGCTGGTGGGACCTGGGCGATTTCCTGTTCATCGCGGGCGTCGGCGAACCGAAATTTTTTCCCGGCTCCGACAAGGAACCCCGCTCTGGCTACGCCTCGGCCATCTCGCACGACGAGGAGACCGCCTTGGCCGGCTACTACAAAGTCAAATTGCAGGATTACAACGTCTGGGCCGAGCTGACCGCCTCCGACCGCGCCGCCCTGCTCCGCTTCATCTTTCCCGAGAGCCAACAGGCCTGGATCCTCACCGATCTGAAACACGTGCTGCACTGGGACGTCGTCTGGTCGCACGTCCGCGTCGAGGACGAATCGACGATCACCGGCTATCACCTGGTGCACGGCTGGGCGAAGGAGCGGCACCTGTATTTCGCCGCCCGTTACTCCCGGCCTTTTAAGCGTTTCAAGATCGTCAGCGACGGCAAGCCCGTGGTTTACGGCGGTGACCGCTTCCGCACCCGCTCGGAGATCGAAGGCGGCGCACTGCGTTTCCAAAGCCGCAGGGAGGCGGCCGGCGCGAACCTGCAATTCCTGGCCCAGTACGACACCAAGAAAGACGACGTCATCCAGGTTAAAGTCGCCGTCTCGGCCGTCAGCGCCGAAAACGCCCTGAAAAATCTCGATGCCGACCTGCCCCACTGGGATTTCGACCGCGTCCGCGCCGAAACCCAGAAAAAATGGGATCGGGAACTGAGCAAAATCCGAATCGAAGGCACGCAGGAAGAAAAGGAAACCTTCTACACGGCCCTCTACCACGCCCTCATCACACCCAACCTCTATCAAGACGTGACGGGCGAATATCGCGGCCTCGATCAGAATATCCACCAGGCCCGCGGATTTACGAACTACGCCATCTTTTCGCTCTGGGACACCTATCGGGCCGAGCATCCGCTCTTGGCATTGATCGAGGCCCCGCGCGACGCCGACATGGTCAACTCGATGCTGGCCCACTACGACCAGAGCGCCGATCACCTGCTGCCCGTCTGGTCCCTCCAGGCGAACGAAACCTGGTGCATGATCGGCTACCACGCCGTGCCGGTCATCGTGGACGCCTACTTCAAAGGCGTCCAAGGCTTCGATCCCGAACGGGCCTATCAGGCCATGAAAACCACCGCCATGAATCCCGACTACGACAGCCTGCCCGACTACGACCGGCTGGGCTGGGTCCCCTGCGATCGGGAAACCGAATCCGTGTCCAAAACCCTCGAATACGCCTACGACGATTGGTGCATCGCCCAGATGGCCAAGGCCCTGGGAAAAGAGGACGACTACCGGCACTTCATGCGCCGCGCCGGCAGTTACAAAAACATCTTCGATCCCGTAACCGGCTTCATGCGCGGCAAGGACTCGACCGGCAAATGGCGCACTCCCTTCGATCCCAACGCCCACGTCGACGTCACCGAAGGGACCAGTTGGCAATACTCCTGGTACGTTCCGCACGACGTGCCGGGCTTGATTGCCCTCTACGGCGGCAAAGACAACTTCATCAAAAAACTCGACCAGCTCTTCGACACGGGAAAACCGATTGACCGGAAGAATGAAGAACTCTATGGCCTGATCGGCCGGTACTGGCACGGCAACGAACCGAGCCATCATACCATCTACCTCTATTCCTGCGCCGGCCAGAACTGGAAGGCCGCCCGGCGCCTGCACCAGGTCGTCCGCCGCCAATACGGCAACCAGCCCACCTCGCTGTCCGGCAACGATGACTGCGGCCAGATGTCGTCCTGGTACATCTTCACCGCGTTGGGGTTCTACCCTCTCTGTCCTGGAAGCGAAAACTACGTCATCGGCAGCCCCGCCCTGAAAAAGGCCGAGATCCATCTCTCCAACGGCAAGACCTTCACCATGACGGCCGAAAACCTCTCCGACAAGAACATCTACATCCAATCCGTCACGCTCAACGGCAAGAACTGGACCCGCCCTTACCTTCCCTTCGGCGAACTCAAGAACGGCGGCTCGATTGTCTTCCACATGGGCCCCGAACCCAACAAACAATGGGGCGTGGAAGATGAAGGAGAATCAACCAAGTAAAGCCATGACCGCTAGCCGGCGGCTATTCCCACCCACCCCTCCAGCATCTGGAACTGCCGCTCGAAGTTGTGATCGCTGACGCCGTAGGGGCTTTTGAAGAAACTGGCCAGGAAGGGCATCGGGCCGACGTGGCGGCGGCGGTGGGCCAACTCGGTGAAGCGGATGAGATCGAGGACCAGCGGGGCGGCCAGGATCGAGTCGCTGCCGTGCCAGATGAATTGGAGCGTCATCGGGAGGCCCAGAAAGCCTTGGAAATGGATGTGGTCCCAGGCGGTCTTCCAATCGCCCAGGTCGGGCAGATTCTCGAGCGAGACGATCGTCTTCGGCGCATAGCCCAGGATTTCGCGGACCAGGCGGTCCTTGCTGACGACCTTGCTCTGCTTGTTGGCCGGATCGTCCAGCACCCGGGCGTCCATGTTACCGAAGATGTTGTGGCCGACCCAACTGAGGACCTGCAAGTTCCGCCGGGCGAACATCGGGGCCAGCACGCTCTTCATCAGGGTTTCGCCCGTCTTGCCGTCGCAGCCGTAATGTCGGGTGTCCGACCGCCGGGCCAACTCGTCGACGGCCGCCGGGGCGGAACCCAACGAGGGCGTGAAGTTGACGTAGGAGTAGCCGGCCCCCAGGGCCGCGATGGCATACAGCGTGCTGGCCGGCAGGGTAGATTGCGGATCGTCAAACGCGGCATCCAGTTCGGACCAGCTTGGGGGCGGCGGATTCGGCGCCGGCGGTTCGGTCGAAGCGACGTTGACGACGATCAGGTGGTCGAGCTTTTCCGCGTCGAGAAACGCCTGAAAATCGCCCCGGAGCCGGGCGATGATTTCCCGGGGCGACTTCTCCTGCGGCAGGTCCGCGTCGGCCAGCGCGGCAATCGCCTGTCCGACGTTGCGGATCGTTCCCGGCCGGATCCGCCGGTCGATTTGCTCCAATTCCCCGCGGCACGCGGCGACCAGTTTCGGATCGATCATCCGATTCTCGGCGGTGAAGCGCTCGACCGCCTCGGCCAGTGGGATGCGCCGGATTTCGTGCCCGGCGACGACGAACCGCCCCCAATCGGCCAGATTCGCGGCAGTAAACTGCCGCAGTTCGCTGACCAGCCCCGCCTTGTCGATTAATCCTTTTTGCAGGGCCGTCAGCCCCAACAAGGCCGTGCCGCCTACTCCGCCCTTGGCACCGATTAGCCAGATGCCGATACGTGAGGTATTCATGGTGTGTGGTTTCGAGATTGCAAGTGTGCGTGCAGAGAGGAAAAAATATTATAATCAACTCGATAGCCGGCGGCTAACAGCCCTTAAGTTTACCCACATTTTTGCTATGATAGGAGCCGGCGGAAAGGATTACTGCCGTTGGCCTTAAGCAAGGAGGTGGGTCATGGA
>JAFGPV010000005.1 GCA_016936015.1 Pirellulales bacterium
GCCGGAGGAGGGCGATTCCGGCCCATCGGGCCAACGGTTCGTTCGCCGTGCGGAACGGTTGGCCCGTTGGGCCGGGGTCAACATGGCGTGGCTATGATCCCCCTGGGCGATGCCCAGGGCTGGGCGAATTACAGGGCCTTCGGCCCGTCGATCATCACAATCCTTGGTAGAAAACCATCCTCGGAATGCGGCTGCTGCATGGTAAAAATCACTGCGTTTTTAGCAGTCCACTTCAGTAATACCCGTTCCGCCATCTCGTAGAACTGTTAAAGCCTGACCCCATTCTGACTCCAATGACAATGATTGGTTCTATTCCACCTATTCCCCTATTCTACGAATCATTCTCTCTCCTCATTTTTCAGAGGTATTTAATCACCGGCTATGGCATATCAAGAAGCGTGTCGCTTCATCGCCAAAGCGTCGAGGAGGCGATTGGTATTTGACTCATGGGGTTCTTCTTGTCCTTCGGACTGGATTTGGGCGCGAGTTCGCACCAAGAGAAGATCTAAAACTTCGGGATCTAAATTCTCCGTTCGGCCGAGGATTATATTGGCTCGCGGAATATCTTTCTCGATAAATAAGGCGTCGATCGCTGCCACAATGCTAACGGCTTCGTCTTTTCGAATCTGGGCGGGGTCCGCTGCAATCCCGAGGACGCGACCACATACCGAGCGAATCCGTCGTTCTCGCGACGGTGTTGAAAAGGTAATAATGTAAGTTGGGATCGCCAAGAGCAGCCCCACGCCCAGGATGACGCCGGCGATCATTGCTAAAGTATTCCCGGTCTCCGCGACATTCCCTGGACACATCGCTCCCACGATATATCCCATTAATAACATACTGCCTATAAGGATCATCCCGCCGCATATGCCCCGTATGTAAGCAGCAAAGACCGACAGTTTGTTCACACGGGCAAAAGGGATGCCGATAATATCTTGATGACTAATCCCTCCGGCAAATGGAATCAATGTTCCCTTTTCCGGTCCCAATTGATAGAGGTAATATGATTCCAGAGGATACAAGGGGAGCATCTGAAGCATGGCAAATTTCGTCACGATAGGCGTGCCATCGACCTTTCTAACCGCGCCGTAAACGTCAGATCCGTAGACTACTCCCATGAAATGACCCCCTTGAAATCATTGGCTGAAAAATTGCAAATCCTCAGATAACTGAAAAGGATTTTAATCTGCATCTGATAAGTTTTCAACAGATCTCGGGCTGCCTATTCGTCCGCTTTACTTCTTCGCGTGAAAGCGGTCGGCGTAGCGGCGGGTCAGGTCGATGTATTGGCGGCCGTATTCCTTGCTCTCCGCCAGCTCGGTCCCCTCGTGGAATTCGTTCCAGGTTTCGAGATGCACCAGCCAGGGGCGCTTTGCGGGAGGCATGTTGAGGAGTTGCTCCCAGGCCGAGCGGTAGAAATCGCCGTTTTCGCGGCTGCGGACCAGCGGCCGGCGGGGCGGGACCACCGCGGAGTGATCGTAGCCCGGGCCGATCCCGGCCGTGGCGAAAAACTGCGGCTTCAGTGCGGCGCCCCAGCAGTACTGGCTGTCGGCCTGGCCCGGCCAGTCGAGCATCTTGACCAGGTAGAGATCGGAGCCGAAATCGCGCCGGAACATCTTCCGCACCTCGGGAAAGAGTTTATCGTCGGCGTTTTTCGCAAACGCCCGGGTGTAGAGGAACACGATCGGCTTGCCGACGACGGTCGCCCGGTGCCGGGGCGGGATCGCGGAGAAGCAGTTGCGAATCGTGCCGTAAAACCATCGCCGGCCGGCCGGCGTGGTGCAATCGACGTGATAGCCCGACCGGTTGTGCCGCAGCGTGCTGGTGTCGTAGAACATGCCGATGGCCGGCGGCCGGAGTCCTTCCTTTAGCAGCTTTTCCCGCGCGGCGACCAGCGGCGGCAATCCCGCATCGCTCCAAGGTTCGCTGCCGTCGGGCGTCCCCCAGTACACGGGCAGCAGCACGTCGATGCCGGCGGCGATCATGTCACGGAGCTGCTTTTCATGCCAGGCGGCATTCTTGTAGCTGAATCCCTCGAGGGTCGGGGGATGATCGGTCAGGGCGTCGGTGCCGTCGGGGTCGACGACGTGCAACTTGCTCGGGGCGTCGTACCAATAGAAGTACGTCGTGGCCAGCAGGGGCGTGCCGGCGGGAACGTCGGCGGCGCCTTTTCCCGTTACGGCCGGCGATTTCAAGAATTTTCCCGGCGGCGGGGGAAGTTGATAATCGCCGGGCAGATCGGCGGCCGGGGCCGTAAAACCTTGCGCGCTTAGAAAGAGCCAGGCCGACGCCGCGAAGAAAACGAAACGGTATTTCCAAAATCGACTCACGAGGATAAGGATGCGGTTCATTATTCACCATCCCTGCATTACAACTGTGTAATTACAAGTGGAACCAGACTCTATTCTACCCGCCGTAACCCGTTTGTATAGAAGGACTTTTGGCCAGGGATTTTTACCGAAAAAGTTCCCGACCTCTGAAGCCGCAAAAAAAGGCCCTTGGGGAAAATAAATCGGATCTATTCGGGAGGACCGCCGGACTTCAATCGGGCGAGCGTCGCCGCGGCCGACATCAACAGGGCCAAGAGAAGCGTCAGCCAAAACAGGAACCGGAGAGAGAATTGCAAAGGGGGGCCGGGAACTTTACCGGCGGCGTCGGCGCGCGAGGCATTGCGATTCTGTTCTTCTTCCGTCAGGCCGGGAAACGTCCAGAGAAATTGCGCCCACTGGCGGTTGATCCAGCGGACGACGAAGCAAAATACGATCAAGCAAAAGGTTAGTGCGGACGCGGTCAGGAAATGCCTTTCGTTGGTGCGGATCAACTCTGCCAAAAAACCTAAGAGGAAGATCACGCCCACCAAGACGAGGAGTCCCATTTTTTCGGCGACTTTGACGGCGTCAAGCGAATCGCTCCGAAACGTTGCGCAATACTGTTGGCGAGCCGTAAGCAGGAAAAGGGGGACCAGAACCACACAACAGCAAATGGATCCCGGGTTGAAAAAAAGACCGGCGACAGAAAAGATGCTCAACAGAGCGCACCCGGCGATGACGGCGCCCGCGGCGAGCAAATACAACGCCCTCGGCCGGGGCGAAAAGCGACTCTCGGGATCCGAAGGATCGTGCAGCACCGCCGGGGGGTATTTGAACATCGTAATGCTGCCGGGATTTTCTACCAGCCCATGACCATGTTCGACTCGATCACTTTCCGCGAGCGTTCCAGATCGGAGCCGGTCTGCTGCATGTAGAGGCGGATGGCGTGGACCTTGTCGCCGGAGGCCTTGGCCAGGCAGTCCCGGGCGACGTGGCAGGGGTCGGCCGCGCCGGAGATGCCCAGGGCCGCCTTGGAGATCACCCAGGTGTCGCGCGGCCGCCTGGTGATCCGCATCGGCGGCTCGGCCGGATAGCTCTCCAGCACGACCTCTTGGGCTGCCGCCTCGTCGTCGGCCCAGGTGATGATGATGTGATTGTCCGTCTCGATTTCAAACAGGGGCATGATCGGATTCTCGCTTGCGGGAAAGAGGAAACAGGGATGGTTGTGCTTGTCGGAAGCTCTTAATCGAGGAAGGTTTTCTCTTTGTCGGGGCGTTGGTGTTTGAGCTGCTGCATCATGTAGTTGATTGCGTGGAGGTACTCGCGGGCGGCGGCGGGATAGTCTTTCCGGGCGCGGGCCGATTCGGCCTGGGCCAGCAGGGGATGGAATCCGGACCAATCGACGTTCCACTTCTCGTGCTCCGCCGCGTCGCGCAATTCCTGGACGATGACGCTCCACTTGGCCAGCAGATCTTCGTTCGGCGTGCAATCGGCGGTGACGTAGGGACCGCGGCCGAAACGCTGGGGATCGCCCGCCCAGGACGGTTCCCCGCCGCCGTAACGCTGCACCAGGGCGGCAATCCCACAGAGGGCCGTAACCAGCAAGGTCCCCAGCGCAACGCCCCACTGCCCCATGGCGAGGAATCCCAGCGTGGCCAGTCCCGTCGCGCCCAGCAGTGTCCAGAGCAGCGGGTGGACGGGCCGCAACGGAGCAGCCCGGTCGGTCGGGCCGGAGGCTGCCGTTCCCGCCGTCAGCGGTCCCAGCACCTTGGCCACCACGATGGTGATGTTGTCCGGTCCGCCGCGGAGATTGGCCAGGTTGACCAGCGTCTGCACCGCCTCCTCCGGCGGCAGGCACGTCAACACCGCGCCGATCTCCTCGTCCGAAACCTGTCCTGACAGCCCGTCGCTGCAAAGCAAAAAGGTATCGCCCGGCTCGATGGGGTGCGGTCCTTCCAGGTCTACGGCCACGGTGATGTTCGGCCCCAACGATCGGGTGATGATGTTCTTCGATACGTAACTGGCGTATTGCTCCTCGAACTGGTGGCCCGCCGCCTTCAATTCCCAGACCAGGCTGTGGTCGAACGTGAGCTGCTCCAGCCGGCCGCCCCGGAGCCGATAGGCCCGGCTGTCGCCCACGTGGGCCAGCAAAGCCCCTTGGGGCAACAAGATCAGCACCGAGGCCGTGGTGCCCATCCCCTTGAAATCGGGACTGGCCTGTCCCCGGCTGTAAATCTGGGTGTTGGCGTCCAGGATCGCCGCCGCCAGGGCGTCGGGGGGCGATTTCTCGCGGAGTTTATGGTACGTCAGCGGCACCACGTCGGTGGCGATCTTGCTGGCCAGCTCCCCCGCGGCATGTGCCCCCATTCCGTCGGCCACCATGAACAGGTGCCCCCGCCGCGTGAAAACCTGCTGCGTGCTGGCCAGAAAGATCGTGTAACTGTCCTGGTTGTTCGCCCGCCGCAGTCCCAGGTCGCTGATGGCGGCGTGTTCCAGGCACGGTTTCCAGACGGCGGCGGGATCCATGAGAAACCGGAATTGTGGGAGAATTAGGAAAAATGGCGAGAAACCTAGGCTCGTGCCCCCTAATATAATCGGATACTTCTGCTATCACCAGAGGTGGAAAAAGGATTTGGAATTGTTCCCACCCCCGTCTCTAAGTATCGGAAAGCCGGATTCCCGAATCCGCGGCGCCGTGCAAGATTCGCACAAGTTCAATCCTGCCCGAAATCGGCCGAAAAAAGGTTGCATCGTTCCCCGATGACAAGCAGAGAAGAAAGGAGCTAAATCGGAGCGATCATGCCCCCTTTGAGGATTTTCCAAGAGCATCTGACATTGAGCGTCCCATCAACCGAGAAGATTCCCCAACCCCTTTTGTCATCAAATATCGTGCGTGCCGACTACTTCATACGCACTTCAATGAAAAGTCGCAGCTCATCGAGCAAGTCATTAAAAAGAATCGGTTTGGTGAGGAATCTGTCCGCGCCGATCTTTTCCATCTGATGCCGCAATCCGGGTTCGCGTCTGGCGGTCAGCACAATAATCGGAATAGAGGCGGTTTCTACATTGCGTTTCAAACATTCAATTACTGTGGTTCCATCTCCTAAGGGCATCCGCAAGTCAGTAATGATGACGTCCGGCTTGTGCGTGGTTGCCAGCCACAGGCCTTGCATGCCGCTAAAAGCGGACAGTACATTGACGTTGTAGACTTCCAGCCGATCCTGGATTACTTCGGAGACCAGCGGATCGTCGTCAATGCAAAGCACCCTCGGCGATGGGGTGGATCGGGCAGGACATTGGCGTGCGACCGTTGGGGGTTCATGGATGTCGCTCATCATGGATTTCTCCCGGTTGTTGCTCCAGATTCACTGGCAGTCAATAATTCTTCGTGGTTGTTTTAATGTAAATGCAGGTTAGAAGGTCAAGGCGGCTACTTGATCCGCCGTGAGTCGGGAGGCGAGTTCTGACAGGGCCACGGCAAAGTTGCTTTCTGGTTGAGAAATGACACCGGGGGAACCGGTCTGCAAGGCCAACATGCACAAATCGGGATCCGGGGGTACCATGCCAATGATTTTACAGTTGAGACCTGATCGAAGTTGGCCGAGTTTCATAGGATTCGTGACGGGTGCATGTTTTACGACCAGGGCGCCTATCGAGTTCCCGGTTATTCCCCAGGATTGAAGCCGGTGCAGCATCGCTTGCGCCCCGGTGACCGAGGATGATTCCGGCTCTAACACCAGCACGATGAAATTACTGTGTTGCAGTGCCGTCTTCGTCGCCGCGGACGGGTGGAACGGGAGATCGAGGAGGGTGTAGTCGGCAAGACCTGCCAGCTCTTTGACGATGTTCTCGGATTGCTGGGGAGCGATCTCCTTTGGCTCGTTCATGTTGTGCGGGGCCAACAGCAATTGCAGCCCGGTTTTGTGTGTGATCAGGCACTTGCCCAGCGAGAACCGGTTGATTTCCTCAGGCGTCTTGCTGTCGAGGAGAGATCCCAAGTTGATCCATGGGATCACGCCGAGTTGTGAAGCGACGGTGCCGCGGTCAGATCTCAACTCCGCGAGTACGACCGAATACTTTTTTATGACCAAGGCCAAAGCGACGTTCACGGCGACGGTCGTGGTGCCGACTCCGCCCTTCGCGCCGATCAAACCTATCACTTTTCCGTGCGGTTTGGCGTGTAATGCCCTCTGAAAGGCAGGGGAGTGCGCCCGAATCGCCGCTCGCGCCCTGGCTCGGACCACCAAATTTGTGAAGGGTTTGGGGATGTAGTCGATCGCACCCTCATCCAAACACATGGAAATATGCGCGTCCGATTTTAAAACAGTTATCATAATCACGGGGATATGGCGGGTCTTTTCTTGCTCTTTGAGCTTCCGCAACGTGGTGATGCCGTCCAGGCCGGCCATCACCACGTCGAGCAGAATCAGATCCGGGGCCTCCTTTTCGGCCACCTTCAGCGCATCGCTTCCGTTGGCGGCATGCAAAAGCGTATAGTGTTCCCCCTCGAGGGCGTCGGAGAGTACCAAGCGGTTGTTTTCATCGTCGTCAACGATTAAGATTTTCGGCTGGTGCATAGTCTTGCTCCTTTGCTGCAAGCTCATTCAAGAATTTACGGAGCCGATCGGCAAAATCTCGTGTATTGGTAGGCTTGGTAAAGTATTCGCAACATCCGGCCGCCCTTGCCCTCTCCTCGTCGCCCGGCATTGCGTAGGCGGTGATGGCCCAGACGGGAATATCTTTCGTCAGCGAACAGCTCTTCAGAATCTGCGTGGTCTCTAGCCCGTCAATTCCCGGAAGGCGCAGGTCCATGAGGATCAGAGCCGGTTGGAGCCGGGCAGCGCAACGGAGCGCTTCTTCTCCGTCTTGCATGACGGATAGTTTGGCGGGGATGTTGTCAAACTTGAAGATGTCCTCCAGCAACGAGATGTTGTTGAAGTTGTCTTCGATCAACATAATCGTGGGGATCATGGCGCCGCCGTCTCTCTTTCGGAAGTAGTTAGTTCCGGCGGCAAGTATTTGAAAAATCCTTGCAGTTGGCATGCCAACTTCGTGGCATTGATGGGTTTGACGAAGTACGCGTCGCAGCCGGCCGCCAACGCCGCCTCGATATCCGCCCTCGTTCCCAGTGCCGTGATCGCCCACACCCGGATGTGCTTGGTCGAGGGATTTGACTTGATCGCCTTGGTGGCCTCGATGCCGCTGATGCCGGGCAGCCGGATGTCCATGAGGATCAGCAGGGGATTGAAAACGGGAATGGCCGCCAGCGCCTCTTCGCCGCTTTCGACGCAGACCAACTCGCCGGGCACGTCTTGATAATGAAACATGTCTTCTACAACTGTACGGCTGAGCGGATCGTCTTCAACCAGCAGAACGTGTCTCATGGACGGACTCCTTGTTGTAGAGGAGTTTCAACTGTTCAACCAATCGCTTATAGGCTTCCTCGTAGGTGATGCCGCTTTTCTGGATCATGGTGCGAATGTGTTCGTTCAGCTTCAGGAGTTCCTCCGCCGCGAGAATCTTCGACGTCATCACCACCACGGGGATCTTTGACCAATCGGAGTTTTCGCGAAGCTTGTCGAGCAACTGAAAGGCGTTGATACGCGGCATCAGTAAATCGAGGATTGCAACATCCGGCTGTTGCTCCCGTAGGTCGGCGAGAAACTCTTCGCCGGAGGTGAACGTGCGCGCCCGATAGCCCTCATTTTCAAGCGATTCCGCGGTCATCCTCAGCGTATCAGGGTCGTCATCGACGATCGCCACGTTGTACTCTTCCCTTCCGGAAAGCGCGGATACTCGCGACAGGGCCTCCAGAAGGCGGGCTTTGTCGATGGGTTTCACAAGGTAGTCGCTCGCTCCGAAGTATAGGCTTAGCCTTTCTTCTTCAACCGCGCAGGCGACGATGATGGAAATGTTGCAAGTGGTGCGATCGGACTTTATGCGGTGCAGCACCTCCCAGCCGTCCAGTCCAGGCAACATGATGTTGAGGATGATGGCCTGCGGGTGGATGCTTGCCGCCAGGCACAAGCCTTCCGCCCCGTCAAACGCCGGGAGGACTTGATACCCCGCTTCCATCAAGATGTCGTTAAGCAACATGACGTTCGTCGGGTCCGGCTCGATGCAGAGGACCTTGGGCCGGTTTTCATCCGCCGGAACCGCAAGGCATTGGATCCGTGCCTCCTCGATAAGTCGAGCCTTCTCCTGCTTCCCTTTCTCGTCGAAAATCAGCGGAATGCACAACGTGAAAGTGCTGCCTTTCCCCTCGCTGCTCCGCACCGTCAGCGCTCCGCCCAGCAAAGCGCTGTACTTCTTGCAGATCGAAAGTCCCAGGCCGGTCCCTTTCAATGAGCCGTGCATCACGTTTGACACCTGATAGAACTTCTCGAACACGTGGTCCAGGTGTTCCTCGGGAATGCCCATCCCCGTGTCCTCGACGCTCAAGAGGATGGTCTGCCCATCGCATCGCCCCCAAAGTTTGATCGATCCTTGCTCGGTGAATTTGGCCGCGTTGCTGAGCAGGTTGATCAGGATTTGCTTGAGCCTATCCTGATCGGAGAAAATCAGCGGCAGGCCTTTTTCCACGTCAACCGTGTAGCGAATTTGCGGCTTGCCCTTGAGGAGTTCTTCGGCCATGCCGCTCACCTCGCCGACGAGCGTTTCCAGGTTGAAGGAAGTGGGATTCACCTGGGTTTTTCCGGCCTCGATGCTGGCGGTGTCCAAAATCCTGTTGATCAGGACCAGCAGGTGTTCGCCGCTTTGATGGATTTTTTTCAGACGGTCCTTTTGGTGGGTGTTCAACGGATGCCGGTCGGTGCGTTCCAGAAGTCCCTCGGAAAATCCAATAATCGCATTTAGCGGCGTGCGAAGCTCATGGCTCATGTTGGCCAGGAATTCGCTCTTGGCGATGTTTGCCGCCTCAGCCCGGGAGGCCATCTCGTTGGCATGTGCGGTGGTCTCTTCCAGATGGCGGTTTATCTCAAGCAGTTTCGTTTCCGCCCGTTTGCGATCGGTGATGTCGCGGAATAGGCCCTGCACCGCCATTTTCCCTTGGAGGTTGACGTGGTTGGCCTTGATTTCCACTAGTTTGATTTCCCCGGTGCGGCTGACGACTTGGGCGTCGAGGACTTGCCCCACTTTATCGCCCAAGTGTTGCCTGAATGTGGGGGAGAATTTCTCGCCATCGGCGGCGGGTGGATGCAAGATGGCCTGATGCTGTCCGATCAGCTCTGTCCTGTCTCTGCCGACTAAAACTGCCAACGCCTGATTACAATCAAGAATCACACCTGTTTTTGCATCCGCCAGGCAGATGCCATCCATCGCTTCGGCAAACAAGGTTCGGTACTGTTCTTCGCTCTGCCGCAGCGAATTCTCCACCTGCTTACGTTCGGTGATGTCGCTCACCACGGTGCGGCACACCGGTGCGCCGTGGGCATCCTGCGCTGCGGTCGCCTCCACCTGCGCCCAGAAGGGGGTGGCGTCCGCACGCAGCATTCGCATCTCGCACACCTGCGGCGCGCCCGTTTCCAAGAGTTGTTTGCGGTGCTGGTAGTAGATGTCCTGATCTTCGGGGAGAATCAAGCGGTGGAGGGGCTGATTGGCCAAAGCACCTCTTGTCACGCCAAACAGGGTGGCGGCGGTGAGATTGGCCTCCAGGATCAGCCCCTTTTCGCTGAGCGTGAAATAGCCGACCGGCGCCAGGTCATACAAGTCGAAGTAGCGTGCCCGCGACGCTTCCAATTCCACCTGCGTCCGGCACAGTTCCTCGTTCTGCATTTCCAGCTCGATCTGATGCACTCGCAGCTCGTGGAGCACCCGCTTTGCTTCCTCGGGGGACAGCATCTCCAGGTATTCCGGCAACCGGTCGGATTTTTCAGGGGCTTTTTCCTCCGCCCGCCGACGCAGGTCGGCTGCCTGGTCTAAAGTGGACTTTGCAGTCATGGCCTATCACCTTCCTCTGTGGCGACTGGACGTTTATCCGGTTTAAGGTTCCGCTCCGTGGTTGCGATGGCATAAACTTCCCCGGCCTCATTCAGCAAGGCAGTGGCGGTCAGCCATACTTCCACAATTCGGCCGTCTTTGGCGAACCGCTGCGTGCGATACGGCTCCAGAACCTCAGCCAGACTAAGCCGCCGTATTTTGGAGAGCGATTCTTTGCGCAGACTTTCCGGGATAAAATCGCGGATGTTCATCACCAGGGCCTCTGCCTCGCTCCAGCCGTAGATTCTTTCCGCTCCCGGATTCCAGGCCAGGATCCGGCCCTCCAAATCCTGCACCGTAACGGCGTCGTACGCGTCGCGCACCACCACGGCCAAGCGGCGCAGGGCATTGGCTTCACGCAAGGTTTCCTCCACCTGTTTTATCCTCGTAATATCGACAAAAGTGATCACTGCGCCATCGATCAGGTTTTCCAGCGTACGATAGGGCCGGATGCGCAACAGATACCACTCGCCCTGCTTGGATTGCACTTCAATCTCTTTGGGAACCAGGGTGTCCAGCACGGCCTGCACGTCCTCCACCAGGCGGTCGTAGCCGGCCAGGTTGGAGACGAGGTGGCCCACCGGCCGCCCCACGTCGCTTTGGATCAGGTTGATCAACGAGGTGACGGCGGGGGTAAAACGGCGGATGCACAGGCGATGGTCCACAAAGATCGTACCCACACCCGTGCTGGCCAGCAGGTTGTTCATGTCGTTGTTGGCCTGAGACAGATCCACCACCTTGGTTAGCAGTTCGGCGTTGACTGTGGCCAGTTCCTCGTTGACCGATTGCAATTCCTCCTTGGAGGTTTCCAATTCTTCGTTGGTGGATTGCAATTCCTCGTTGATAGACTGCATTTCCTCGTTGGTGGATTTGAGCTCTTCGTTGGAGGTCTCCAGTTCCTCGTTGGTGGCCTGGAGGAATTCCTCCTTGACCCGCAGATCCTGCTTTAACATCGCGATGCGCCCCTTCACGTCCCTGACACTTTCTTCGGCCGAATCCACGACGGCGCCCTTCTTGGACCGTTTCGGGTCCGCCGCCGGTGTTTCCTCGAGGATGACCAGAAACAGGTTTGGCTCGGCGACCGCGTTGGTGCCCGCCGCCACCGGACGGACCGTCAGATTGACCGTGGTAAAGTCGCCGTTGGTTTTGACCCGCAGCCCCGGGTAGCGCACCGGCTCTTTACGCGCCACCGCTTTGTGCAGGGCCGTGGTCAAAGCACGTCGCAGCCCTTCGCGGGCCATTTTCAGGATGTTCACGCCGGCCTCGCCCGGGGCGGGCTCCAGATATTGGCCGGTGCGACCGTGGAGGTAGAGGATAGTGCCGTGTGCATCGATAAGCGCGCCGATCGGGGCGTACTGTTGCAACAGCGCCCGTTCGGTCAACTCGCGCAGCGGGACCATGCTTTCGCCGGGCACCTTCTCGGCGGGCCGTGGGGTGGCCCTGTTTTCCATGATGGGCGGGAGCAACTTCCCCGGCCCCGGGTAGCGAGTGCCTTGAACATTGTCTTTGCGCTGATAAAGCTTCGACTTGCGATCGAGCGTGGCAAAGAGGTCCACGAACTCGCCCACGGTCTCGGATGTGCCCAGGAAGAGAAAACCGCCCGGGTTCAATGCATAGTGAAACAGGGGAATGAGCTTCTTTTGCAAGTCTCCGCCCATATAGATCAAGAGGTTGCGACAACTGATCAGGTCGAGTTTGGAAAACGGCGGGTCTTTGATCACGTCCTGCTCGGAAATGATCAATATATCGCGGATGTCTTTGTGGATGTGGTAGGCGCCGCCCTCCGATTCCTGGGTAAAAAAACGCGACAGCCGTTCCGGGGAGATGTCGGCGGCGATGCCGGCGGGATAGACGCCGCTGCGGGCCGTATTAATTGCCCGGCTGTCAATGTCAGTGGCAAACACCTGCACGCTAAAATATTTATTCATCGCCTCCATCTGCTCCTGAAGGAGAATGGCGATGGAATAGGCCTCCTCGCCGGTGGAACAGCCGGTTGTCCAAACCCGGATTAATGCCCCGTTGGGCTTGTCGGCAAAAAGCCGCGGGATGACCTGTTCCTGGAGCGCCTTGAACGCATTGGGGTCGCGGAAAAAATTAGTGACGCCGATCAAGAGATCGCGAAAGAGTGCATCCACTTCGGATGGAGTTTGATGCAAATAACGCACGTAATCGTCCAACTGCACGATCTGGTGGACGGCCATCCGCCGCTCGATGCGGCGGTTGGTGGTGTTTTGCTTGTACTGGGAAAAGTCGTGACCGGTCTGGGCGCGCAACAGGATGAAGATTTTTTTCAGCGCGTTTTCGGCCTTGTGGGCCGGTGGAGAAATCGGGCGGGGTGTTTTGCTGAACGCGTGGGTGGCGAAAGCAATGAGTTGAGACGGCATCTCGGCCGGCGGAAGAATATAATCCACCAGGCCCGTGGCAATGGCGCTGCGCGGCATGCCGTCGTACTCGGTGGAGTCGGGATTCTGCGCCATCACCATGCCGCCCTCGCCCTTGACCGCCCGCACCCCCTGGGTGCCGTCGCTGCCGGTGCCCGAGAGCACGATGCAAACAGCCTGCTCGTGCTGATCCCGGGCCAGAGAGCGGAAGAAAAAGTCAATCGGCAGGCGCAGGCCGCGCGGTGCGGACGGGTCCAACAACTGCAGCGTGCCGTTCAGGAAGGCCATGTCGCGGTTGGGCGGGATAATATAGGTGCAGTTGGGCTTGACCGCCATCCCGTCCTCAACCTCGAAGACCTGCATGCGGGTATAGCGCTTGACCAGGTCGGAGAGAATACTCTTGTGGTCCGGGGCCAGATGCTGCACCAGGACAAAGGCCATGCCGGGATCGGTGTCGACGGGCATGGCGGAGAAGAAGGCTTCGAACGCCGCCAGCCCCCCGGCCGATGCGCCAATGCCAACAATGGGAAAATCCGCCTCCGGAAGAACGCCCAAGTCTGCCCCCGTGTCTGGCTCCACCTCCACCGGGTTCTTAACCGCTGTGCGCCGCTTTCCCTTTTTAAGCAATAGGCTCTCTTGCTTCCCGCTGGGTTTTCTTTTCTTGGTCATTTTGTTCCTCCTGTTTGGCCAACCTGAGACCGCCATGTTCCTGCAGCGCCGCCTGCTTGTCACCCTCGCAAATCAATGCCTCGCGAAACACCCCGTAGATCGCGTTGAGGAGCGCGAGTTCGCGACTATGCTGCTCACCTCGCGCGACCAGTATATCGGGTTATCTGTCATTCAACATGGACCTAGCCCTCTTTATTCCGCAGTATGAATCAGCACTTATCTGTGTCCACCTGGACAGCGGATAGCGTCGGGTAGCGTCTAAATCTGCAATTTCAGATGTTGCAATGCCACAACAAAGCGTGGAATAGCCACGTTCTCAACTGTAAAATATACATCAAATTTTTTGCCGAATGGGAATCCCTTATGCGGGTGGTATTCGAACGAAACTTCCCCGACAGTTACAGGCCGGATTCCGGACGTAACCTATTGTGATTAAAGAGCGTTTGTGGTGGTGGGGCGGCATCTAGCCTTAGGGAGGGGGTGGGGGTCTTTTTCTCAAAATGTTTAATTTTCCTGCACTTCCATGACCCCCAAAAACGACCCCCCACGACTTCCGACACATTTTTTCTCTCTGGCAGGAATTTTCATCCCGCGTTATACTCCGCCCCCTCCTCGGTCCTCCTCAGGCGGATGCCATGCCCTTTTCTTTGATGAAGATGTTCCGACAAAGGGTGCGTTCCCCCGTTCTTTTCTGGGTACTGGTTTTCCTCTGCGCCGGCGGCTGCGTGCAGCGGCGGATGACGATCCGCAGCAATCCGCCGGGGGCCTTGGTCTATGTTGACGACTATGAAAATCCCATCGGGATGACGCCGTGCTCCTCGAATTTTACGTATTACGGCACGCGGAAGATCCGGCTGGTCAAGGACGGTTACGAGACGCTGACCGTGATGCAGCCGATTCCTGAACCGTGGTACGAGTTCCCGCCCCTGGAGTTCGTCGCCGAGAATTTGGTGCCGGGCGAGATCCGCGACCAGCGGGTTTTGGAGTACCAGCTTACGCCGCAGATGGTCGTGCCCACCGATCAGCTCCGGGCGAGGGCGGAACAACTGCGGGGCAGCGTCCATGCGGCGGCGAACGTACCGCCCGGCGCGTTGGCGCCGCCGTCGGCCGCGGTTTCGCCGGGCACGGTGCCGTCGGGCGGCGTTCCCCCCGGACCCGCCGAGGTCATCCATACGCCCCCCATGCTCACGCCGCCGCCTGCTTCTCCCTCCGGCATTGGAGGACAAACCGTCCCCGCCCTGCCGCCGCGCTGATTGGCATGAAGATTCTGCACTGCGTGCAAGGAGCGAAGCGATAGGCTCTTTCGGCCGTTCTGGGCTTCATTCAATTTGCATTTTTCAATTTTCAATTTGCTATTGTAAGCGCGCAAAAAAAGGCTCCCGGAAGCGTTTATCCCAGGGGGGCAGAGGACAAGACGCTTCACCGGGAGCGATTGGACGCACGACGCATCGGGTTAGGCGTTTCGGATCGCCGGGCGATGCGGGCGCAACAAAATGAATCCGAAGCGTGCCGCGGGCCTCCATGCCGGCGATCAAACGCTTCGTGGTCCGCAGGAAGGCCGCCACCGCGGCTTTTCCCAATGCAGACCCATCCACGTGGATCACACTTTTTCTTCTTCAAACCAACCGGTTCCACACTCGGTCAGGAGACGGAGTGCATCCCGGTATGAGTCGGGAAGATAGTGGTTTGAGGCACCCGGGTCAAGGTCATTTTTCTAAAATTGTGGAGGGTGATTTCACGAAACGCCATTCCGCTGGTTTTCCGGATTGCACGGTCATTCTAAGCATAGCGAATAAGCTGGACTGTCCGGAGGACAACGTGGATCCTGCGCTGCGCTCTGGATGACTCTGGGGAACGGAACTTCTTATCTGATAAGGCATTATGCCGGAGAATTGCATGCGTTTCCACCCCCTTTGGCGGCATGCTTTCCTGATCGATCGGGTTTTGCCCGACGTTTCAGAATGACCTATATATCAGAGAGGTACATTTCTATGTTTGCGAAGCAGAAGACCGGAATGAAGGTCCTGGTCGGCTATGCCGTCGCCGTGGCGGTCATGCTCATTTTAGGATGGGTCGGCTACCAGGGCACCCATCGGCTGGCTGGCCGCGTTCAAGAATTAGGGATGATCCGGCTGCCGGGCGTTGCAGCGCTGAAAGAGATGGAACTGAGCACGGAGATCATAAAAACCGCTCAAAGTTCCCTGTTGGACGAGAGCCTGGATCCGGTGGTCCGGCAATGCCAGTTCGAAAACATCGCCGCCGCACGGCAGAGATACGAGGCGGCGATGAAGGTCTATAACACCCTGCCCCATACTCCCGCCGAAGCCGAACTCTGGAATAAAGTGGTCTTCGCCTGGGAGGCATGGGATCAAGCCAGTACGAATTTACAGGATTCCCTCTCGGAGACGGCGGAAAAGACCGGACCGGAAGAACGTGCCCTGCAAAGCCGACTCCTCAAAATCTGCCGCGATCGGCAACATCAGGCCGACGTCTTGACCGACCGGCTCCTTCAGCATCAGGCCGGGCAGAGTACCCAAATCGTCCGCCAGAGTCAGACGGAGGGCGCCGCCTCGATGGGCCTCTTGTTCACCACGATCATCGCCGGCACGCTGGTGATGCTGGGATTCGGTCTTCTGGTTTCCCGGAGCATCGAGAAGGTCTTGCAGGCCCTCATCGGGGAAATCGGGCGTCTGACCGATGCCGCCGTCTCGGGCCGACTCCAGGTCCGCGGCAACGTGGAGTCGGTCAACGCCGAGTTCCGGCCCATCGTCGAAGGCGTCAACGCCACGTTGGACGCCGTCATCAATCCGCTCCGGATGGCGGCCGATTACGTGGACCGCATTGCCCAGGGCGATATCCCGCCGAAGATCACGGAGGTCTATCAGGGCGATTTCAACGAGATTAAAAACAATCTCAACCAGTGCATCGAGGTCCTGGACGGCCTGTTGCGGCGGGACATCGGCGAGACGCTCAAGCTGATGGCCGAGAAGAACTTCAGCCGTCCCGTGCAGTCCGAGGCCGTGGGCGTGTTCGGCGAGTTGAAGGCCAACGTCAACCGGGTGGTCGAGAACATGCAAATCGCGCTGGAGCAGATTACCGACAGCGCCCATCAATTCGCTGAGGGCGCCCGGGTGATCGCCGAAAGCTCCCAGACGCTGGCCAGCGGGGCCCAGACGCAAAGCTCCAGCGTCGAGCAGATGAGTGCCGCCATCGAGGCCCTGGCCCACAGCGTGACCGTAGTCAAGGAAAACGCCAACGAGGCCAATCAGATGGCCTCCCGCACCAATCTTCTGGCCGATGAGGGCGGCCAGGCTGTGCATAAGTCGATCGAGGCGATGGAACTGATCCGCGCCAGCTCGCAGCAGATCGGCGAGATCATCCGGGTGATTTCGGAGATCGCCGGCCAGACGAACCTCCTGGCGCTGAACGCCGCCATCGAGGCCGCCCGGGCCGGCGAGCATGGCATGGGCTTCGCCGTAGTGGCCGACGAGGTCCGCAAACTGGCGGAACGCTCGAACCAGGCCGCCCAGGAAATCTCCTCGCTGATTAAGGAGTCGGCCGGGCGAGTGGCTGAAGGGACCCAGCTCAGCGACGAAACCGGCGCGGCGCTGAAGGAAATCATCAAGGCCGTGGAAGCGACCGCGGCCAAGATCGCCGATATCGCCCAGGCCACCGTCCAACAGGCGGCCAACGCCCAGGAAGTCGCGGGCGCCATTCAGAGCGTGGCCCAAGTTACCGAGCAAACGGCGGCCGGCAGCCAGCAGATGGCCTCCAGCTCCGAGCAACTCGGCGCCCAGGCCGCGGCTCTGAGGGATCTGGTGGGTGATTTTAAAGTCAACGTCCGTATGTAATTCGCATTGGAAAACTGGTGCCCAGACTCCAGTTTGGGAACCTCACCGAAAACTGATCGTTGAAACGCTGCTTCCGTTTTGAACCTGGAGTTTCTAATCGGCAGCGTCTTCACGCGAGAATCTTCGTCAACTCTTCGCGGATCCGCTGTTCGATCGCGCTTTTGAAGAATAGGGCCGGCAGGGGCAGATCGGCGTGGACGTCGACCGTCGACTCCTCCACCGCCAGCGTTCCGCGGACGCTCATTCCCGTGACCCGGAAAGAAAATGTCAAGGTATGATCGGCCCACTGCTGTTGCAGGTCGTCGATTCGGTTGCCGAACTGGGCGTACACCTCGTCGAATTTCTCCTGTAACCGCTGTAAAGCGGCCTCGCGGCCCAGGACATGCGGCGTTTCCACGCGAATCTGCGGCATGAGCTATCTCTCCCGTGCGTTGATTGTTCGTAGGTTATGCTTTTGCATAACGAAACATAGGTGATTTGAACATGTTATGCTGAAGCATAACCTACCCGCTGTCCACGGCCTATTCTCCATAAATTTTTACCTTCAGTTCCTCCAATACCCGGAGTCCGCGGCCGATCTCTGCCTTTTGGCGGTGCGGTTGGCGGGGGATTTCCCGTTCGATCGTCAAGGGGCCGGCGTAACCGATCTCCCCCAGCGTCCGCAAAAAGTTTTCCAGGCCCACGTCGCCTTCGCCCAGCGGGACCTCGGCGCCCCACTCGACTCCGGGACGTTCCGACCATTTGGCGTCCTTGCAGTGGACGCTACGGACGTATCGGCCGAGGCGTTTTAAGGCGGCAACCGGTTCGCCGCAGCCGTAGAGGATCATGTTCGCCGGATCGAAGTTGATAAACAGGTTGTCGTGCCCCACGTCGCGGATGAACCGCTGGAGGACGTCGGCTGGCTCCTGGCCAGTCTCCAGGTGTACGTTTTGACCGAGCGTCCGGCAATGGTCGCACAACTGCCCGGCCACCGCAACCACGGCGCCATACATCGGATCGGAAGCGTCGTGAGGAACGAAACCGAGGTGCAAGCCGACGGCATTGACTCCCAGCAGCCGGGTGAAGTCGGCGATCTCCCGCATTTCCCGGATTCGTGCGGCCCGGGTTTCGGGCGGGACCAGGCCGACGGTCCTTTGCACCGTGGGGATGTCGGCGTAGCTCTCCCCCTCGAATCCGCCGAAGACGACGGTGATCCGCAGCCCGAAGTCGCCGAGCCGGGCCAAGAACTCCTTCGCCTTCTGCGGCGTGCGCGACGCCTTTTGCGGGGTGTGCAGTTGCACGGTGGTCACGCCCAACTCCCGGGCTACCTCCAGCGAGACGCCCAATCCGGCGTCAATACTTGCAAACACGCCCAGCGGCCACGTTTCCACGGGCACGGTTCCTTTCGTGAAAATCAATAGGCGACCACGATGGTTTGATGCGATTTCAGATCGCCCGGAAGCACAATCCATTCCTTTTTCACGTCGAATCGGTCGTAGGGTTTACCGTTGATCACCACATTTTTAATGGGCTTTTCCTCCGGGTGCCTCAGGCGGAGGTAAATCGTTTTCGGCGGATTGCGTCGCGGGGGATCGAGTTGGACCGTAATGGTTTTCCCGCGATGGGTGGATGACTGATAGGCAAGCGACATCGGACCGAAGTAGGTGGCTGCGTTGCGGATGCCGATTTCATTCCCGTCACGGAGCCAGTATCGCGGGATGGCCTGGCCGAGATAGAGGTCCTGGCCGGCCTCGCGGACGAACATCAGCCGCAGCCAGTACGTCACTTGGGCTTCGTCGGACGTTTTGAAGTGGTCGCCCATCGGATAACCGAGCTCGGGTCGGGCGTGCTCGTTGAGCATTTTCGTTTCGGGATAGAAGCCCGAGGCGAAACCGTTGAAGAACGCCCGGAGATATTGTTTGACGTCGTCCCGGTAGAGGTAAGGCAGCGGTCCGTCGAGCAGGTTGGCCTGCATTGAAAAACCGCCGCGGGAAAACCAAAACTTCTCGAACGTGGGAATCGCATACCCATAGCGGTCGGAGATATAGAGATTGTCCTCGTAATCCTTGAGGATCCACGTCGTTTCCGGCGCGTCGGCGGGGATGAGGCCATAGGCGGGCAGGAACAGGGCGCCTTCCAGCGTTTCACGAATCCATCCTACAGCCCGACCGCGGAGGTGCGGGTGCGAAGGATATTTCGGCACGTGGGTTCCGTCGCGCAGCCGCACCACCGGCGCGAGGATCCGGGATTCGGTAAGGCCCTGCATTACGTCGTTGTGGTAGGCTTTCGCCTCGGCTTGCAGGCGTTTCGCCTGGGGATGGCCGTAGTCCGCCAGGGCCTCGGCAACGGCGTCGAATCCCCAGACCGTGGCCGCGTTGGTGGCCAGCCAGTACCAGTAATCCTGCACGTCCTCCAAGGCGCCGTCGGGAAGGAAGCCGTATGCTATCGGTTTCGAGCCGTCGGCGTTGCGCTGCATCGTGGCCTTCCGCTCGCGGATGATCCACTCGCAGCCGGCGACCAGTTCCGGGGCCGCCCGCTCCATCCATGCCCGATCCCGGGTGAACTTCCAATGCTCGGCCAGGCACCAGAGCGTATAGCCGTGGTGCTTGTTATAACCGATGTGCTGGAGGCCGCCGGCTCCAAATAAGACTCCCTCCCGGCTTTGAAAATTTCCCGGCAGCGGTACGGTCCCTTGGAAATCGAGCATTGTTTGCAGGCAGTCTGCCGCCGTCTGGTGCATGCCGCGGCGGTCGAGGTCGCTGATCATCATGGCCGATTCGTTGGGAAACACGTTGTACCCGAACGAACCGACCACGGCGTAGCGGCGCGACGATTTTGGATCGGGATCGTGCAGGCAATTTACTTCGAGATGTTGCGCATGGGCCTTGTAGAAACCATTCAACCAGGGTTCGGGAGTGGAAATCTGCGTGGTCTGCTCCGCCAGTTTTCGCCAATAATCGCCGATCGTTCGGCATTCCACGTCGAATTTTCGCCGGGCGAGGGCCGCGATCTCATTCTCCCCGGTCAACGTGATCGAGGGAATGGCGAAGTAGAGATCGTGCGACTGGCCGGGCTTCAGATCGAGAGACCAGTGGAGCGTGCGGCCGTCGGGAACGATTTTCCCGGGAGCTGCTGATTGGAGCAGATAGCGCAGACGGCGTCGGCTGTTTTTGAGGCGGGCGTAAACGCGGTCTCCGTCGAGTTCCAGGCGATCGAAGCCGTCGGCAGTTCGGGCGCTGAGCGACAGCGACGCTTGGGCCGTCTCCGTGGACGAGGTGTTCACGACGCGGACCCGCATCATCAGCACAGTCGGATCGTCCAGTGCGTGGAAGCCGGTTCCGCCCTCCAGCTTGCCGGGAATTGTGGTCTGCTCGTAATAGAGCGGTCCGTTTTGCCACCAAGTGCGCAAGGGGGGCAGATAGCCTTCGAGCAGTTCGCGGCCGCAGGGGGCGTCGGCAAATCCAAAACCCAACAATAACCAATTGCCCCTCCAGAGTTTCCGTTGCGAGTCCTTCGGACTAGGATGCCATTGGAACCGACTTCTCGCGTTGGAAACGGCCAGATCGCCGTTGGGATCCTGCCGGTAGTTGTTACGGTTGCCGGGCAGCCCGTGCACGAAGTACAACGGCCGTTTGAGCGGCATGTCGTTCCATGCTTGGTCCAACGTCTGCTCGCCGGATTGCGTCACACGGTCATAAACGGTCTTGCGGCCGAACTCGCGGAGCGTCTCCCGCCAATGGTTGATGCCCGTGGGGTCGTCGGCCTTGGTGATGAGAATGCCCAGGTCGTCGATGAAGATCTTCCGGCCGAGGAGCAACTCCTGGGGCGCAAAGGAGAAAGGCCGCCGGACCGAGCGGACCGTGATCACCGTGCGGTCCGGCGAGTCGTCCGACGGATCCACGGCCGCGGCGAGCTGCAATTCGACTCCGCCGCGCATTCCCTGCGGAAGGACTGCGCAATTCTCATCGACCCGCGTCGAAGAATCTTCCAAGGGCTTCACGGCGAGAATTTTCCCATTGTATGCCTCGAACCGCACCTCTTCCTCGCCATCGAAGGCCAGTTTCTTCAGCGCGGGGGCGTCCCAGAGAATCTTCACCGCCATCGGCTGGACGGGACTGTCGGTAAACGCCCGCACCTCCTGGATCGGCGGGAGCGACGGCTCGACGTGCAGGCGGATTTTCAAGGTTTTGCGGAAGGTGACTCCCCGCGCGCCCAACCGCGGAAACTCCTTTTCCTGGGTTGGCGCGAAGGTATAGACGAAACGAGAGCCTTCCTGGCGCAGGCGCGTGTCGGCGTCTTTCCATCGTCCGTTGGTCCAGTCGTCGTCCTTTTTCCAACCTTGGGCGGCGGGATCGGATTCTTGAAGGGGCGGATCGGCCAGGCCGTTCCAATTCCGATGCCAGTATTGCACGTGGAGGTTTTCCGCCTTCGGGAGAGAACCGCCGGGGGCGAACGTCACCTCCACCCAGCGGATGTTTCGCGGCTCGTTCCAGCGCAAAGTGAAGTCTTGTCGGTTGTCAGAAAGGTTTTTGTCCGCAAAGAACGCGGCGTCGAAGGTTTGCTCCGCCATCGGCTGTTTTTCAATTGCCTGCACGGGAGGTAAAACACCCGGGATCAGGAAAACCAGGAAAAGCCATGCGATTGTGGACGCGGGAAGGAAGCAGGGGGGAAGTTTCATGTTTGAAAGTTTGCTAAAAAGAGGGCAAAGGGTCGTGTGGATGAAAACAGTTGTTTTTCTTGTTCCAAAACTCCCGTTTCGGAACCAGGGGCTGAAGGGAGTCGGAGGTTCCTTACGCAGGGGAAGAGGCAAGATGCCTCTTCTACGTTTCGTAGCGGCTGACGTCGGGTTTGACGTCCTCGGGAGTTTCGTCGCGGTCGGGATCGAACCATTCCTTTTGGAAGGCGATGCGGGTGTTTTTCCGGGCGGCCTGGTTGGCGGTCAGGGCGATGACGGCGTCGCCGAGAGCCACTTTCGCGGTGCAGCGGGGTTGGTTCTCCGGGCCGGGATTGCGGATGCACCAGGCCCAATGCTCGATCTCCTCGGTATAGCCCCGCACGGCCGGCAGCGTGCCCAGGGCGCCGAAGGCCGCCGATTCGGGATCGCCGCCCTCCTCGATTTTCAACTCCGGCGGCTTCTTCTTGTCGGACGATTGCACGACTTTAATCTTCCCGGTGACGTCCGAGGTCCGGTAGAGCAACGCCTCTTCTTCCCTGTCGATCAGCAGCGTTCCCGTGGTCCCGAAGACCGTCTCGCCATAGCCGCCGAAGCCGTTGCCGTTGATCGAGGCGTACTGCACGCCGATCTTTTTCCGCTCGGAAAAGGGGATTTTCGGATCGTCGTAGCCCGGGGCGGGGAAGTCGAGGATGCAGAAGACGTGATCCTCGACGTCGCGGTCGGCGGGGAAGAGCGGCCGCGTGGCCGAGGCGGCCACCGTCAGCGGAAGTTGTTTTTTCCCCTCGTGCAGGGCGGCGATGAAGATGCTCGCCGCGTCGAGTTGGTGGCTGCCCAACTCGGCCATCAGCCCGCCGCCGGTCCGGTCCCAAAGCCGCCAGCGGATCAGTTCCTCGGTAGCTGGACGCTTGTAGAGGACCGTACCGGCGGCGTCTTTGAGTTCCAGGTACCGGTAGTCGTACTTTTCCGCGTCCACGTCGTCTGCGATCTGGGCGTCTAGCTGTTGGATCTGAATCTCCGCCAGGGCGATCATTTTTTCCACGTCGCCCCGCTTTTTATCACCCGGTTTGAGGTTTTTCAGTTCCACACGGAGTTGGTCCAGATTCTTTTTCGTGGATTTGAGTCTTTTATCGAGGTAGTCGGCCAGCGGATCGTTGGGCTTGGCGGCCCTGGGCATCGGCGGTTGCCAACTATCGTGGCCGGGCAGGTTGCCGCGGTGCCACTGGGCGCGGATGTAGTGTAGGTCGCCCAGCAGGCCCTTACTGATCATCTCGACGGCGTCTTCGTAGAGGATGTTGTAATGCCGCTGATGTCCGACGGCCAAGAGCAAGGGCTGGTCCTTGGCTGGCCAGAATTGGGAATCCTGGGCCACCCGGGCCATCTCCTTGCACTCGTGGACGCTGTGGGCCATCAGCTTTTCGGTCAGCACGTGCAGGCCGGCCCGCATCGCGGCAATCGCCGCCGGGGCGTGCAAGTGCAGCGGCAAGGCGATAATCACCGCCTCGATCCCGTCCTGCTTGGCGTTTTCGATCAGCTCCTCGTACGCTTTATAGACCTTGACGTTCTTTTCGTCCTTCCAGCCATAGACGCTCAACAACCCCGGGCGAACCTTTGCCGCTGTGGGACTGTAATGATCGCCGTGGAAGGCCCGCCAAATGTTGTAAGGCCGGATGTCGGCAATCGACTTAACGGTGACGAAGTCGGGATTGATGGCGCCGATCAGCACGCATCCCTCATCGCCGGTCCCGATCACGCCCACGCGAACCGGCTCGGGAACCGACTTCCCGTAGTCGAAATACATCGGCCCCAGCCCTTTACCGGAGGCAATGCCGGCGGCCACCGCCTTTTTCAGAAAGTCGCGGCGGATCGGCCGGCTGCCCAGTGCGGCGTTGAAGTTCTCTTTGCCGATGGCGCGTTGTTCGGGGGTGAGGTGCATGGGCGTGGCGGTGGTTTTTGAGTCTCGAATGAATAGCCGGCGGGTTAACAGCCGCCGGGCAGCGCGGAAATTTTCCTCGGCGGCTGTTAGCCGTCGGCTAGTGTATTTTTCAGTTTTAATC
This sequence comes from Pirellulales bacterium, assembly GCA_016936015.1. Classification (GTDB taxonomy): domain Bacteria; phylum Planctomycetota; class Planctomycetia; order Pirellulales; family Thermoguttaceae; genus JAFGPV01. Next base: position 23,896 of record JAFGPV010000005.1, read on the forward strand.
CGGAAGAGGCGGCAAGCCTCTTCTACGCGGGTGGCCCCGATTGCTCGCAATCGGGGTGCCGAAGGCACACGAGGCGTGATCTTTTCCGGCACTACCTCTTGCGGCTTCGCCGCCCGGATAACAAGTTAGCCGGGTTACCCGGTTATGTGGTGTAACGCTCCACGTCCGGTTTGACGTTCTCGGGGGTTTCATCGCGATCGATGGCGAACCATTCCTCCTGGAAGTCGATACGGCGGCCTTTCTGGGCCGATTGGTTGGCCACCAGGGCGATCACCGCGTCGCCCAGGGCGACTTCGGGCGTGCAGCGGGGCCGGTTCTCGGGGGCGGGATGCCGCAGGCACCATGCCCAGTGTTCGATCTCCTCCCGGTAGCCGCGGCTGACCTTCTCGGCGGAACCGGCGGCGGCGACTGTGGCCATCGGACCGGATGCCTGGGTGTCCAGGGCCGAGACCTGGCCTTTCGAGGCCGTCACCTTGCTGCCGGCGGAGGAGTCGCTGGGATAATATCCCCACTCCTGCTCGCGCTCGATGATGATCGTCCCTTCCGTCCCGTAGACGATCTCGCCGTAGCCGCCGAAGCCGTTGCCGTTGATCGAGGCGTACTGCACGCCGATCTTTTTCCGTTCCTTCAGCGGATCCTTCGGGTCGTAGCCCGGGGCGGGGAAATCGAGGATGCAGAAGACGTGGTCCTCCACGTCGCGGTCGGGCGGGAAGAGCGGCCGCGTGGCGGAGGCGACCACCGAGAGCGGGTGCTGTTTGACGCCGTCATGTTGGGCGGCGACGAACAGGCCGGCGGCGTCGAGCTGATGGCTACCCAACTCGGCCATCAGTCCGGCGGAGGTCCGATCCCAGAGCCGCCAGCGGATCAGTTCCTCGATCGCCGGGCCGCTGTAGACAACTTGGCCGTTTTTGTCCTTGACAGCAACGGGACGGTAATCGAAGTCCTCGGCCTTGACGTGGTCTTCGATTTGGGCCTTGAGCTGCGCAACGCGGAGCCGCCAGGCGTCGATCTCCCGGCCCTCGGCTTTGTCGAGTTCTTTTTGACTTTTTTCGAGGCTTTCAACGAGCTGTTTGGCTTGTTTATCGTCAGGTTTGGCGGCCTGGGGCATCGGCTGCTGCCAACTGTCATGGTCCGGCAGGTTGCCGCGGTGCCACTGGCCGCGAATGTAGTGGACCTCGCCCAACCGACCGCGGCGGATGAAGTCCATCGCGTTGGCATAGAGAATGTTGTAGTGCCGTTGATGCCCGACGGCCAGCAGTCGGTCCGTCTGTTGGGCAACCCGGGCCATCTCCTTGCACTCGTGGACGCTGTGGGCCATGAGCTTTTCGGTCAGCACGTGCAGGCCGGCCTGCATCGCGGCAATCGCCGCCGGGGCGTGCAGGTGCAGCGGCAGGGCGATAATCACGGCCTCCAGACCGTCGGCTTGGGCGTTCTTCAAAAGGTCCTGGTACGCGCCGTACTGTTTAACGTGCCGCAGCGCCGCCTCCTTGGTCTTCCAACCGTACTTGGTCAGCAGGCCGGGCCGGGCTTCCAGGGCGCCCTCGGAGGAGTGATCGCCGTAGAAGGCCCGCCAGACGTTGTAGGGGCGGATGTCGGCGATGGATTTGACCTCGACGAATTCCGGATTCAGGGCGCCGATCAGCACGGAGCCTTCGTCGCCGGTGCCGAGCACGCCGACGCGGACGGGATCGCCTTCCGCTTTCTCGTAGCCGAAATAAAAGGCCCCCAGGCTGCCGCCGGCCACCATGCCCGCCGCCACGCTCCCCTTGATGAAGTCGCGCCGCGAAAAGCCGTCAGGTGCACTGGTCGGTCGTACGTCGGAGGAAGCCATATTGATTCAGTTTCGTTTAGCGGCCGCCGGCTTGGCGGCCAGGTCTCTTTGCCGATTTGGGGGCCGCCGTGCCGGC
>JAFGPV010000006.1 GCA_016936015.1 Pirellulales bacterium
GCTCCTCGACGGTCCGCGGCATCCAGACCCTGGGCCGAAATTACAACCGCCAGCGTTACCAATAAGCCGCGAAATCCGTCCCGGAGGGCGTGCTCCCGCGTGACGGAATTGCATGGCGGACAGGGAGTTGCGTGAAGCAAGCTTCCTCCCGACTGAATGAAAAAGGGCGGAGAAAAAGATTGTCTTCAGAACAGAAAAAGAGTAAAATTCGTAGAGAAGGCGGTGAGAAAGGGTCTTTCCACGTTCGCTACGTGTAACGAGGAGCTAAAAGATGTATTCCACTTTCTTGACGACTTTTATTCTCTTTGGCGCGGTGGTAAATTCTCCGACGGCTCCGACGAGTTCCAGCGACAACCGCCAGCAGATTGCTCCGCCGACCACGGACAATCCTCTGCAGAAGCACTCCTCCCAACAGCCCGGCTCGCAGTCGGGTCCGGGCTACTCGTCGCCGCTCCGACAGCGCGACATGATGCGGTTAAGGCAACTGAATTCCATGGCCTCGCGAAGGGACATGCTGGAGAGAAGCCAGTTGATTCTGCCCCAACCGCCGACGGACAATTCCAACGACGTGCGATCGCAGATCTATCAATGGCTTCCGCCGACGGTCACTCCGTCGAGCAGGCGTGCGGGAAATCGGAGCACGACGACTTCGGGCACGATGGGCGGTCTCTCGTTGATACCCGATTCCCCCACGCAGGCGCGACCCGACCTGCCGCGGAACTACGCCTCGCGGTCGACCGCGGAAGCCCAAGTGCGCCAAATAGAGGCCATGCGGAACGCAGGTCCCTCGAATTCCCCCGTCGCCCGGCCTTATTCCGGATACCAGGCCCCGCGCAGCGGCGTCAGCCCGTACATGCGGTTATATAGTCCGGGTTCCATCGGGGCCGACAATTACACCACCTGGGTTCGCCCCGAGTTGCAACAGCAGCAGGCGAACCGGGCGTTTGGCAACGAGATTTCCAGCCTGCAAAGTTCCACCCACGTTCAAGGGCTTTCGCTCCGCCGGCTCGGACAGGAAACCAACAGCCTTCGAGGCGTTCATGCAACACAGTATTTCATGAACTACGGCGATTACTATCAGGGGGCACGTTGAACGCGGAATAATGCATACTGAATGTTAAATGCCCTCGTTCCGAAACGGGCGTTTCGGAACGAGTTTTTTTATGGCGAGTGAACCTTTTCCAGCAGGCGCCGTAAGGCGTTCTCCAGACGGGGATGCCGGAACGGACAGCCGCCTTCTGACAACCGCCGGGGCAAGACGCGGGCGGAGGCCAGCAGCAACGCTTCACCCATCTCTCCGAAAAACGTTTTCACCAAGGGAGCGGGAAAGGGCAGAATTGCGGGGCGGCGGAGGACCCGGCCGAGCGCGGCGGTTAATTCCGCATTCGTGACCGGCTCGGGAGCCACCACGTTGACGGGGCCTGCAAACCGTTCGTCCACGAGCGTGGAGTACATTGCGCCCAAAGCGTCGTCCAGCGAGATCCAACTGTAAAACTGCCGGCCATCGCCGATCCGTCCACCCAGGCCGAGCCGGAACGGCGCGAGCATCCGCGCCAAGGCGCCGCCGTGGGGCGAAAGGATCATGCCGAACCGCAACGTCACGACGCGGATTCCCGACTGCCGGGCGGATTCGGCCGCCGCCTCCCAGCCGCGGCAGACCTCGGCCAGAAAACCCTCGCCCGGCGGACTGGACTCGTCGAGAATTTCCTCGCCGCGCGAGCCGTAATAGCCGACGGCCGAGGCGCACAGCAGCACGCGGGGCGGACGGGGCAGTTCCCGCAACAGGCGGCAGAGATTTTCCGTCCCTTCGACGCGGCTGGCCCGAATCCGGGTCTTCTTGTCGGCCGTCCAGCGCCCGGTGATGCTCTCGCCCGCCAGATGGATCACGGCCTCCGGCGGCAACGCGGGATTTTCGAGGACGAATCGGTACGGAGCTTCCCGCCGCAGCCGCTGAACCTCGTGCCCCCGGTCCTTCAGCAACGGCACCAGGGCCGAGCCGATCAGCCCGGTGGCCCCACTGACGGCAATGCGGCGATTGGCGGGGGATTCCATCTTCTATAAAGCCGCGACCGTCGGTCGCGCTCCGTACCGCGACCGTCGGTCGCGGCTTTCTGGAGTTTATAGGATTCGTTTCCGTTTAGAGAATTTTATATCACACAGTCCGTTCAGACCAATTGTTGAACCACCTGCAGCGCTTCGGCAACGTGGCGGTCGGCCGAGAATTGGGAACGGAAGACGTGGCGCACCGACCCCTCCTTGTCGATGACGTAGGTGACCCGGCCCGGCAAGAGGCCCAGGGTCTTGGGCACGCCGAAGGCCTTGCGGAGGGCCCCCTCCGCGTCGGTCAACAGAAGGAACGGCAACTGGTGACCGCCGGCAAAGGCCTGATGACTTGCGGCCGAATCGGAACTGACGCCGATGACGACCGCCCCGGCCCGGACGAACTCCTCATAGGCGTCACGGAAACTGCACGCTTCCTTAGTGCAGATCGCGGTTTCATCCTTGGGATAGAAATAAAGCACCACCGCATTTTTTCCACGATAGTCGGCCAGCGAGACCGGTCGGCCGGTCTGGGACTCCAGGGTGAAGTCGGGCGCAAGGTCTCCCACACGGATCGCCGCCATAGTCCGCTCCTTTCGGAGGTTGGATGGGGGAGCACGAATCTCGATCATCGGCACTGCAATTCTATCAAAAAGGCAAAAAGAATAAAGGGAATGTCAACGATGCGAGCAAACAAGAGAACCGACAAACTGTGATGCCCATCGTTTCTTCATTTATGGGTTGACAACATAACCATATAATGGTATGGTTATTTATATGGATATCAGGCGTCTCCAAGGTGACGAAAATGGCCAAAGTCAAGTTCATGTTCTATGAAAAGCAAAATCAAATACACGAATGAGCCTTTGAAGATGGAGGCGGTGGAAGATTTTCTACCGCCGCCCGAAGAACTGGTCCTGAAACAGGACACGGTGAAAGTGACTATCGGTCTGAGCAAGCCGACGATTGAATTTTTCAAGACCAAGGCCCGGCAGAATCACACGCAATATCAGAAGATGATCCGCCGGCTGCTCGACCTGTACGCGTCGCGTTTTCGGTAGTCACGTTGTTTTCACTTTCACAGAAAGGTAAAATCAGGATCTGAGCCCAGTCGCCATTCGCGTGTACTTCGATTCTAGGAAGAGCAGGAACATGGCAACCATAAGTGCGGTTGAATTGTTGACCGCCCTCGAATTCTGGGAGATGTATCCTTGCCATCTTGGCGACTGTCGAGCGGCAGTCGCCTTGATTGGTGAAACTGATGGTCAGGTCAGTTTACTCCTCAGAGACGACGCCCGATCAATGGTTCCTGTAACGTTCAAGAGGTTTGGGTACAGTGATGGAAGGGGTTCGGTACCAACGTTGGGATGGCAATTGGTTCTGCCAGCCCCGCCCAAGAAGAACGATCTTATCGCCGGTTTCTGCCAAGTCGGCATGGTGTCAGGTGAACCAAACCGTTCAGCCCCAATTATAATGACACCGGCAGATTGCCATTGGATACAAACTTGTAAAGCCGGGCAATCACCAGGAGAGCCGAAAGAACTCAGGATAGAGATACACGAATGTCTATTGCCCAAGTTGCACCTAGATGCGGAGTCAATGCTTCGCCTGGAACTGGAGCGACGTGGCATGGATTGTTCCTGCTTGGTTGTTTCCGGGGGAGTCTGTCGGAACGTCTGCACAACACTTGAAGGACTTCGAAGCTGCATTGGACCACAGAAAGTTTACTGGCCTTCGGCGGCGGGTGATCTGCTTAACGCATTGCATCCTGCAGACCTAGAGGCGGTCCTGCAAACAGAACGAATACTTATGCGGCTACGCACACAATTGACCTCGGTAGTGAAGGCGGGCGAAAGCAAATCGCCCAAAGTCACAGCTAAGCGGCCGGGCATCGAGCGTGGCGAAGTTTTTATCAGTTACAGCCATAAAGACAAGCGATGGTTCGAAGATCTGCAAACTCATCTCAAGCCGTTTCTCCGTGATGGATCGATAACGGCTTGGTCCGATCAGAAAATCACAATTGGTTCCAAATGGTTTTCGGAGATTCAGGCTGCGCTCGCGCGGACAAGCGTTGCCGTTCTACTCGTCACACCAGACTTTCTGGCATCCGATTTCATTCAAGCGCATGAGTTGACCCCGATCCTCAAAGAAGCGGAGTGCGGCCGAGTGCGTATAATCTGGATTCCGGTTGTAGCCTGTGCATTCGAGAAGACACCACTTAAAGCCGACCAGGCTGTCATTGATCCGATAAAGCCACTGGCAGCAATGAATAAAGCTAAACGCAATGAAGCTTGGGTGAAAATCTGCCAGGAAATCGAAAAAGCCAGGAATCAAGAGTAGGCCCGTTGGCAGAGGGCGACGGAAGTGTGGCATCCAAATTTCAGCCCATTTCGTCAGCACCACATCGTTGTTATGAGAGATATACCCTTCAGCGATTCGCCCTCACCCTGGCCCTCTCCCGGAGGGAGAGGGAAGTTTAGCGCAACTGGCGGTCGGTGACGGCGGTTTCGGCGTAGAGGGGGAGGTAGCGGTAGTAGACTTCGAGCGTCAGCGTGGCGATGGCGGTGGTGTAGACGCGGCCGCCGTAACCGCCCCAGAGGGTGTCGGTGTTCCAAGAGCCGGTCTGAGGGCCGGCTTGGACCTGGCGGTCGACGATCACTTCGCGCATCGACTGGTTCCAGCGTTGCCAATATTCGCCCTGGAGTTGGAACATTCCCAGCGTGGCGTAGTACCAGTAGTAGTCGTTGGGTTTGACGTCCTGGCCGGGCAGTTGGCCGAGCAGGTAGTTGCCGGCCTCGTTGCAGGCGGGATGCTGACGGGGCAGGCCGAGAAACTGCCAGCAGACCAGCGCCTCGGCGGACATTGCCCGGCTTACCTGTTCGCCGGGCCGATAGGAGGCCAAGCCGCCCGATTTGCCGGCCGAGACGCTCTGCAGGAAGCGGATGATACCCTGCCGGGTGGCCTCCGGCATGACGATGCCGGCCAATTCGGCGCTCTTTAGGGTCATCACCGCCCAGCCGAGTTGACTGGTGTCGCCGGGGATGTTGGGCAGGTAGCGCCATCCGCCGCCCTTCGGGTCCTGGGTTTTGACGATGTAGTTGACTGCCCGGAGGACCGGTTCCCGGAGCCGGGGATCCTTGGTCATGCCGTAGGCCTCGCTCAGGGCGCAGGCGGCCATGGCGTGGGCGTACATCATTTCATAGATGGTGGCCTTGTCGCCGAGGTTGCCGTCGGCGGCTTGCAGGGAGAGGAGGTACTCCAGGCCGCGGCGGACGTGGTCTTGGTAGTCGCCGGATTGGTGGGTGTTTCCGGCGGCGAGGAAGGCCAAGAGGGCCAGCCCGGTAACGGCGGAATCGGCCTGGCTGCCGGCGTTTTGGCGGTCCCGGCCGAGGACTTGCAGCTCGACGCCCGCCTCGTGATCGCCGGCGTCCCAGCGGCCGTCGGGGGCCTGATTCTCGGCCAGCCATTTCAGCGCCGCCTGGACGGCCTTTTCCGTCTCCGCTGTGGCGCCGTGCTGCCGGGCAATGCCGAACCGATTGGGTATCGTGCGGAGTTTGTAGGCATCCGGCAAGGGCGCCGCCTCGATGGAATTGTTCTGCGGAACGGCCGATGCATTTTGCAGCGCCTGTCCCGGGGAACCCGCCGGGTGGTCGGGGAGATTTTCGCGTCGGGTCTGTTCCGCGGCCCCTTCAAGAATCCGGCCGGCGGAGGACTCGTGGGGAGGAGTCAACGTCTCGGCCGGGTGGGCGTGGACCCTTCGGGAATTCGGCTCGGTTTCGCCCGGCAGGGCCTCGGCGGGATCGGGAGTGACCGGGGCATCGAGCCGCTGCAGCGGGGCAACCGGCTGTAAAAGGGCGGAAGGGACGCCGTCGCGGGGTGATTTTAAAATCACGGGAGGCGTATCCGGAAGTGACGGCGGCTTAGGGGCGGCGGCCGTCGGCATCAGGGGATCGGGCGCCTCGCGGCGCTCGGCCATCGGAGCTTCGATCGGCTGCGCTTCCTCCTCCGGCTGCCGCGCGCCGATTGCCGGGTGGATCTCCGCCAGCTTCGGTTCCGGCAGTTTGGTCCTCGCAGGATCGGCCGGCGACAAGGGGGTAGCGCCCGACAGCTTGTCGGACGGCGTGCGGACCCGGCGCTGCGGCTCCCGTAAGGGTTCCACCGGCTCCGGCTTGGGCTGCTGGAGATCCGGTTGGGTGACGCGGTCGGCGGGGAACTGCTCCCAGGGTTTTTCGACCTTGGCGTCGGGCACCGGCCGGTCGGGCAAAGTCAAGCTACCCTCACCCACGTCGAGGAAGGCCACGTCCACGTACGATTCATTCAGCGGCGGCAGCGAGCCGACGATTTGCACCGTGGTCGCGTAGACGCCGAACAGCAGATGGGCCAGCAGCGACAGTCCGAGGCACTTTTGCAGCGGCCGGGATTGCCCCCAACGGGTGCGCAACAGGATCAACATGCCGACGGTCAACAGCGCCAGTCCCAGCCACAGCAGGCTCATCAATAAGCTGAGGCCGCTAAAGAATTCCAGCAGGCGGTGGAGGTGGAAGGTGGGCATTACGGATTAAACGGTTTAACCATTATTCCGAGGTCTCTGACGCCGACCTGGCGGCAGGCGTTCAGGACGGCGGCGACGTTTTGGAACTGGCCCCGGGCGTCGCCCCGGACCAGGACGCCCAAGTCGCTGTACTGACTCCGGGCCGCCGCGAGCCGGCTCTTCAACTCATCGAGGCTGACCGGCTGGCGGTCGAAGGTGATCGAGCCGTCGCGGAAGACCTGGATTACCCTCCGCTCCGGGGCGGAGGTCAGCGTCCCGCGGTCGGCCACTTCCGGCACGCGAAGCTGGATGTTCCGCTCCGGATCGGCGAACTTCGTCCCCAGCATGAAGAAAATCAACAGCAGGAAGACGCAGTCGATCATCGGCGTCATGTTCAACGTCGGCGTTTCGTCGGAATGGGTTTTTAAAGGCATAGAAAAATAAATGCGGAGTGCGGAATGCGGAATGAAACGTGGATTCTTTACGCGGCCGGTTTCATTTCGGCGGCGCGGCGGGTTTTGGGGGAGCGGGTTTTACGCTCCTGGAGTTCTTCGGCGGAGATCGTGTTGACGACCTCCTGGCCGAGGGCGTCGATCTCCACGATCAACCGATCGACGCGGCTGACGAAGATCATGGAGAAGGCCATGGCGGGGATGGCCACGAACAGGCCCGCGGCCGTGGTCAGGAGGGCCTCGCTGATCCCGCTGGCCAGCAACTGCGGCCGCCCCAGGGCGTCGGCGGCGGCGATGACGTTGAACGCGCGGATCATGCCGGTCACCGTACCCAGCAGTCCCAACATCGGGCTGATGGCGGCCACGGCGCCCAACACGCGGAGATACTTCCGCAGTCCGGCGGCCACGCGCTCGCCGCTGTCGATCACGCCCTGCTCGACCTCGACGCTGGGCCGGCCCCACTTGCGGACCGCCCCGGCCAGGACCCGGGCGACGGGACTGCCGTTTTCTTCGCATAAGGCGAGGGCCTGGTCGCGGTCCAGTTCGCCGTCGCGGAGCTGCTGCACGAAGCGTTTGACGAAGGGGCGGGGAATCACGCGGCCGCGGCGGAGGCTGATCGCCCGTTCCAGGACGAAGGCCACCATGATGATCGAGCTGAGCGCGATGGGATACATCATCGGCCCGCCGTCGCGGATGATGCTCATTAAATCCTTCGTAGGAATGGTCACCCCTTCCGGGGCCGGGGCAACGCTGGGGGCCGCCGGCGCCGGGACGGCGTCCGCCGCCGATGCCGCTTTGCCGATCCAGCAGGTCACCGTCAGCAAGGCAAGCACTCCGCAGGAGAAAAAATATCGGTTGTTGGTTGTTGTTTTATACGTCATTTCAGGCTCCGCTTTATCATTAACCAATGGCTATTGCGAATCAGGTCAGTCGTGATGTTTAGCGGCCGCCGGCACGGCGGTCTTGGAGTTTCTCGCAATTCAGGGCCGCCGTGCCGGCGGCCGCTAAACGGGATATGACATCGACTCAATCAGAGGACGAGGGGAAACGTCGAACTCCCGGGAGACGGGATCCTTTACGCCGGACGTCCCTTCCCTGGACCTTCACGCGAAGAAAGCGGGGACTTCCCTGTCCTCTTTGTAGTAGCATCGACCGCTTCAAGATTCCCCGCGAATTTCCTGCCCGGATTTCAGCCCTCTCCCTTTGGGAGATCGAGGGGGGATCTGGAGTATAGAGAAGGCGCGGAAAAAAAACCGAGCCCTTTTCCGACAATCGCCCTCACGCCAACCCTCTCCCGGAGGGTGAGGGAACGGGAAATCGGCGTTTAGCGGCTGTTCCCCGCCGACGGGGCATGGGCTGTCCCCAAGCGTTGCTGCGCCTGATCTGCGAAGGGGGTTTTGGAGTACTTTTCGAGAATCCGGGCGTAGAGCTTTTCAGCCTCGCGGCGGTTCCCGAGCAATTCGTGGCACTTGCCGGCTTGCAGCAAGGCGGCCGCCTGCCAGGTGGGATAGGCGTAGAGGATCTCCACGCGGAGATATTCCCGGAGCGCGGTTTGGTAGTGTTTCTGGTGAAAATAACTCTCGCCGATCATCCACTGCGCCATGGCGGCGGTCTCGGTCTTGGCCCCCTGGGCCGAGCGGATCGCCTTGAGGTAGGCCTGCCGGGCCTCGTCGAACTCCGCCCGGGCGGCCCGGCAGCGGCCGATCAGGTAATCGGCTTCGTACTGCTGGGGAAAGTCGGGAAACTGCGGTTCGATTTGCAAGACGATCAGCAGCGCCTCGTCCCAAGCGCCGCGTTGGGCGAGGACCTGGGCGCGGCGCAGGGCGACGACGGCCGTCCACGGCTCGCGCCGGTCGCCCAACCGCCGATCGAGGTCCGCAAGCCGCCGTTCCGCCGCCTCGTAGTTCTTCTGCCGGTAGTCGGCCTCCGCGATCCAGAAGTCGGCCAGCCCGCGGAGCGAAGACTGCGGATACTCGTTGGCAAAGGCGGTAAAGGTCCGGCGGATTTGATCCCAATCCTTGCCGGCCGCCGCAATCTGCCCCTGCAGGTACAAGGCGTACTGGCGGAGCTGCGGCTCGGGACCGGCTGAGAGCAATTCGCCGAGCAGGCGCTCGGCTTGGGCGTAGTTCCCGGCTTCGTAGTCCATTTGCGCCAAACGATACGCGGCATCGTGTCCAAAGCGGGTTTTTGGAAATTCGGTTTTCAGTTGTTCGAAGGCCTTTCGGGCCTCGGCCGGCTGTTTCTGATCCATTAGCGCCCAGGCCCGTTCGTAGAGGGCGGCGTCCCGCCGGGCGTCGCGCGGATGCTCTTCGATAAACCGTTGGTACAGCACGACGGCGGGGGCGAACTGCTGGAGTTTGACCCGCAGCCGGGCGGCCGCCAGCAGGGCCTCGGCGTGCTGCGGGCTCTTTGGGTGCCGAGAGATCACCTGGTCGTACATCGCCAGGGCGGGATCCGCCCGGCCGAGCTTCTCCAGGATTTGGCCGCGGACGAAGGCCGCTTCGGCGGCCAGCGGCTCGGGGGGATTTTTCTCGAGCACCCGGGCGAAGGTCCCTTCCGCCTCGGCGAGACGGCCGCTTTTGAATTGGCTCCAGCCCAGGCCGGTCAGGCCCCGGATTTCGTAATCCGCCGGCGGACCGCCGGGCGCCGCCGCCTGCTCGGGATGATTCTTGGCCCAATCGGCCAGCCAGGCGGACAGTTCCGCCGACCAGGCCGTGTCCCGGGCGTCGTAGGCCGCCTCGGCCAGTTGTTCGACGGCGGGCGGGAGCAGCCGATGCTGCGGATATTTTTCCCGAAGCTCCGCGTAGAGTTTTTTCGCCCGATCAAGCCGCCCGGTGCGGGCGCAGCAAATCGCCAACTCGCCGAGGGCCTGCACGGCCGGGTCCCCGGTCGGCTGGCGGGAGAGATACGCCTCCAGGGGTGGAACGGCCGCGGCGTACTTTTTCAACGCCACGAGCAACGAGCCTTGCAACAGTTGGGCGTCGGCCTTCAAAGCTCCCGAGGCGGACTCCGCCGCCGCGGCGGCCTGCGCCAGCGCCGGCTCGTATTTTTTTTGCCTCTCGTAGGCCACGGCCAATAAATAATGACGTTCGGCCTCCGCTTCCCCAAGGGTGCCACGGTTGGCTTGTCCAACCGTGCCTCCTTCACTGCTGGACAAGCCGGGCACCACGCCTCGCGTGGTCGTGGCACCCGAGTCTTTAGCCCCCGGCGACTCGCCGGGGGCTAATGTGATGGATTCCAGGAGTGCGGCGGCGCGATCGTAATCTTTTTGGGCGAGATACGCCCGGGCGCGCATCCGCTGCACCTGGTCCAGCCAGCGTCGGGCTTCAGCCCCGGTTTTCTTGTCGCCGGCCAGTTCCGTAAACAACGAGGCGGCCTCGTCCAGCCGGTTCAGCTTGATCAGCGACCAGCCCCGGCCGAGCCGGGCGTTGGGAATCCAGGGGCTGGCGGGCCATTTCGTTTCCAATTGCTGAAAAGTCTCGACGGCCTGGGCATAATTGCCGCGGGTGTAGTGCAGGGTTCCGAGGTGGAATTGGGCGTCGTCGGCCAGTGCGGAAGCCGTCTTGCCGGCCAGGGCCGCGTAATCCTGCCCGGCCTGGTCGAACTTTTGCTGTTTTTCCAGCGACCTGGCCAATCCCAAGCGGCTGTCGTCCTGCAACCGGCCGTCGGGAAACCGGTCCAGGGACTGGCGGAAAAACGCTTCGGCGGCGGCTAATTCGTCTTTCTTCAGCGCGATCTCGCCGAGGTAAGGCAGCACGTAGGCCGTCAGCCGATCCTGCGGATATTTTTCCAGGAATTGCCGCAGGAACGGCCGGGCGTCTTCGGGCCGGCCGGCCAGATAGGCCGCCTCGCCGCGGCGGAAGAGCGCCGACCGGGCAAATCGGCCTTCCGGTTCCCGACGGAGATACTCGGCGAAGAGCGCGCCGGCGGCCTCGTTGTCGCCCTTCTGCATCAGGGCCTCGCCGCGGAAGAAGACCGCCGCCGCGGCCTGCGGATGCTCCGGGAATTGTTGCAGAAACGTCTGGAACTCCTCGGCCGCCAGGTCCCAGCGCTGCGCCTCGTAATGCCCCGCCGCCACGGCAAACTGATCCTCCGGCTGCCCGGCCGGCAGGGAGGACGCGGCCAGCAGCCCCAACACTCCCGCGAAAATCCAACACGCTGTAAGCATCATAAAATAAAAGTAGAAGCGGCATCTTGCCGCTTCTAACGTAGGTATCGGATGCTGTCCCTGGTCCCCGATCTGTCGGGGAACCGGCGAAGCGGCGGGACGCCGCTTCTACATCTATTGCGGCGGAGTGACGACGTTCTCCGGATACCCCGTCCCCGGCCCCGGATCGAGATTGCCCACCATGTGCAGGTGGTCGTGGTCGATGTACACCGTCTCCATGGTTTCCTCGTCGGTCACCGTGTACGGGATGGGCCAGCCGACGCGGGTCGTTTCGGTATAGTACACGTTGCACTTGTAGTGGGCGTGATGCAACTGGGCCGGACCGATCAACGGATAGACCCGCGGCGGATCGACGTAATCGGAGATCGGCTCGACGACGATCCGCACGTTGTTCCGTTGCACTTCGTGCAGCAGCGGATAACCACCCTGCACCCGCCGGGCGTCTTCCAACGCCCGCATCACCTCGTCATCCGAGGGCGGATCCATCGCCGTGCAGGGCACGCCCGGGGCGATCGGACCGAGCACCGGCATCCGGGCATAACGCTCCTGATTGTGATACTCATCCTCGAATTGTTTCTGGAAATAGGGCGAAACCGGGATCGGATACGCCATGAAGCCGATGCTCGGCCCGATCCCGTTATTCGGCAGCATGCACCCCGAACAGGAGAGCAACAGCAGGCATCCCAGCGTGCTGACAACGGCGGTAGTGGTTTTAATCGACATTCTTGAACCCTCAACGTATGGACTGGCGAATCGGCCGTTTGCTTTCCATCACAGCGGCATCCCGCCGCCTTCGGAAAACGTCCCTTTCCCCCCACAAAACGAGGACCGGCAATCGACCCACGCCGTGGTTACTACTAGTTATCGTGTGAATCTGTATCGAACTTGCGGATTTTTCGGGTTGTAGCGGAAAAATCGTCAGGTAGCAGGCAATAGTCCCGCTGATCGCCGATTGCCTGTTACTCATCGCTTATTGCTTATAAAAAAACCCCCGCACCGGAGGTACCGGTCGGGGGCTTTATGGCAAACGTTCGAGTTGTTGCCGAATTAGTGATGCCAGCCGCAGCTTGGCTCATCTTTGAAGTCCAGGAACCACCAGCCGTCGTCCCATTCAAGAGTCACTTTCCGCCATTCCAAGGGGACTTGCGGATAGGGGTAAAAAGGTCCGATATACGGCCAAGCCGAAGGAGAATACTGTTTGGGATAGGTTAAAGCGGCATAGTTGGGATAGGCCGCGTAGCTGGGCCAGGCGTAATTGGGCATGCAGGGTTGATCGTAGCGGACCGGCGCCACGCCTCCTTGGGCCGCCGCCGTGTACATCGGGCGCGGCGCGCCGACGACCGGCATCGACTGATTCATCGAGGTGGCTTGGACCATCTGGCGCGGGACGTTGGCCACGGGCAGCCGGTTCGGCAGCGCTTGTTGGGCCGCTACGGTCTGAATCCCTGACGGCCGATACACGGCCCGGGGAATGAACTGAGTCGTCATCACGGCTTGGTCGGTTTCCTGAGGGCCGACCGAGAGTTCATTGACCACGCGGCTGACGCCCCGGGTCCGGAAGGCGATTTTCATCGCGGTGCTGAGCTGTTCCGGATTGGACACGTGGCCGCGGAGCCATGCCGTTCCATCCTGGAATTTGACGGAGACCTGATAATCGCTCATCTGGCCGCTCTTGCGGAGATTCTTGGCGATCTTTTCCGCCACTTCCTGATTCCCCGCCAAAACCATCAAAGGCAGCATTGCGAAGGTGCCCGCCGCCATCATCGTAAAGAAACGTCGCATGTTTTCCCTCCTCTTCAGTCCCTCCCCAGCAGCCCTCTCATCCGAGACCGACTTGAAACGGCCTGAGACGTCGGGTCGAACGCCTCGGACCGCAACACGTCTTATGCTCTGGATATTCAGACCTTTTGGGGATGTGGTTGTTGATAACTTATTTCAGCCCCTTGCTACCTGATTATGATTTTCGGTTGGAGGATATACCGAAAGGAAGTTTTTTTTCGATTATGCCGATCTTCGCAATCGTGCCGGAATTACTACCAAATGATCCGATGATGTAACTCACTATCCAACAAAGAGTTGTCAACTTGAAGGTTTGGATGCCATATACATTATCAATTTAATAATGTTCTTGAGATCCTATTCATATAGACTATTAGAGGGGGATATTACCGGCGGGTCTCGCGGCGAGTTTTCCCGACCTTGATCAGCTTTTTCAGTTCCTTCTCGATCTCGGAGGCCTGGATATTTCGGTTGACCACCCGGCCCTGGGGATCGACCAGGATCATCGTGGGCACGGTGAGGATGCCCAGTTGATTGGCGGGCGGGCTGTCCAGCCCGCCTTCTTCGAAGATTTGCGGCCAGGGCAGCTTGTTTTCCTTGAGGTACTCCTCCAGGTCCTGGCGGTTGGGATCCACGTTGATCCCCAGGACGGTGAAGTCCCGGCCGTACTTGGTCAACAGGTCCTTGAGGACCGGCATGTCGTTTTTGGACGGATCGCTCCAGGTGGCCCAGTATTGGATGAGCACGGTCTTGCCGCGGAACTGGTTCAGATCGAGGGGCGTTCCCGAGACGCTGCGGCCGCCGAGCGTAATGGCTTTCCCTTCCGAGGCCAGGCGGTTCCGGGCGCCGAGGGCTTTTTTTCCGGCGGACGTGTCGGGAAACTCCTTCGCCACGCGGTCGTACCATTTCACTGCCGCGTCGTCCTGGCCGGCGAATTCCTCGCCGATGGCTAGTTGCAGCATCGCCTCGGCGGAGACCGGGGCCTTGGGATAGTCGTCTAAGAACTGCTTCAGCGCGGCCTGCCACTCCGTCTGGACTTTGGCGAAATCGGTCTTGGGGGCCTGCAGGGCAAGCGTATGTTCCGCCGTCAACTGCGTAAAGCAGACGTAGGCGGCCAGATTCTGATCGGCCTCGTCTTTTTGGATTCTTTCGGAGAGCTTTTTGAGTCGGTCCAGGCCGTCGGGGCATTGTTTCATCTGCACGGCCGCCCCGAGCATGTCGGCCAGTTGCCGCAGCCATTGTCCCCGTTCCTCAGGGGCGCCGGCCTGGGCGGAGATCTTTTCCAGCAGTTCGGCCCGGTTTGCGATCTGCTCCGCTGAGACGCCGCCGGCCATCTGCTCATCCAGCCGGGACAGTTCGTCCAGGAGCTTTTGCAGCGTTTCGCCCCCGCCGGGATGCGGCATCTCGGGACGGTCGATCATGGGAGGTTGGAAAAAAGTGCCGGCCGTCGCAGCGGACTTGTTCTCGGCCGGTCCGGCGGGCAGATCGACCGCCTTCCAGACGTCGCCCACCTGAACGAGCGTCCCGAGGAAGACCTGCGCGTGTTTGCCGCCGGTTTCCACGATCGCCACGACGTTTTCATAGGCATTCAGATCCTTGGTCGCCTCGTCGGCGCCGGCGGGGATCGTCCCGGGTCGGCCGCCGCTGAACTGCACCCACCGCGAATCGGAAAGCGCCGATTTTTGCCGCTCCGCCGCCCGGGCGAATTCGTCCCGGTAGGACGTCAATTTCTTCCGTAGGGCCTCCTGCCGGATCTTTCCCAATCCCAGGTTCTCGAGATCGTCTTCCGTCAGTGCGACCCGGGCGAACCGTTGAAAGTCGCCCTCGGCCAACGCGGCGACGATCTCGGCGCTGACCTCCTCGGCAGAGATGATCTTCCACGAGTCGATTGCGCCGTCCTCGTCGCGGTCCAGACCCCAACGGGTTCCCGCTGAGTTCAGCCAGCGATACTGATCGGCCTTGCCATTGTAATCCGCGTCGATGTCCCGGTAGACCTCCTCGCCGCCCTGGTAATAACACCACAGATCGACGACGTTGTCGCCGTTGGTATCGACAAACCGCCGCAAGACGTTGCCGTTGCCGTCTTCCACGATCCAACCGAGCTGCCCGTTGATTTTTTTGGCGTCGATCTTGCAGTTGGCGATCTCCTTGTCGGAGGGTTGTGCATAATCAACCCCCTTTTGGATGGGTGAATATTGGAGGGCCAACTCCACTGAAGGGGTCGTCCCGGCAAGGACGATTTGCCCCCAGCCCAGGATCAATAACGCAGCCAAACTCCACCGAATGAAATTAAGTGCTTTTCCCATAGTACTTTACCTCAATTAAGTTCGCAAAAAAACAACCATCGAGAAATCCCGAGCGGAATTCCCCTAATACTTCGGCCTCCTGACGATGGCAACATAATTGGATTGCGGGAAATTTTTCGATTAAAACGATTTCGACGGGGTCATATCGAGGGGGATATTACCACCAATGTATTTCTAAATAGCGGTTAGCTTCGGCCCTATTGTTTCCAGATCGCCGGGCCATTTGACATCCGCCCGGGGGGAGTTAAAATCGGGTTTTCGGCTTTCCAAAGAAGCACTGTACTGAAACTGTCGTTGATTGAGTCTCGGGTGATAATAGTTGTACCCAATAGCCGGCGGCTAACAGCCGCCGCGGGAAATTCCAATCTTTCTCGGCGGCTGTTAGCCGCCGGCTATTGGGCGTTCACCTTCCGAGGTTCAATTGCCGCCGGGCGCATAGCTCAGTTGGTTAGAGCGCGTCCCTGATAAGGACGAGGTCCGAAGTTCGAATCTTCGTGCGCCCACTATTCTTGGCCATTTTCTTGCCACGTTGAGTACGTGAAGGCGAATTCTCAGACGTCTCCGTAAGCGGCCGGCGGCCGACGAAAAGGTGGATACTATGAATAGAAATGAACCGCGCCGCGTCTTGGCGGAGGGAAAGTACGTGCGGCTGGTGGCGGCCGGGCGCTGGGAATGGGCCGAGCGGGTAAACACCTCGGGCGCGGTGGTCATTGTGCCGGTGACCGCCGACCGGCGGCTGGTGCTGATCGAGCAGTACCGCGTGCCGCTGGGCGCGCCGGTCATCGAGTTGCCGGCGGGCCTGGTCGGCGACGGTCCCGACTTTGTCGGGGAGCGATTGATCGATGCTGCACGGCGAGAACTGCTTGAAGAGACGGGTTACGACTCGGACCGCTGGCAATACCTGGTCGAAGGCCCCAGCACTCCTGGGTTGGCCTCCGAGCACTACACGATGTTCCTCGCCGCGGAGGCCCGGCAGTCGGGCGAAGGGGGCGGGGACGAGTTCGAAGACATCCTCGTCCACAGCCGGCCGCTGGAGGGAATCGAGACCTGGCTCAACGCCCGACGCCGCGAGGGCAAACCGGTCGATCCCAAGGTGCATCTGGGAATCTTCTACGCCAGAGAGTATTTTCAAAAGGATGAGGGGGGAGGGGGGTAGTGCGGAATGCGGAATGCGGAATGCGGAAAAACGAAATCCTCTTCGTTCAATTTGCAATTTGATATTTGCAATTTGCAATTTGAAATAAATAGATCCGGCATGTCGGAAACTCCTCTGAATCGCACCGAAATCGCCGAGCGGTATCTCGCCCAGTTGCCTTATGCGCCATATCCGTTTCAGGAAGAGGCGCTGCTGGCGTACTTCACGGCCGAGCAAGGGGTGTTGGTCTGTGCGCCGACGGGGATGGGCAAGACGCTAATCGCCGAGGCTGCGCTGTTCGAGGCCCTGCACACCGGCCGGGTCGCGTATTACACCACGCCGCTGATCGCGCTGACGGAGCAGAAATACCAGGAGATGCGCGAGTCGGCCGTCCGCTGGGGCTTTTCGGCATCCGACGTGGGCTTGGTCACCGGCAACCGCCGCGAGAATCCCGACGCCCGAGTGCTCGTCGTCGTGGCCGAGATCCTGGCCAACCGGCTGATGCATCCCGAGGCGTTCGATTTCCGGGAGGTCGGGGCCGTGGTGATGGACGAGTTCCACAGCTTCGCCGATCCCGAGCGGGGAATCGTCTGGGAACTGACCCTTGCGCTGCTGCCGCCGCAGGTCCGGCTGCTGCTGCTTTCCGCCACGGTGGGCAACACGATCGAGTTCCTGAATTGGCTGAAACAGAGCCACCGTCGCACGCTGGAGCAGGTCACGAGCACCGAGCGGAAGGTGCCGCTGTCGTACCACTGGGTGCCCGACCGGCTGCTGACCGAGCAGGTCGAGGAAATGGCCATCGGGGACGAGGAGTCGCGCAAAACGCCGGCCCTGATCTTCTGCTTCAACCGCGAGGAGTGCTGGAACGTGGCCGACCAGATCCGCGGCAAGCCGATCCTGGCCGACGGACAAAAAGCTCTCTTGGCCGAGGCGTTAAAGGAATTCGACCTGGACGAAGGCGCCGGGCCGAAGCTGCGGCAGCTCCTGTTGCGCGGCGTGGGCGTCCACCACGCGGGCGTGCTGCCCAAGTACCGCCGCGTCGTCGAGGAATTGTTCCAGCGGAAGCTCCTCTCGTTCTGCGTCTGCACCGAGACCCTTTCGGCGGGCATCAACCTGCCGGCCCGGTCGGTGGTGCTGCCGAGCATCGTCAAGGGACCGAAGGAGAAGCGGTTCGTGCTGGACGCCAGTTCCGCCCACCAGATGTTCGGCCGGGCGGGCCGGCCCCAGTTCGACAAAAAGGGCTACGTCTTCGTCCTGGCCCATGAGGACGACGTGAAGATCAACCGCTGGCGCGAGCGGTTCGACCAGATTCCCGACAATACCAAGGATCCCGGGCTGCTGAAGATCAAAAAGGACTTGAAGCGGAAAATGCCCACCCGGCGGTCGAACGAGACGTATTGGAACAAGGAGCAGTTCGAGAAGCTCCGCCAGGCGCCGCCGGGCAAGCTCTACAGCCGGGGGCCGATCCCCTGGCGGCTGCTGGCCTACATGCTCGAGGCCTCGCCGGAAGTCGAGCCGATCCGCCAAGTGGTCTCGAAGCGGCTGATGGACTCGAAGCGGATCGTCGGCGGATTGCGGGCGCTTAACGGAATGCTGCTGACCCTCTGGCGGGCCGGCTACGTAACCCTGGAACCCGAGCCGCCGAAGACGACGGAGGAAGATTCTCAAACGGCGGAAGTCCCAAAAAACAACGACCTCTTCCGTTTAGCGGCCGCCGGTACGGCGGCCTCGGCTGCCGACGCCACGAAGGCCGACGTGCCGTCGGCCGCTAAACAGTCGGACGCCGCACCCGAGTACCATCCTCAATACGCCCGGCCGACGGCGGAGATGCAAAAACTGCACCTCTTCCGCGGCATCAATCCGCTGTACGCCGTGTTCCTGCTGAACCACCTGGGCATTGCCGACCGGGCGGAACGCCTGCAAGCGATGGAGAGCGTGCTGGATCTGCCGCGCTCGCTGGGTCCGGCGGTCCGCGTGCCGCCCTTCGAAGAGTTGCCGCCCGGGCCGCTGGCCGTCGAGCGGCTCGATCCCCTGCTGCTGCAACTCGGATTGGCCACGGCCGACGAGCTTCGGCCGCCGGAGGAGCCCGTAGACCGGCCGCTGCGGAGTTACGAGGAACGTCCCAAACCGATCCTCACGCTGGCCGAAAAGCTCCGCCGGCTGTTCGACCACGAGTTCTCCTACGTTCACGACTTGTGGACCTCGCCCGTCTGGGTTGCAGGCGAGTTGTTCCAATACAATGCGAATTTCCATAAATACATCGGCGGCAAGGGCCTGCAAAAACAGGAGGGCATGATCTTCCGCCACTTGCTGCGGCTGATCCTGCTGCTGAAGGAATTCGCCCAACTCACCCCGCCCGACTTGACCGAGCCACAGTGGCGCGAGGAGCTGTCCGACATCTCCACCCGCTTGGCCGACTGCTGCCGCAACGTCGATCCCCTGAGCACCGACAAAGCGCTGGAGGAGGTGGAGACGGAAGGGAAGGATGAGGAATAAATGATGAGAGAGGCGTTCTATTTTTTTTCGGCAGGCTCTTTCAACGGTCGTTGGAACACGACCGGCTTGGCTCCGCCGGTCGCCCGGCCGGGACCGATCTCGACGGCCTGGGCGATGGCCGATTGGCCGTGTGGATTGTAGAATCGGATCGTAATCAGGCCGTTGCGGGGTTGAACGTCGTTGAAGACGAGATCGACCGCCCGGTCGTAGCCGCCCGCCGTGGCCGCAACGTCCATGTCCTTGACCACGTCCTCGCCCTGGATGGCGATGCTCGTGGCGAATTGGCCGGGTCGATCGTCCGTCCGGGCTTCGGCGAATTTGATCCGCACGTGGTAGGTCGCGCTGGGCGAGACCGTGAAATGGACGACGAAGTCGTTGCCGTGGATTCCGTAACGGTAAAGTTCCGGATCCTCCGTACCGGCGATCTCCCCGGCGCGCGGCTCGGTCCACAAGGCAATCGGCACCAGATCGGCTTGCCAGGCAAGCCGCATCACCACTTCCGTGGCCGGGCGCCAAATGTGCTTTTGCGAGTCGACATAGTCCGAACGTTTCATGTACCCAAAGATAATCCTTTGCGGTCCGGCCGGGCCGCCGCCCGAGCCGAAGCCGGCGGCTCCCGTGGCCGCCGACCATTGCAGGCCGTCAAGATAGACGGAGTCCCCCTTGGCGACCGGATTTCGCCGGCCGAGAACCACGACCTTCAGCGTGTGTTTCCCTTGGGGCAGGCCGTTCTTGTAATAAAGCACCTGCCGGTCGCGAGTCATCGGGCACCAGCAGTCCAGGCCGGCCGGCTGTTTGATTCCGTCGAGATAAACGTCCGCCTTCCCGCCGTTGGGGTCGGCCCGACCGATGAGCCGAACCTGGTTGCCTTCAAAGGCGAACGTCGCCTCGCTGTGCGGGGCGGCCGCGGCGTGCAGCTTGCCATCGTAGGCGGCGGCGTCCTCGACAACGTCCCAGCCGCCCGTGTAGTGGAGATCGTCGTCGCCGGCCATTTGCTGGGGATCGTCCCCCTCGACAACGATGCGCGTCCGTCCGTCGTGGCGAATCGTGACGATGCTGTCCCCATTTTCAAGCGGGCGGATCGTATAGCCGTTGCGGTCGGGGGCCGCGCCGGCGCTCAGCGCCGCGCCGTCGGCCGTCACCGAGCGGGGAACGAAGGCCAGCCGGAGGACGTCGACGCTTGGGCCGGGGTCGGCGAAGGTCTCGTACTCGATTCGCCCTTTGCCGTAGACGACCGACGTAACGACCGAACTGCTCCGCATGACGTGGTTCTCGCGCCCGGCGCCGAAAAGGTCCGGCCGCCACGCCATGCAGTCGAGCGTGTATTTCAACGGCCACGGATGGGCAAGGTTGAACCAGCTTTTGCTGACAAAGGCCCCGCCGTGGATCAAATCCTCGACGACGCCGTTTTCGTGAACGTCATACGTGCTCAGCAGAATCATTCGCCGCCCCAACTCGTCGGCCCAGGGGCTGTCGGCCTTCTGGCCGTAGCGCAACAAGAACGCGGCCAGGGCCTGGGTTGGATACTGGAGCGAGAGGCCGCAGCAGGCGCTCGACTCGGGCAAGGCCCACGCGCCGCTGTACGGACCACCGCTCGAATTGGCATCGACCGTCGCGCGCGCGATGAACAACGAAATGATGTTCCGGCAGTCGCGCCGCCAGTTGGGAAACCGGTCCGGGCGGTCCATGAAATACTGCGCCGCGAAACAGGGCAGGATCACCGTACACACGGGATTCTCCCAGTCCCAGAAATGGCGTCCCCACGTCGAATCGTCCATCCAGCGCGGAAGGAGCGCGTCGCGCAGGTAGCGCTCGCCGGCATCGCGGGCCTTCACCACGGCGTCATCGGCGCCTCGGTGGCCCAACCGGATCACCTCGTCCAGGAAAAGCAGCACCAGCACGACCCCGCCGGTCATTCGCTGGTCTTTCCAATCGGGGCAGAGACGGCGCGCGTCTTCGGGATTGGCGTAGCGCCCCCACGGCGCCGCGCCGGGCGCGTGATCGCAATGCCGCGCCAGCAGGTCGGCCCAGCGGTTGACCGCGTCGAGATACCGCTTCTCGCCCGTCAGCCGGTAAACATCCGCCAGCGCCAGGCCCACCTGGCAAGCGTAGTCGAGCTGAATGAATCCCTTCGGATCGGCGCGCCCGTAGGCCTTGCCGCGCGTCGGACAGCTAATCAGGAATCCCGGCCAGTCGTGCGTTGCCGGCGTCTGGCAGTAGTCGAGCAGATAGTCGGCGTTGATCGTCATCGGACCAAGGGCGGCCGGATCGCCCGCGTAGCGATAGTAGTTCGCCAAACTGGTCAGGACGTAGGCGGATCGCTGGCCCAGGTCGCCGTTGTCCCAGTCGTTGAGCCCGGTGTTCGTCGTGATTCCGCCCTCGGGCGAGATCTGCCAGTGTCCGTCGAACACGTAGCAGGGGCCGGGCGTGATGGCCGCGGGACGGTCGATCCAGGGATATCGTTTGAGCGTCTCGGCCGCCACGCGCACGCGGAAATCGCACTGCCCGTTGAGTCCCCCGTACCACGGAGCGATCACGCCGTATCGGTCTTCGACGGCTTGATGAGCGAAATACTGCTTCCCGCTCTTCGGCTTCACGGCCTCCGGGGAATCGGCGAGAGTATACCGGCAGAACACCAGCAGCAGGATCGCGGGCAACACGATGCGAAGGGCTCGGGACATAAGGACTCCAGGTCGGTTCGATGTGAAATGAAACTTCAGCGAAAATTCATATCTGCCGCCCCCGTGTTTCGTTGGACGCAGGAGAGGAACATCCGTAGTATAGTTGCCGGCAATGCACGACACAAGAGTACGCATCCGGCAAAGACCGCTGCATCGGCTGTCCTCGGTGCCTTAGCCCAGGATTGACGGATTCCTGGGAATACTGCCACTCACACAAAGGGAAAGATGAAAGAGGACATCGATCGGTCTGTCTTACTTGGGAGCACGGATGGCCTTCACCCAGGGCCAACCGAGCTTCCCATCGCATACTTCCGAATCAGCGGGACCGAGACGTACTTCTCCAAGATCCTCGGTCACGGTATGAAAGTCGTAAATCTCGTCGGAAAATGCTTCTGCCATTGCAACCAGGCCGAAAGACACGCAATCCCCAAAATCAACACTCCCAAGATGAAACACCGGCGAGCAAACTTTCGACGGGTACGATCCGCGTAACTTGCGCGAAGCGACTCGGGAATTGGTCGTGGCGGAGGCCCCTGAAGTTCCGGCTCCAAGACATACTCTGGCGGGATGGAAAACAATCCCGGTGCCGCCTGCTCGTCCGGACTCGGGGATTCGTGGTCTGCCATAGGAGAACGGGGGAGAAAAATCCGCTCGAATATTCTCAACTTTTTTACCAATCCCCGTTCGAAAATCAAGGGGCGGCCCAAAACCGGTCTTGCAAACCAGGGATGTCCTGGTATACTGTATACTTGTATATGTGTGCTCTTTGATAACCAAGCCGACCGCCCCATGAAAAATGTTTAGCATAAGAGAACGTTTAGGGAATAAAAAACCTGGATAAATCGAAATTTGCCGTACAACGCCCTACCCAAAAGAGCGGGATGTGTATTATCATTTTAGACGATATTATATGGTATGTCGTGTTCTCTTTTGTTCTCTCCTGTGTTAAATTCAAGGATTGGGAATGACGGATTTTATTTCACCACCTGAGAATATCAAAATGTGTTCCACCTTCAGAATCTCGCTGTGCAGTGCTTTTATTGCGATCACCGTTCCTCTGGCCGCAACCGAGGGCGATCTGGAAAAGGTGCGGAGTCAATGGTTCGCCTTTCAGACGGGAGCGGACGCCGATCGGAAGGATCCCCAGGTCCAGGCGTCGCTTTCGGAGCTGCATCGGACGGCGGCGAAACTCCTGCGGACCATGACGCCCGAGGGGAAGTGGCCGGATATTGATTATGCTCATTCCAGGAATCCCACCAATTGCGAGCCTGCACAGCATTACCGAAATCTCTACAAGATGGCCTTGGCCTGGCACACGCCCGGTCAAGCGTCGCACCACAACGACGCTTTGATGGCCGCCGTGGAACGGGGACTGGTTTTCGCCCATCGGAACTTGTTCAGTAAAAAGAAAAACATTTCGCCCAACTGGTGGTGGAACGAGATCGGGATCAACCTGTCATTGGGACCGACGCTGGTCCTGGTCGAGGGGCACATCAATCCGAAGGTGCTTAACGCCCAGAAGCGGACGTTCTACTCGAAAATCTACGCGACTCCAAAGCACGACGGGCAGAATCGCATCTGGAGCGCGATGAACCATTTCTACCGCGCCTTGCTCGATCGGGACGCTGCGCGGATGGAAATAGTCAAAAAAGATTTTGATCGGCAATGCGTCGTGGAGACCCAGGGCGAAGGGATCATGCCCGACTATTCGTTCCATCAACACGGCTCCCAACTTTACACGGGCGGCTACGGCCGGGCTTTTGCGACCGACATTGGCGAGTATCTGATCTTTACGCGGAGTACGGCGTTTTCCCCGTCACCCGCGGCCTTGGATGCTTTTGCCCATTACATTATGGAAGGGACGAACTGGGTGGTGTTCAAGAATCGCTACGACCTTTCGGTCCGCGGCCGGGAGATTACGCGGGGCGACGAGCATCGGAACATGCTGCAGAAGGGGCCGTTTCTGGGTTTCTTGGCCTTGGCCGAGCGGGACGGCTGGTGGCGCAAGGCGGCGATCGCCGTCTCGAAGGAGATGCGAAACCAGCGACCCGATAATCAATTTTGGGGCGGAAATAAAATGTTCCCTTACCACGTCGTGGCCTCCAGGATCGCCGCGGTCATGCATTCGCCGGTGCCCGCCGGCGCGCCGAAGGGATTTCGTCACTTCCCGTATTCCGAGCACAGCGTCCGCCGGGAAAGGGATTGGTACGCCTCGGTCCGCATGCTCTCTAGCCGGCTGAAGGCGTCGGAAAACGTGAATGGGGAAAACTTCAAGGGCTGGCACCTCTCCGACGGCGTGCTGTGGGTGTTTCTGACCGGCGATGAGTACGTCACGCACAACGTGATGCCCACGCTGGATTGGCAGCGACTGCCCGGCACGACCGTCGAGCGGAAGCCGCGCAAGCCGGGCCAGGGACTGGGCAAAGGCGTCAAGGACTTCGTCGGCGGAGTCGGCGACGGGTTGTGCGGCGTCGCGGCGATGGATTTTCAAGGGAATGAATCAGAATTGACCGCGAAAAAGAGCTACTTCTTCTTCGACCAGGAGATCGTCTGCCTCGGCAGCGACGTCGCCTGCCCTTCGAAGAACCCGGTGGAAACCACGATCGATCAGCGGCCGATGGAAGACGAATCGTCGGACGTTCTCGTCGATGGAAAGCTGCTGCCCCGGTCGGCCTCCGGCATCGAGACCACGCTCGACGGCCCCGCCTGGATCGAGGCCAACCACGTGGGCTACTATTTTCCCCGGCCATGCAAGGTGAAGCTCGCGCGCCGGTTCCAAACGGGTCGCTGGACCGACCTGACCAAACGCGACGTTCCCAAGGAAGAATTCGCCAATGAAATCCTGGCCCTATGGATCGAACACGGCTCCGGGCCGAAAAAGGGCGAATATTGCTACGCCGTCCTGCCGAATCAAGATGCCCAATCGATGAAGGTCTATGCGGCCAAACCGCCTATAAAAATCCTCCAACAAGACGACCGCATCCACGCCGTCGAAGACCTCAGTAGCAAGGCGGTCGGCGTGGTCTTTTGGCAGCCGGGCCGGCTCGGTCCGGTGGAAATCGATCGGCCGTGCGTGGTCCTCTACCGCGGCGACGGCGATCGGATGACGGTTGCACTGGCCGAACCGTCGTGGCAACATCCGGTCGTCCGCCTGGTAGTCCATCATCCCGTCGAGGTGCTGGAAAAGCCGGAAGGTTGCGAAGTTACCGTTAAACC
Source organism: Pirellulales bacterium (assembly GCA_016936015.1). GTDB lineage: Bacteria > Planctomycetota > Planctomycetia > Pirellulales > Thermoguttaceae > JAFGPV01. Next base: position 24,805 of record JAFGPV010000006.1, read on the forward strand.
GCAGCGCACCGTAATCCAAATTCCCTGCGCCCACGGCGAGACTTGCCGGCTGACGCTTCGCAAAAAAGACGCTTTTTGAGACGCGTTGTGGAAGAATTGCCGCAAAAATTCTCCCGCTCCCCTTTTCTTCCCCATTGCCAGTTTTTACAATCCGGCTTGGAAAAGGTATTGAAACGGACATGTATTAAGGAGGATTTCATGGAGCGGACCTTGGTGCTGCTAAAACCGGATTGCGTCCAACGGCGGCTGATGGGGCGGGTGATCGGGCGGCTGGAAGACAAAGGGCTGAACATCGTGGCGATGAAGCTGATGCGGGTCACGCCCGAGCTGGCAAAAAAACACTACGCCGAGCACGTCAAGAAAGATTGGTATCCGGAGTTGGAGAAATTCATCACTTCCGCGCCGCTGGCGGCGATGATCGTCGAGGGGCCGGAGGCGATCCGCGTGGTCCGGGAGATGGTCGGCGCGACCAACGGCCTGAAGGCCGCGCCGGGCACCGTCCGGGGCGATTTCAGCACCTCGCAGCAGATGAACCTAATCCACGCCTCCGACGGCCCGGAATCGGCCGTCCGCGAAATCGGCATCTTCTTCACGCCCTCAGAAATCTGCGAGTACACGCCCACGCTCCGTCAATGGCAGCACCCGGGATAAAGCCTCTTGTAGGAGAATTGCCCCCGTGGATGCGTCGCACGCATTCTAACACCCGTAGCGGCCCAGGGGATTTCCCCGTCCGTTGGAGCGGGAAAATCCGTGCAAGAAATTGATTGACCCTGGTGACGGACAGGGATACATTACAAGTAACGTGCCTGCAGAACGGCAACAGTGGCGATGCCGCTATAGTTAGCGGGAACGTTCCCTTCCACGGAAGGATCTGGCAGTTTGGGGCGCCGGCGTGCATGGACATCCAATACTTCAAACGCTACCGGATGGAAATCAAGCTCGCCGGCCGCGAGTTTCTCAGCCGGCCGATGGCGCCGGAATATCGGTTTTACCCGTTCAGCCAGGCGCTGTTGGAGGGATTTGCGCTGGCCAAGTACCGTAGTTTCCGTCAGGAGCCGGACGTACAGATTTTCCCCTGCCTGGGGGAACTGGAGGGCTGCCGGAAACTGATGACGGAAATTGTGCGCAAGCCGGGCTTTACCGCCCAGGCCACGTGGTTGGCGATCTATTATCCGGTGCCTCACGCACAGCCGGAGTATTGCGGCACGATCCAGGGCATTCGCGATCCGACCGGCCGAGGGGCCATTCAGAACCTGGGCGTCACGCCGGAACACCGCGCGGGCGGTCTGGGGACGAACCTGCTGAGCCGTTGCCTGGAAGGATTTCGCCGATCGGGCGTCCACCGTGTGCAACTGGAAGTAACGGCCCACAACGCCCCCGCCATCCGCCTCTACCGCCGCATGGGATTTTTCACCGTCAAAACGGTCTACAAGACCGTCGAGCCGGTCGCGGTGTCCTCACTCCCATAAAGCCGCGACCGGTGGTCGCGCACAATAAAGAGCAACCGATTGTTGGTCCTTGAGCACGGCGCGACCGACGGTCGCGGCTTTCTGATGGATGATTCACCACAACGCCGCTTTGCCGAGGAAGTCGTGCGGAAACTCCGCGCGGCGGGTTTCGAGGCGTATTGGGCGGGGGGATGCGTCCGCGACCAACTGCTGGGCCGGACGCCGAAGGACTACGACGTGGCCACCAATGCCCTGCCCGAGCAGATCCGTAATCTCTTCGGACATCGCCGCACGCTGGCCCTGGGGGCGGCCTTTGGCGTGATCACCGTCAAAGGCCCGAAGGGGACCGGAATGATCGAGGTCGCCACCTTCCGCAAAGACGACGTCTACAGCGACGGCCGGCATCCCGACCGCGTCACCTTCAGCTCCGCCGAAGAAGACGCCCGGCGCCGCGATTTCACGATCAACGGCCTGTTCTACGATCCGCTGGAAGCGCGGGTAATCGACTTTGTCGGCGGACAGGAGGATTTGGAAAAACGGCGGATCCGCGCCATCGGCGATCCCCGAGAGCGGATCGCCGAAGACAAACTGCGGATGCTCCGGGCGGTGCGCTTCACCGCCGCGTTCGATTTCACCCTGGACAGCGGCACGTCGGCCGCGATCCGGGAACTGGCTCCGGAAATCCACGCCGTTAGTCCCGAGCGGATCGCTATGGAAATGCGGCGGATCCTGACCGAGCCGGGCCACATCCGGGCGGTCGAACTCCTTCTGGAAACCGGCCTGGCCGCTGAAATCCTGCCGGAAATCGTGCCCCAGACGCCCGATGAGCAAAAACGATTCGAGATCAATTGCGGAATTCTCCACCGCATGCAGAATCCCGGATTTCCGTTGGCCTTTGCCGCACTCCTGCACGGGCTCGTTCCCGCCGAGCAAGTCAAGGCCATCGGCCGGCGCTGGCGGCTCTCGAACGAGGAGATCGAGCGATCCGCCTGGCTGGCCGCCCATCACGCCGCCTTGTGCGATCCTGCAAATATGAAATGGTCGCAACTCCAGCCGTACCTGATCTCCGACGGCGTCGCCGACCTGTTGGCCCTGATGGAAGCGACCTCCCCCGAATCCGCCACGGCCGTCGCCTACTGCCGCGAAAAACTCCGCCTCCCTCCCAACCAACTTAATCCCCCGCCGCTTATAACCGGCGATGATCTGCTGCAATTGGGCATTCCGCAGGGGCCTATCTATAGAGAATTGCTCGAAGATATACGCAGAAAACAATTAGACCAAATACTACATTCCCGCAAGGAAACGTTACATTATGTGAAGAAGGAATCTCGGCACAAGGAAAGAATGCGGCATCAAGAATTAAAACATCTTTATGGTTCATTGTACGATCAAGTCGCCGCCGTGCTCTTCACATCGGACCCGATCGGTATCAATTTCGAGCACAATACCGATGAATATGAACCGGAGACCTCCACAATCTTGCCGCAATTGCCAGATTGTCGCTCCGAGGAAGACGTGCAACGGTTGTTACATCGTGAGTTTGTAAAATGGTTTGACGAGGAAATTGCCGGTCCGCCTGAAATATATGTACAACCGGCTAAATTGATCTGGGATTTGTGGCGAAAAGAGACGAAGGGAACGGAATTCTTGTAAGATCCTTAAGGAGGGAAATGAGATGTTGCCGTTGATCATTCCAGACAACGTCAAGGATGTTTTTTTACTCCTTACGGGTAATCGCTTCCACGTCGGCAAGGTCTTTTAATCTCCCCGCGGCATTCTTGCTCTTGATGAAGCTTTCCCGATCAATGACGTTGACGGGGACGCCTTCCAGTTCCACGATCTCGCGTTGTGCATAACAGGAAGCGAAATCGACGCCCGTGATCCCCATCGTGAGATCCACTTGCATGGGGGGCATGCCGAAGCGAAAAACCTTTCGTTCGTCCAGGAATTGCTCAGGAGTGAACGGCCGGGAGCGAAAACCGAATTGGCGAAGCGTGCGAATGATCGCCTGGGCGTTCTCGGGCGAGGGACGGATCCAGATATCCATGTCCGCCGTATAGCGGGAACAACCATGAACGGCCAACGCCCAGGCGCCCACCAGCAGATATTCAACCTTCTCCGCGTTCAATAATTCGATAAACTCTTTGAATTCGCGCGGAAGTTGGATGGTACTGCGGTCCATGTTGAATCATCCGGAGATATTCCACGGCGGCAACACGCTCCTGGGGCGGCCGGGAAAGCCAATGGTCGAGGGCATCGTTATGCGCTTCCTCATGGGACGAATACACATGAAGCGCCGTCTTATCCATCTTGAAGTATTCCAGAGGCGTTTGCATTATTCTATTATACTCTTTTCCCGGAAACCAACACCCTCCGACGGAAAAAACGCCCCAAGAAAAAATTATCCGTCGCGGGGGTCAATCCGCGACGGGTTAAGCGGGATCGGCGACGGGGAATATAGGGTGTCGCAGGACGCGGCCCTGGTAGGGGCAACGACCTTAGACCAATTCTTTCTTGGCGCCAATGAGCGTCCGCAGGCGCTCGGCCAACAAAGCCGCGTCGAACGGCTTTTTGAACGTTTCGTTGATCGTCGAGCGGTCAAAGCTCAAAGAGCTGCCGTCGTCGGGCAACAGAGCGATTAGAATCACGTCCGTGAATTCGGGATTCCGGCGTAGATTCTGACAGATTTGCAGGGCCTCGGTCCGACCGATCGAAAAATCGACGATAATGCAGTCGGGATGGAAGCTCTCGGCTTGAATCCCGGCGTCAAAACCGCTGGCAGCCACGGCCACCTTAAACGAGCGGTCCAAAGGCAACTCGCGTTTGAGGTTCTCCGTCAAGACTTGATCCTGGGCGACGATGAGGACCTTCGCCATGGCCTCATCTTCTAAATCTCCCAGCGGCATTCCGTGTTCTTTGAGAAACTTAATCAGATACTCACGCGGAATGCGGCGGTCTTGGGAACCGGGAATGCGATATCCCTTGAGCCGGCCCGAGTCGAACCATTTACTGACGGTGCGCGGGGCCACCTTGCAGATTTTGGCGACCTGACCAGTTGTGAAGACCTTCATCGCAGGCTCTCCGATTTTATCTTAATCACCATGGTTTGTTTGTGTCCCGGGCGAAATTTCCCTTCCACCCGAAACGTATTGGCCCCTTACCCGCGGCGAGATGATTCGCTCCCTCCAACAACCTCTTCGAGGCTGCACGCCGAAGGTATCTGGGTCGGGGCTACCCGTAATTCGCTCTTTCAGTCTGTGGTTCAGTTCCTTCTGACCCGTGCCGTACTAATAACATCGGCAAATCGGTCATCCGGAAGTCAGAGAAAATCCGTAAAATAGAGAAGTTGCGTTCCAACCACCCTATCTTGGTTTCCTTGAACTCCTGGCACAGTTACCCGACGAACTACAAGCAGTAAGGGGAGAAAGACCATCATTTCGCCCGCCTGGGAGAGAGGTTGCGGACGATTCAGGCACGCGGCCTTGGTGGCAGGTTCCCCCCTGCGGCCCGCTCCACCGGAGTTCCTCCATACTAATTCCGGTTCGGAACTGGCCTTCCAATGTTCATCTTCGATTAATTACAGGGTAGGACTTTAATGAGTTTCGCCGGTCATAACGATCTGACCGATTATGACGCAAATGACGGTATTTCGGGCAATATCGGCAAGATAAACGGCCTTCGGTGTATCGAAATATCAAAATTTCCGGTCCACCGAATCTTCGCCCGTTCCTTTGGGTTCAGCCTTGAGCCGAGTTAGAAACTCCCTCAGATCCGTCGGCAGCGGCGTTTCATAGTGCATGGCGTCGCCGGTCTTCGGATGCTCAAACGTCAGCGCGGCGGCGTGCAGGGCCAGCCGGGGTGCGCCGCTAAGATCTTTGCGCGGCGGTTGGAAAAGGGGCTGGATATAGATTCTTTCGCCGCAGAGCGGATGCCCGGCCTCGGCTAAATGGATGCGGATCTGATGGGTTCGGCCGGTCTCGGGCCGACATTCGACTAATGTGTATTGGCCCAGTCTCTCCAACGGTTTTACGTGGGTAATGGAATGTTTTCCCGTATTCGGGAGTTTCGTACTGCCCCGACGGCCGTCGCCGCGGTCGCGGACCAGCCGGGATTGGAGGGTTTGCATTTTGACGCTGCCGTGGGCGATGGCCAGATAACGTCGCTGGGTAGTGTGTTTACGGAACTGCTGGGCAAGGTGTTTTTCGGCGGCGGGGGTTCGGGCAAAGACCATCACGCCGCTGGTTTCTCGGTCCAGACGGTGCACTGCCCGGACGGACCGTATTTTTCCTTTCCCCCGTTGCTTTTCCCGTCGAGCGATGATCGCTGGAAGCATCTCGTCGAGGGTCGGCTGGATCTGCTTCCGCCGGGCGGGCCAATGGGCCTCCTCCGAATGCCGCGTGGAGGTGACGCCCGAGGGTTTTTCGATTACAACGACCTGAGAATCCAGGTAAAGAATACGGACGTCCTTTTCGCTGGGCGGCGGGGCCATCGGCTGGGGCAGCACCTTAACTACGTCCTGCAACTTCAGCCGCCGGGCTGGGTCGGAGCAGAGATTGCCGCTGAGCATCACCCGCCGGGCCTTCAGGAGTTTCCGCACTTCCGCCCAGGACCGCCCCGGCAGCCACTCCCGCAGGGCCGCCGCCATAGTCGCCCCGACCTGCCGTGGCAAGACGCGGAAGATTTGTTCGGCGGTCTCAGGTTTGGATTTGCTCACTGGAATTCATTGCTTCTGAATGACTATCAAGTAGCACATCGAAAAACCTTTGAGTTCATGATGTTTAGCCTTCTCTTTCATAATGGAATCCCACGGAGGTTTTCAAGGGGATCGATTTGCAAAGCCACAAACAGCCGGTTGGCATGATAAAAATATCCGCCACCCCCCCAATATAGGAGGTTTTCCAAGTGCAATAATCTAATAGAGGAATTAAGCTGATAAGAGAACCGAAACAGAGTATTCCGCAGCCATTCCCGACCTCTCACTCCCGGTCCCGCCTTGAACACTCCCATCCTCTCGCACACTTTTCCCAACGGTCTGGTGCTGGTTGCCGAACCGATCGCCTCGGTGCAATCGGCGGCATTTACATTCTTGCTTCCGGCCGGGAGCGTGTACGATCCGCCGGAGCGGAGCGGGCTGGGCAGTTTCACCTGCGAGATGGCCTTGCGGGGGGCCGGGCCGCGCGACAGCCGGCAGTTCATCTTCGACTTGGACAATCTCGGCGTCGAATGGAACGACAGCGTCAGCATTGCGCATACCAGCTACAGCGGCGCCATGCTGGCCGAGAACCTGCCCGCGACGTTGACGATCTGTGCCGACCTGCTCCGCCGGGCCCGGCTGCCCGAGGAGGAGTTGGAGGCCGGCCGGCTGGGCCTCTTGCAAGAGCTTCAGGCGATCGAGGACGAGCCGGCGCAGAAGGTGATGATCGAGCTGCGGCGGCGGCACTATCCGCTGCCCTGGGGCCGACCGGCCCAGGGAGAGATCGACGCCGTCCAGGCCATCACGATGGCCGAAATCGGGGATCATTATCGCCGCCGCTATCATCCCCGGGGCACGATCCTCGGAGTGGCCGGCCGGGTGGACTTCGCCGCACTGGTCGATCTGCTGGGCGACTTGTTGGGCGATTGGACCGGGGACCGGGATGGCGAGATCGTCGAGCAGCCGGCCGCTTCGCCTTATGAGCATTTCCCGTACGAATCGAACCAGACGCAGATCGGCATCGCCTACCGCAGCGTGCCGTACAATCATCCCGATTATTTCCAGGCCTGGGGCGCGGTGGGAGTGCTCAGCAGCGGGATGAGCGCCCGGCTGTTTACGGAGGTCCGCGAGCGGCGGGGGCTGTGTTACAGCGTGCACGCCTCCTACCATTCGTTGTGGCACCGCGGCGGCGTGTTCTGTTACGCCGGAACCGGCGCCGACCGGGCCCAGGAGACGCTGGACGTGACTCTCGGCGAACTGGTCCGCCTGGGCCAGGGAATTACGGAAGAGGAACTCGCCCGGCTGAAGGCCCGGATTAAAAGTGCCCTAGTGATGCAGCAGGAATCCAGTTCCGCCCGCAGCGCGTCGCTGGCCTACGATTGGTATCACCTCGGCCGGGGGCGGACCTTAAGCGAGGTGGAGCAGTTGATCGACGCCCTGAGCGACCGCAGCATCAACGCCTACCTGGCCGAGCATGCGCCCCGCGATTTCACGATCGTCACGCTCGGCCCGCAGCCGCTGGTGGTATCGGCGTAGATTTTGTGTTTTGAATGAATGCCTTGTTGCCTAGCCGGCGGCTAACAGCCGCCGAGAGATAAGGTGAATCCCCCGCGGCGGCTGTTAGCCGCCTGCTTTTGGATACGGTTTCAATCTCAGACTGATAAACGGCACTGAATGAAGAAGAGGTCTCTCCGTGGAATTCCTGAATCACACCCTCTCCAATGGCTTGCAGATCGTCGCCGAGTGCAATCCCGAGGCGCATTCGACGGCGTTGGCGTTCTTCGTCCAGACCGGCGCCCGGGACGAGCACGATGGGATCGCGGGAGTGAGCCATTTTCTCGAGCACATGGTGTTCAAGGGGACGCCCCGCCGTACGGCCGACGAGGTCAACCGCGAGTTCGACGAGATGGGCGCCCACTACAACGCCATGACCGGCGAGGAGAACACGGTTTACTACGCCTTCATGCTGCCCGAGTGCCAGGATCGGGCCGTGGCCCTGTTGGCCGACATCCTCCGCCCCTCGCTTCGGGAAGACGATTTCGAGACCGAGAAGAAGGTAATTCTCGAAGAGATCAAGATGTACGACGACCAGCCCCCTTTCGGCGCCGACGAGAAATGCCGGGCGTCCTTCTTCGGCGACCATCCCCTGGGCCGGAGCGTGCTGGGAACCGCCGAAAGCGTCGGCGGCTTGACCCCCGAGGCGATGCGCGATTACTTCGAACGCCGCTACAGCCCGGCGAACGTCACGCTGGGTGCCGCCGGAAAGGTCAATTTTCCGGCGCTGGTCCGCTGCGTCGAAGAGAACTGCGGCCACTGGCCCGCGCGGGCGGCCTCCCGGACCGTCACCACGCCGACGGTCCACGAAGGCTTTCAGACGTTAATCAAGGAATCGGCCTCGCAGCAATATCTCTTGCAGATGGCCTCCGGGCCGGCCGCCGAAGACGCCGACCGCTACGCCGCCAAGCTGCTGGCCGTGATCCTCGGCGACGAGAGCGGCAGCCGGTTGTTCTGGGAACTGGTCGATCCCGGCCTAGCCGAGCACGCCACTATCGGGCACGGCGAAAACCAAGGCGCCGGCGTGATGGTCACCTACGTCTGCTGCGACCCGGCTCGCGCCAAGGACAATTTGGATCGCGTCAACCGCATTTACCGTCAGGCCGAGAAAGAGGGGATCACCGAGGCGGAACTCGGGCAGGCGAAGAGCAAGGTCCGCTCTCGGGTCGTCCTGGGCAGCGAACGGCCCCGCGGCCGGCTGTTTACGATCGGCGGCGATTGGGTTTATCGCCGCGAGTATCGCCCCCTGGAAAAAGACCTCGACGCTCTGGCCGCCCTGACGCGCGACGACGTCCACGCCGTTCTTGCAAAATACCCTCTCACCCGTAATACCACGCTCACCATCGGGCCGCGAGAATAATCCGGGATCGGGGGACTCTTTTCCGGCAATCCCGCGGCGGCTGTTAGCCGCCGGCTGTTTGCGGTACAATGCTCTTCGGCGATGATCGGCGTGAGATGCCGTGTCGATGCACCTCGAACTTCAAGGGGAAAACCATGAACAAGCGACTGGTTGCGATGGCGATGCTGGGCGTGTTGGCGATCGTCGGAAGGCCCGGTTACAGCCAGACGGACGTTGGTAAAGACGACGTGAATCCCTTTGGGAATCCGTTTGCCGGCAAGGTAGTGGTTTTGTACATCCGTTGCCCCGACCTGTCGTCCCAGACGGGACTCGGCGCCAAGATCAACTCCCTGTTGGGAAAAAATTCCCGCGAAGGTTGCTACGGTTTCTTCCTGGTCAATGCGCGGATCATCAAATTCCGCGGGCGAACGTTCCTGGCGGGCAACGGTCCGGACCTGGGCGAGGACGGCGAGAGCTGGTTCAAGGGAATCCCCGTTCGCGTCGCCTGGGAGACCGTCACCTGGTTCTATCTGCTGACGCCCGAGGAGGCCCAATCGTTTTTCCCGGCGGGATCGTTCGACGTTCCGGCGAAAGAGGGCGCGGACTCCGAAGAGGACCTTAAAGGCAAGGTCGTCCTCGCCTCCATCGTGCAGGGCGGACGGACCGTGGACCTGCCCTTGGTCAACGCCAAGATCGTAGACATCGCCGGGCGGAAATTTCTCGCCGGCGACGGCGCAGAGATGAGCGGCGCCTCGGCCGTGATGCAGGACAAACCCATCCGGGTCGCATGGGACCTGGTGGAGTGGTATTATCCCATGACTCCGAAAGAATACGAAACGAAATTCAAACGGGACTTTGGAAATGTTCCGACGCCGTAAGGACCGTGTTTTTTCAAACGCCTGGGGAGGGCAATCGCCGGGGGCGGAATGAAACCGTTCGACCCCCGCGATTGCCATCGCGGGGCGTTAAAGGGAGTGAGTTGTAATAACCTCGATACGTAGGAATCATTTTCGGAGTGCCCGGTGAACACAATCCTGCCGATAGTGATGTTTCTGCTGGGATTCGCCCTGGGAGGCGCCGGAATCTGGCTCTTCCTCAGGAGTCGGGGCGCCCAGGAGTTCGAGCGTGGACGGCGGGAGGGTGCCGCGGAAATCGCCGCCCTGGAAAACCGAATTACCCAACTGGCGACCAGCCAGGACTACGAACGCCGACACGCCCAGGAAAAGCTAGCCTTGCTGGAGGAAGCGAAGACCAAGCTCTCCGACGCCTTCAAGGCCCTGGCCGGCGACGCGCTGAAAAACAGCAACACCCAATTCCTGGAACTGGCGCGGACGCAACTCGAATCGTTCCACCGCTCGGCCCAGGGCGATCTGGAAAAACGGCAGTTGGCCATCGATGAACTCGTCAAGCCGGTCAAGGAATCGCTGGGCAAAGTGGACTCCGTTCTGAAGGAGATTGAAAACAAGCGGATCGAGGCCTACACCGGTCTGACGACCCAGGTGCAATCGCTCCGCGAGACCCAGGACCTGCTGAAAAACGAGACCGCCAACCTGGTCAACGCGCTCCGCCGCCCGCACGTCCGGGGCCGCTGGGGCGAAATCCAACTTCGCCGCGTGGTTGAGATGGCGGGCATGCTGGAGCACTGCGACTTCACCGAGCAGGAGACCGTTGCCGACGAGGAAAACCGCCTGCGGCCGGACTTGATCGTCCACCTGCCCGGCAAAAAGCAGATCGTCGTCGACGCCAAGACCCCGCTGGCCGCCTATCTCGACGCCATAGAAGCCGACGAGGAAACCCGGGCCGCCAAACTCCAGGATCATGCCCGGCAGCTCCGCGAGCATATTTTAAAACTCAGCCGGAAATCCTATTTCGATCAATTCGAGACCGCTCCGGATTTCGTCGTGATGTTCCTCCCGGGCGAAGTGTTCTTAAGCGCCGCCTGGGAGTGCGATCCCAACCTCATCGACTTCGCCATCGATCGGAACGTGATGCTCTCCACGCCCGTCACGCTGATTCCCCTGTTGCGGGCCGTGGCCTACGGCTGGCGGCAGGAATTGCTGGCCGACAACGCCCGGCAGATCAGCGCCCTGGGCAAAGAACTGTACGACCGGATCCGCATCTGGAGCGATCATCTCGGAAAGGTCGGCAAAGGACTGTCGGACGCGATCAAGGCCTACAACGACTCCGTCGGTTCGCTCGAATCGCGGGTGCTGCCCAGCGCGCGGAAGTTCAAGGAACTAGGGGCCGCGGGCCAATCCAACGAGATCGAAGAGCTATCGTCGGTGGAAACCCTTACGCGGGAGCCGCGGGCGCCGGAACTGCTCCTGGCTGAGGAGCAGGAAAGGATAAATGGAAATGACGAAGGACGAAGTACGAATGACGAAAGAATGACAAATGTCGAATGACGAATATCAAATAATGACGTTCTGTCCACTGTCCACTGTCTACTAATTTACCATACCCATTCCAGGTCGATGCGGGGGCCGTGATAGACGGCGCCGTGGCTCGTGTCGATCTGGGCAGGGCCGAGTTCGAGGATGCCGGCCAGGGGCCCGAAGTTCCGGGAGGCTAGGGCGACGCTCTCGACCCACATCACCTGATAGCCGATCCGGGTGAGCATCCGCGGCGTAACCTGCCAGACCGCCTGGAGGTTCAAGTCGCCGACGAAGGCCGTGGCGTTGCGCGACCGGCGGCCGGAAACCGGCGTATCCACTCCCGCGTCCGTCAGGATCCCGGCCGTGTCCTGCAAGGCGCGGTTGGCGCAGAGCGCCCCTTTGAACTCGAAATTGATCCAGCACCGTGGAAAGGCGAAGAAGTAGAAATCGCCGCCGATCTGCGGACCGATCAGGTCGTTCGTGGTCCGCGTGGAAATGGCGGTGGCGGAACCCAGGGGCAGCGGAATCTGCGACTGGGAGAGATAGTCGAACCGCTCGTTGAGACTCAAGTAGCGAATGCCGATGAGGAACTTCGCCGTCACCGATTCGTTGGGCATCGGAAAGGTGTAACGCAGATTCAACTCGCCGTTTTGCAGATTCGAAACCTCCCGGATCGACAGGAAGTTGTTGTAGTCGTAGCCGATAATCGGCGGCTCGCCGAAGTTGGAAAACGGCGAGAAGAGATTGCCGATGCCGCCTTCGTCGTTTTCCGTATAGTCGCGGACCGCCTTGGAGTCGATCCAACTATCGACCCAAAAATACGTGAAATCCATCTGCCAGGCCGTCTGGCCGAAGGTGTGTCCCAACAGCAGCCGGGGCCCGCCCCGGAAGGCGGCGTTCAGTTCGCCCGAGGTCAGCAGAATGTTCTCGGGAGTTAAGCCCGTGCCGAGCGTGGCAATCGGCGCGCCTCCCCGGGTGTCGCGCTTCAGGAACACGCCGCCGGCCTCGACGTACCAGGGACACCGCGGCGGGGCACAATAGATCTCGCAACCGCACGGATCCGCACAATCCCCGCAGGGATTGCCCGTCGGCGGCAACCCGACCGCCGTCTCCGCGGAGATGAACAACGCGACGAGTACGATCGAGAGGAGTCCCGTCCAACCCGGGAAACGCAGATGCTTAACGTGCCGAAACATAGTTCCCTCTTGCGATAAGGACGTTTTCTCACGCGCGCCCGGCACAAGAGCCGGGTCTAAACATACGGCCCTTCATCGCTTTTCGGCTCGTTATATCCGGTATAGATAGAATACTCCTTACGCTTGGAAATGTTTGCCTATTTTGCCGAGATTTACATTAGATTAATAAATCCCTCTCCCTTTGGGAGAGGGTTAGGGTGAGGGTTATTCGTTTGCAAGTCGGCCCTCACCCCCTGCCCCTCTCCCAGAGGGAGAGGGGTGTTGAGGCTCCTACTTGATTTCCACCTGATAGGGGATCCACAGGGCCGCCGGCTGGGCGAAGATCTTGCGGAGGAGCTTGGTCTGTCGCAACAGGCGGACGGCGTCGGGCAGGAGGGAATCGAGATCGGTATCGGCCGCGGGATCGCCGAAGAGCTGCTCGAAGATTGACCGGGGACGGGGCAGCGTGAGGATCTCGACCTCGGCATCGGGCTTCAAACCGGCGGCGACTTTGGCCGCCGCGACGGCGTCGTGCAGGGTGCCGATCTCATCGATCAGGCCCAGCCGCTTGGCGGTCTGCCCGGTGTAGATCCTTCCCTGGGCGAGTTTTTCGAGTTTTTCATAGGACATTTTCCGGCCTTTGGCCGCCTTGCCGACGAACTGCCGGTATATCTCTTCGAGGAGCCGGGTCATGACTTTCCGCTCGTCGGGCGAGAAGGGGGCGGCCGTCGAGAAGGCGCCGCTGTTGGCCCCCCGGCTGATGATCTCCTTGCCCAGCCCTAACTTTTCGTAAAGCCCCTTGGTGACGAACTTGCCGCCGATCACGCCGATCGATCCGGTGATCGTGTCGGGAGTGGCGTAGATTTTCTGCGCCCCCATGGCGATGTAATACCCGCCGCTGCCGGCCACGTCGCTCATGCTGACGATGAACGGTTTTTTGGCTTTCAGGCGGAGCGACTCCCGCCAGATCAGGTCGCTGGCCACGGCCGAGCCGCCGGGGCTGTCGACCCGCATGACCACGGCGAGGACCTTGGGATCCTCAGCGGCCTTCTTTAGGGCCTCGACCATCGTGGTCGAGCCGAGCGTCGAGCCGCCGAAGATATCCGATTGGCTCTTGCCTTCCATGATCGGTCCGACGGCGTACACCACGGCGATCTTCTTCCGGGAGTCGGCCTTCTTGCCGGGTTCCTTGCCCGAGAGCAGTTGCACGAATTTCACCAGCCCGCCGATGCCGGAGAAGTCGGTGTCCGGCTTCTTCCGCAGATAATCGGTTACCACCCGGAGCTGCTCGGCGCCGAGCTTCTTTTTGAGCGTTTCTTCAAATTCGTCGGGATAATAGATACGGTCGATCAGCCCCGCGTCGTGGGCCGCCCGGGCGGTGAACAATCCCTCGTCGATCAGGGTCTTCACCTTGTAATCCTTGAGCTTGCGGTCGGCCACGATGCTCCCGACGAGATGGGCGTAAACGTCGTCGGCCACGGCGTCGTAACTTTCGCGCAGGGGCTTGCTCATGTTGTGCCGGGTAAACGGCTCCCCGGCGCCTTTGTACTTGCCCATCTGCAGGACGTCGAACTCGAGGCCGACCTTTTCCAATAGGCCTTTGAAGAACGTGACTTCCATCCGCACGCCGGGAATTATGAGGATGCCGCACTCGGGCATCCAGATTTCGTCGCAGGCCGAGGCCGCGAGATACTGGCCGGTGCTGGCGGAGGTCAGTCCGGCGTAGACCGGCTTCTTGGCCTTCCGCACCCGCCCGATCGCCTGCCGCAGCTCAAAGAGCTTTCCCCGGCCCAACTCCACTTCACCGATCTCCAGCCACACGGCGGCCACGTCCTTGTCCTTGGCGGCGGCGTCCAGCCGCTCGACCAGCGCGGTCAACGACGGCTTCAAGTCGCCGAACAATCCCGGTTCCTTAGGACCCTCGGGATACTCGCCCCGGAGCGCAAAGCGGACGACGTTGGTCGTCAGCGTCTCGGGCTTTTTCACCTTGGGGCCAGCGCCGACGCCGATCTTCAGTCCGCCCTTGCCGAACGAGATGCCGAACTTCAAGGATTTTTTCTTCGAGGATTTCTTCTCAGCCTGGGATTCTTCTTTCTTCGGCTTGACGGATTTCTCCTCGACCTTGGATTTCTCCTTTTTCGTTTTCGGTTTGACGGCTTTCTTCTGCGTTTTGGAAGCCTTCTTTTTCGGGGAGGCCTTTTCCTTCGCGGCCGCCGGCTTCTTCTTTTTCGATTCCTTTTTTACCGCGTCGCCATCGTCGGACGGTTTCTCGTCCTTTTGAACCAACTCCGTTTTCGCCTTCTTGTCGGCGGACGAATCCTCATCGTCTTGGGCCAACAGCATTCCTTGGATTGGCAGGAAGAATACGACAAATAATCCACATAGCATCAGGCGACGCATGATAGGTCCTCTCTGAATAGGGTGATAAATCATAAACTCGTGCCAATCTCTCTATTTTACCCTAAAGATTCCGATTGTCTGCTAGGGGAATAGCACAATATCCGGTTTTCCGTCTCAAGCCGGTATTCGTCGATCGGAGAGGGATCTTAGCTTGGAAGGACGGAAACTGAGGGGGCGATTGTACTTTTTCACGAGGTCTTGTTGCCATTCCCAGGGGGAGGCCGGTTTTTTCTCTGCACCATTTTTGCACTTTCTGGGGCTGAATATTTGCACAATAGGGGGCCTGCAAGTGCCGGTTTTTACGGGTCCGCGTGGGAATTTTTGTGTGTGAATTGTTGAGCACTCCAGGGGTGCCAGGGCGTTTTCGCCCGGTGTTTTCCGCAGTCGGGCAATTTTTTGTTTGGTTGGACGGTGCGGTTTTTTTCCACATTTTAATTTCCTGGCGTCACGTGGTTTTCTGGTTTTTCTCGTGAAAGACGGGATTTTTCGGGACCGATTTTTTGCCACAGGGGTTTGGGGTGGGAGGGAGTTGTTGTGGGCTGGTATGTTACTGGTTGGTCGTTTGTCGTTGGTCGTTGGTCGTGGATTGGGGGCTTCTGTATGAGCTTTTTTGATCAACGGATATTGCGAATGGGCAATTCCCCAAGGATAGGACTCCTCAGAAGAAGGGGTGGCCGGTGCGCTAATAGTCCAGACGGAGGTTCATGGTCAAGCAATGTTGACAATAATCTAACATGTACTTATGTTCATTATGCCTAGGCGGTGGCCCATTTTCAAGAGGAATTTTCGGAACCGGCTGAGATTTCACATCCTGAAATGCATAGGCCATCCCACGGCAAAATGCCAACTGGACCTGTAGAAAACGCCACTTCTTCTCAACCGTGATGTAAGGCGTTACCGGAAGGGGGAATGTCAACCTGCGACGACTCAGAAAGGACTTTTGTGAAAGACATCTTGACTTGGCTGAAAATCGATAAATATAATTATTGGCTGATATGTCTACTATTTTATGCCATCATGCGGTCCGACTATTGAGCCACTCAGCCTTGGTTACCCTTCTAATAGGGGCGACCATTGTTCAGGCCGAGATGGAGTTCTCGGTAGCCTACGATCACAGTCTTACTGAAGACTTTACGGCCAACACCTTCAGAGTTGTCAGAACCTGCGGTTTTACGGCACCCGAAAGACATCCTGTAAAAGAAGACCTGGAAGGCTCGGCTGTTCAGGAATCACCATCTCAACATCTTCCCGAGGCTTTATGCAATACCGACCCGACATCAGGCAGTAGAATTTTCAGGCAATCTGATTCCAGTATTTCCTTGATCTTTAGGGGCGGCTTGCTGAACAATCGCCCATTCCTCCGTCTGCGTTCTCTCGGCAGCCGACAAACTTCCTACGCGAAACCTCCGCTGGAGGTCCTCTTCTGCTCCTGGCAGATTTGATCTGTAGGGCAATCCCCACTCCCTGATCATCCGCTTGACAGCCAAGGTTCTGATCTCTTGTCGGCTTTTGGCGGATATGACAATTCTACTGCGCTGGTTGTTGTGAGCGCTTGTCGCCATTACCCACACTATAGAAGTCGTGGGCCAGTTATCATTGCGCATTATTTAGCGATCAATCTTAAACGAACAATATCTCCATCTATGGAGCATGAATATGGTGTGGAAAACAAAATCGACGCAAACAAAGCCATCGAGGTCAAATGGTACCGGAAACGGTCATTTTGAACCTCCTCCTGAGATCGTTGACTTTTTAATCAAGGTAAGGACATTCCTTGCAGAGGGACGGTACAAAGATGCCGTCGAAATGATCTCTCACAGCAAACACAAATCCTTATGGCATACAAATGCCAACGGAGTTTGTCTATTGCGTATGAATAGAGCGCACGATGCGGTGAGCTTGTTCCGTGGCCTGCTTTTTTCTGCAAACGGCATTATGCTTCGAGAAGATATGCCTATTGTGTTTAAGACCAATTTTGCAACGGCGCTTCTTGCATCCGGCAATTTCGAGGGGTGTTTGAGCATCTTGCAGGAAATCAATGACGAATC
Organism: Pirellulales bacterium; assembly: GCA_016936015.1. Taxonomy (GTDB): domain Bacteria; phylum Planctomycetota; class Planctomycetia; order Pirellulales; family Thermoguttaceae; genus JAFGPV01. The sequence continues at coordinate 41,837 of JAFGPV010000006.1, forward strand.
CAATGCCAGGGTACAGCAGCTTCGGGGAGCTATCCAACGATTCAGGGCTAGTTTGTCTCTGCTTAAACGGTGGCAGTGGCGCATGGGATTTTATTTTCCGAGTGGTCCCATCGCCATGGATTTTCCTTTAGGCGAGTTGATGTGAGGATATTGCTTCAAACTCAATCGTGATCAATCAACACGAAATACATAGTTCCTGTTGCGGAAAGTCCTTTTTGTCATCCTGAGCGAAGCGAAGGATCTTTAAAAGGCCAGATTCTTCGCTCAGAATGACAATTTGCTGCCGACACTTTCCGCAACGGGAACTAATTATTACTTGATTCTTCAATAAAGTTCATACGTCTGCTGGCCGCCGTGGGCGGGATTGCCGATGAGGCGGCGGGTCTGGGGATCGACGACGAAATCGAGGTATTCCAAGGGGATCTGGCCGATCAGCACCGGCACGTCGTCGGGGACCTCCAGGACATCCACCGGGCAGTCGCGGTCTTGGATCGTCAGCCGAACCGTGGAATAAAGATTGGCTTCTGTTACACCTTGGCTGGTTGTGACGCGGCGGGTGGATTTTTTCTTCAGACCTAATTCCCGGTTCAAGCGGGTGGGCAGCGAGAGCATCGTGGCCCCGGTGTCAACCAGCGCGTCGTCCACCGAGATCCGCCGCACTTTTTCCTTGGGCAGAACCCCCAACTCCGAGGCCATAAGATCGCTCAGGTTTTCCAGAACGGCTTCGGTCACCACGCGACCCTGATTGACGTCTCCATGATCCGGCCTCCTCGGCGAAAGATGACTTAATTCCTTCATAATACTGTAGATCGGGAACAAGACAACGTGACAACGCCAAAGAACATCTGGACTTGTGGACATTAGATCGGGCTTCGCCGCCCTCACCCTGGCCCTCTCCCGGAGGGAGAGGGGACCATTTCAGCGCACGCTTGGGAAGCGGCGGGACGCCGCTTCTACGGGAAACGTCTTGAAAATGTACTAATGTTCATGTATACTTACATATATGACTCCGCGGATCGGACACCTCGACGCCGATTGCTTTTACGTCTCCTGCGAGCGGGTGCGGCACCCGTTCCTGCGGGGGCAGCCGGTGGGGGTCTTGAGCAACCAGGGGGCCTGCGTGATCGCCAAGAGCTACGAGCTGAAGGCCCGGGGCGTGCCGACCGGGATGCCGATCTGGGAGGCCCTGCCGGTCTGTCCCGAGGCGATCTTCGTCAAACGCGACTTCGAGTGGTACGAGGTCCTCTCGCGGCGGATGCTGGAGATCGTCCGCGAGCTCCGGCCCGCGGTGGAATACTACTCGATCGACGAGATGTTCTTCGACGCCCGGGAGATGACCTTTGCGGACGCGAAACGCCTGCAACGGGCGATCTATGAGCGGACGGGCGTGCCGGTGAGCGTCGGGCTGTCGCTTTCGAAGACGCTGGCCAAGCTGGCGTCCAGTTCGGGAAAACCGCTGGGCTGCGTCATGGCGGTCGGGGCGGAAGAGGTCCAACAACTGCTGCGCGGCCGGCCCGTGGAGAAGATTACCGGCATCGCCCGGCGGAGCGCGCGGCGGCTGGAGGGTTACGGCATCCGCACTTGCGAGGAGTTTGCCCGGGCCGACCGCCGGCTGATCCGCCGCCTGCTGACCAAGCGGGGCGAGGATTTGTGGTGGGAGCTGAACGGCACGCCGGTCCTGCCGGTGCAGACGGCGCGGACGGCCCATAAGAACCTCGCCCGGGGCGGGAGCCTCGGCGTGGCGACCGCCGACCCGGAACGGCTGACCGGCTGGGTGGCGCGGAACGCCGAGCGGCTGGTCGAGGCCCTCGATTATCACCGTGTGGATTGCGCGGTGCTGGCGATGAGCCTGGAGTTCAAGGACGGCGGGGCGGCCGGCGCCCAGTTCCGGCTCCCCCGGGCGGCGGCCGATTTTCCGCTGCTTTACGAGACGGGGATCAAACTGCTGGAGCGGTGCTGGGGACAGTCCCCGGTCGTGTCATACATGCACCTGATTGCCGGCGAGTTGACGCCCCGGGCGTTCGCCCAGCGGAGCCTCTTCGACCGGCCGACGCCGCGGCAGGAGGTTTTGGCGGAGGTAAAGCGGCAGGTCAACGAGCGACTGGGCCGATTCGCGCTCCGCAGCGGCGCCACCCTGCCGCTGGCCGACCTCTACGCCGACGAGGCCAGTTCGTACGACGTGTGCGACATCTACGGAAAAACGTGTTTTTGAAGGGACCTCTCAAATTTCAAATCTCAGATCTCAAATTGTCAGCCCCCATGTGTCAAGGCATTGCCCTGTCGATCGATGAACTGCCGGAGGAGTTGCTGCGGGCGCAGCGGCACCGGGTGATTTTGCGCGAGCCGGGCGTCTCGCGGGAAGTGCGGTTCCTGTACCGCGATCCGCGGCCGGAACTGCCCGTCTGGCACGACGCGCGGCTGATGATTTATGCGTGGGGGAACTTTCAGGCAAACCCCAAACCGCAGGAGGACAGGCATTCTTGCCTGTCTCAGCCAGACAGGAATGTCTGGCCTCCTGGTAATCGGCTGCCGCGGACGGGCTGGTGCCGGCAGGAGGACGTCGAGGCGGGGATCTGGCAGCCGCTGCGGCCCGTGCCGGTGGAGATTCCCGCCACGCTGGGCTGGGAAAAGGGGGTGTGGTTCCTGGTGCCGGAGGGCGGACTGCGCGGTGTGCTGGTTCGCGACGCCGGGGGCCGGCCGCACGTGTACCTGCTGACACAGCCCGCCTCACATTATTATCAGATCATGACCCGCAGCCCGCGGATGCCGGTGTTCCTCGGGCGGCAGATGTAGGAGGATCCGCCGGTCGCCGGTCGTTGGTCGTTCGTCGAAAAACATACGACCGACGACCAACGGCTATCGACCCACGAGTCATTGTTGCTCCAATACGAACGGCTCGAACAGGCCGTAGCCGATGGTGTCGTAATTCTTGCCGGGTGGCGGGCCGGTGGGGGGCCCCTGCTGGAACATGCCGGGCCAGGCGGAGCCGCGCACGGGGCCGACGTGGTGCGGGCCGAGCAGGTTTTTCAGTGTGCCGATGACGACGACCTCCACCTCATTTTCGCCCGGTTTGAGGAATTTCGTGACGTCGCATTGCCACGGCTGATGAGTGACGTAACCGGCAAGTTCTCCGTTGACGTTCACCCGGGCGACGCTGCCGTACCAGCGCGGCAGGCGGACGTAATAATTCCCTTTGAGTTCGGGGAGATTGAATTTTTCCCGATAACCGACGCCGGCGCTGTAAAAGGGATGTCCCTGGGCGTTCCAGCCTTCGGCATCGGTCTTGCCCAAGGTCAGCGGTTGCGGCGGGACGACGACGAATCCGGAGGCGGCGGGCTTCAGGTTAAAATCGCCGCGGAGATAAGCCGGCTCGATTTCGTGAAAGAGGGTCATCGGCCGGGCGCGGATCGTAACGGTGTTTTCGCCGACCTGGGCGGTTTGGGTCAGGTCGATCCGCCCGAAGGCCTTGTCCAGCCACCAGGCGTCCTTCAGCGCCGTTACCGGCTTGCCGTTGCACTCGATTTTGTACAAATCGGGCCGTTCGATGACGATTTCCAACCCGGCCGGGACCTTGTCTTCGATCGTAAAACGGTACGTCGCTTCAAAGCCGCTGTCGGCCGGGAACTGGTGCTTGAGGATTTCGTCGCGGAACTGCACCGCACTGTCCCAGGGATTCCGCGGCAGGCCGTTCTTTTGGAAGGCAAACTGGTTCGCCCGGTAGAAGTACACGTTTTTCAGGGTCTCGCCGCCGGCGGTGACATCGACGTAATCGATGGTCAACACGTTCGGCTCCAGCCGTTTGATCTCCGGCGGCGATTGCGGCATGAGGGTCCGGGGATCCCTGTTCAGCGTCTTTTTTGTTTCCGGAACCGATTTTTCCGAGAGAAACAACAGGAGGCTGCCGCCAGGCGCGAGTGAAAAATCGACGTCCTGCCGCTTTTTCGCGTCCTTGCTTCCCTCGAAAGGATAAGGCTCCGTCGTTCCCGTAAAGAGGTTCCACTGCTCAACGCTCCGAATGCTCCCGGGAATGATGATCCGCCCTGATACGGGTTCGGTGATGCTGGTATTCACAAGAAAACAAAAATCACCGTCCTCCACCCGGCGGCGTTGATGAAAAAGAATTCCCTTCGAATCCTCCCAAGGGATCACGCAGGGTTGATCCTCTTGCTCCAAGCAACCCGGCGAGGTGTGGATGAATTCCCAGCCGGAAGTCAGGGAGAGGGCCTTGCCCCGCGGCGACGGCCGGGCATCGACCATGACCGGCGGCTCTCCGCCGCATACGACCCGGCCGCCGTTCTTGGTGAACTCTTCGAGAAGCGACATCGTTTTGTCATTCAGCGTCTCGGTCATCGGCGGCAGGAGGACCGCGTGGTAATCGCGTTTTCCCACGGTGAAATAGGCGCGGGGAGGGGATGATTCCGGCCGGTCGGTTTTCTTGGTGATCGAACCGTGCCGGGCGATGACGTCCTCGCAGCCGAGGTCGTATTCCACCTGGGCCTTCGAGAGCACCAGGCAGAAGTCGAAAAAGCTTTTTCCGATTTTCTCGAGCTTACCCTGCTGCGACGGATCGGCCTGGTACATCCACACGGTGGTCGTCGGCTCGATGACGAGGATCCGGTTGATCTCCTCGCCGGAGGAGAGGACCAGCGAGAGCCGGGTGAAGTATTCTTCCAGGACGTGATAGGCATCCCACCACGGCTCGTGGTAGGAGAACGACTGGGGGTGGTCACGCTTTCGGGCGCCGCGGATGGTGACATAGGAGAGGTGCTCGTCGATGGTGTTCACTCCCAGCACCGAGACCCAGTCGCCGATCCGCTTCATGTCCTCCAGCCGCAGGTCCCAGCCGCCGGCCCCGTAGGTTTCGCAGAGCGTGCGTTTCCGGCCGAGTTGGTTGGCCACGCTGGAAAGCTCCTTGACCATCCGCACGTTGCCGAACTGGGCATGGGTGTGTTCGGCGTACTGGTTCATCAGGCAGTCGATGGCGGGCCGCTGGTGCCAGGCGTACATCGCCATGTTGTCGGGCACGCCGAGGCAATCCGGCCAATTGTGGTCCCAATAGTGCCCCGTGAATTGCAGATGATTCTTCTCGCAGTATTCCGAATAGGGTTTGGCCCAGTGCTCGATGAATTGATCGAGCAGCACCTGGTAGTAGTCGTGGCGGACCTTCTTCCAGTCGCCCAAGGGCCGTACCAGCGACGGCAGATGGTCCACCAGCGAGTATCCCCAGCGTTTTTGGAATTCCTCGGGCAGGCGGTCGGTCCAGGGCAATCCGCCGGCGGGCGCGATGTTCGGCTCGTCGGTGAACGAGCCGGGAATGCGTTTGCCGAATTGATCGCCGAAGCGACGGCGGTACGGGTCGATGGTGACTTCCAGGAATTTTTCGGTCACTCCGGGATACAAGAGATCGACATACGCCCGGTTGCCATGCCAGGGCGAGTTGCCCGCCCGGGCCACGGAGGCCACGAGATACTTCCCATTCGCGGGCGGCGGCTGAACGCGGTTGTTGACGGCGCCGACCTTTTCATAGCTGTTTTCCTTCAATAGGAAGACGCCGACCACGTCGTCCGCCGGTTTGCCGGGATCATCCACTTCCGAGAAATGAAGCCCCCGGCCGCGGGACTCGGGCATTTGTTCGGGCACCCAGCCGCCGGCAAAGCCCGAGGGATAGGAATTCTCGTCGTAGATCCAGAGGTTCACGTCGAGTTTCTCGGCCTCGTCCAGCGCGGCTTTCCAGAGGCGGAACCACTCCTCGGAGAGATAGGGCGTCATCAGGCCCGGGCGGGGGTGGACAAAGGCCTGCCGGACGCCCTGGCCCGCCAGGTCGCGGAGCGTGCCGCGGACCTGCCCCTCGGTGAGCATGTCGTTCCACACCCAGAGCGGACCGGTAGCGAACTGCCGGGACGGCCGGGCAAACTGCTCCCGCACCGAGGCCGAATCGTCCGCCGAAAGCGCGGAACAGGCGGCATCCGCTACGCAAACGACAAGAATCGGCAGCCAAGCAGAGCGAATTCGGAAGTGCATCGCAGATTCTCCTGAAAAAGAAAGGAGCTTAGGGGATGAAGGTTGTCAGATTTCGGTCCGCACGCTGCAACAGCGGCGCATGGATTAACCGGGAAGAAACCGGATGGGGCATGATCCGGAACAACGAAATCAGAAAGTATCTCTCGATATCGTCTGCTTGTCGTTGCGGCCGCCAAGATAATTGAAAATCCAGGGATCAACGTTGTAGCTGATCGTCTCGACCGATCCGTCGCAGAACAGGAAATTGCACCCACTGGGATGGGCGCTCCCAAAAATATCTATATGCGGATAGCCAGGACGATCGCGTCGAGGAACATAATTACTGTTTGCAGTTTCGGTATCATTCGGACCCTTCCAAGCGGTAAATCGTACGATATCTTCATTCTCTCCCATATACATGGTCTCGTTATCAGCAGCATCTAATCCTGTTTGATAATGATCGGGATTTAAGTATTTTTCACCACACAACAGGGTATTGCTCGTACCGTCGGTAATGTCTTTTTGTCTCACTGTACTCGCAGTGAATATCACACCGTTACTGTACTTGGGAACATTGCCGAGGGCAGAGACGGCGTTCGTCCAACTTGTTGGACCATCGTACGATAAACCCGTCGATCGCCACTGTCCTGGTAATTTCAGAGTTGGAGTCGTAGTTCCTACATCATAAGTTCCTTGGGGATCGCTCCATGTCGATCCGCCATTGCCGGCATAATCCGAACGGGCGACTCGTTTAGGGATCGGCATCGTCAAGGTATTTTTACACTTTGGGGGTCTACCCAACCAACCGCAGCCTGGAGAATAGGCGTAAACTTGTGTCGGACGCCGGGTGGGACAGTTGAAAAGGGAAAGGGGTGTTTCGCACATCATCTGCGCCGCTTTTTGCCGCGACGAGCCGGTCTTCCCGTACTGCATTCGGTAGATTTGCTGGAACTCCGCGTGGGGAAGGATGTTGAAAATCCATCCGCCCGGCTGGCCGATCCCGGCGCCGCGTTCGGGATCGCCGATCCATCCCCAACCCCAACCGGCCGTGGGAAAATGCTTGTTGACGGATACGTGATTATGGATCGCGAGGCCGATCTGCTTGAGATTGTTGATGCATTGCATTCGCCGGGCCGCCTCGCGGGCGGCCTGAATGGCAGGCAACAGCAGAGCGATCAAAATCCCGATGATTGCAATGACGACCAATAACTCGACCAACGTAAAACCGCGGTGCCGCAATGATCGGAAATTCTTTTGACAATCCATGACGGTGGTCCTTTCATTCGGAAGAGAAAGTACCCTTAGGGGCCCTCCTTGGAATCAAGGAGGGATTTTTTAAACAACACAAGTCCACCACAGGGGGAAACATTCGACCCAAATGCCTCTTCCGTTGCCCTGAGGTGATAAGTCTACATGTAGAATAAATTCGGAGGGATATCGTGAAAATGGCTAAGAGTGTAAAATGATGTACATTCCTGCATTCAATCATTAATCAGTATTTTCATCACCATGAGTAGAGATGTATGACAAGAAGGATCGTGCTAAATTATTATTTTAGAATTAGATTCGTCAATCAGATTCCGTGTTTATAACAACCGCGTCCCTTGGGAGAAGGAACCAGATAAAATGTCTAATCCTCCGATAGAATACTTCCGCTATCTCCCCACGAGCGACCGGGACCGCCAATGGGGACTCTACGTGGTCGGCGCGGGGTACCAACGAGTTCTTCCGGGTCAGGATTATCCGCCCCGCGGACACCCGAAAACGCACGACTTTCAGTGGCAGCGCGGCCGGGTGCTTCAGGAATTTCAAGCCGTTTACATCGTTGCCGGCGAAGGCGTGTTCGAATCGAAGCCCACCGGCCGCCTGGCCGTTGGCGAAGGCAACGTCATCCTCCTGTTTCCCGGCATCTGGCACCGTTACGCCCCGGTCAGCGAGAGGGGCTGGGACGTGTATTGGATGGCCTTTCAGGGGGAGGACGCCCAGCGGCTCTGGCAGCGGGAATTCCTCCGTCCCGAGCAGGCCGTCCTGGAAACGGGCCTGGACGACACCATCCTCCATCCTTTTACCACCATGCTGGACCGCATCCGGAGCGAGCGGATCGGATTTCAGCAACTGATTGCAGCCGACGCCCTGGAGATTGTCGCCGGCGTGTTGGCCGCGCTCCGCCGCCAGCGGACCAGCAGCCATCACACCGAAGTGGTTCGCCGGACCAAAATGGAGCTGGAAAAACAATCCGAAGGCATCCCCGTCATCGAAGACCTGGCGGACGATATGCACATCAGCGTCAGTCACTTGCACCACATCTTCAAAGAACATACCGGCCTCTCTCCCTACCAGTACCATTTACAGTTGAAGATTCAGCGGGCGAAAGAGATGCTCCACGACTCCGGACTTCACGTCAAACAGATCGCCCGGATCCTGGGTTTTCAGGACGTTTATCATTTTTCGAAAATATTCAAGAGAAAAACGGGGGTTTCGCCGCTGAAATGGCGCACTGCCCGGCAGATGCCCAGCGGCCTCCAACCGCCCGGAAAAAACGCTCGCCCAAGGAGCAAGAAACGCGAGACCAAGGGCAAGGGTCCCGCCCCTCGGGCCGACTCCGCCTCCGACCCGGAAGAATGAACGCAATACGCGGGATCAGGCAAACCACGCGAACGGCCGGAGCCTGGCTCTCGATCGCTGACCGCCAGTTCCCGGGAAGACGCCTTCCTCGATCGGAAATGGATTCCCCTGCTGCTTCAGGCCACTCCCCGGCGTTTTGGGGCGTCGTTGGGATTGCGGCTGCCCTCCCTTTAAGAGAAGGGAGTAATAAGACCAGCCCTTATTCCTCGTTTTGCCTTCTTAACGAATCGAGGCGCATTTCGGCGTCCCGGAGCAGACCGTCGAGATAATCCTCCACCAGCGCGTATTCCGCTTCGAGCACCTGGGCTTTCAAGGTCCGGAGCGTCATCTTCATCGCTTCCAGCGATTGGATGATCCCTTGATAGTCTTCGGCGGTCAGGGGCCGGCGCTCGGCGTAGGCGCGGCGGAACGGGGCCTCGACCTGGTTCCGCAGCACGGTGAAGGCGTCGCCCTTCAGCAGCGTCGGCCAAAGCATGATTTCGCAGGATGCACTCGAAAGCGGAGGAACCTTTGTTTCATTGAGACTTCGGTGCCGTTGCATCTCATACATCCAGTCCCGGGCGGCTTGTCCCGCGTCGGTGGGAATCGGTCTCTGGACCAGGGCGCTGAATTGGAGCGATTGGTTGATGGTCCGCCAATCGGCGTTTTGGGCCAGGCTCGATTCGAGTTGCAGTTGCCGGTCCAGCCCGAAGGCCCGCCGCCGCCCCGCCATCTCATACGCCGAGGCCAATGTCCCCCAGCCGCCGAAATCGTAATAGGGATACGGGTAGAAACAAGGTTGGGGCTGGGGATGCGGATGGCCCCAGACATGGACCGCGGCCGAACCGGTCGAGGAAAAACTCCCCGCGAGGATTGCGCCGACGACGATGAAGATAATTTGCCGAAACATAGATTCGATTTGTCTGAGCAAAGGTGAGGATTTCCTCTCCAAATGCCACCCCCCATTAGAGGTTTCGGCAGATTCTTCCTGCTTTATTAGTCCTCGTGAGCCGTTATACTGGAATTTATGGAACCTCTCCTGCCCCAACATATCGAGTTGACACCGGGTGTTCGCAGCGGCAAGCCTCGGATCGTCGGCACGCGGATCTGCGTCTCCGACGTGGTGGTCTGGACGGAGCAAGGCCGCTCGCCCGAGGAGATTGTGAATGATTTTCCACAACTCTCTTTGGCCGACGTCCACGCGGCATTGGCGTATTACCACGACCATCGCCAGGAGATTGACAGACAATTGAGAGCATCGGAGGAATTTGCCGACTCGTTGCGGGCAAGCGTTCATATCACTCTCCCCCACAATCCCGAATTGAGTTTCTTTAGAAATTGCTAAGGGTTTTGATCTTTCTCTTTGACCTTCTCGATGAGTTTTCGATGCACTCTCTCGTCCCATCGAGTAAGAATTCCTCCGAAGATCCAACCGACAATTGCACCAATGAACCAGGAATAGTGGTAATCATTTTCCCCACAACCGGAACGAATCCGTGGAAAATCGAATAATTGGCATCCGATAAATATACCTATTCCCGTGAACATCACCGACCAAATGATCCGCATGATGTCTTTTTCTTTTGCAATCAAAATGATTGTTGACAAGGAGGCGGAAATCACAAACGAGACGCCGATTGAGAGGGAGGACTCCAAGGGCCACAAGAGACTGGTCAAACCAAAGAGAAAAGCGAATACGGTAAGGGAAATCATCAATCGGAGAAGAGTGAATTGCCGTCGCATAGGTTCTCTGTTCTTTCGACAGCGATTGGGCCGCGAAGCAGCTAACCGATTATCCGATCGTATCCGGCGTGGCTGCCAATCCAGAACCAGACCAAGCCGTCCGATGCTTCGACGGCCAGCGCTCGATAGTGCAAACCCACGCGTGCCGCATAATAGCGGCCCACCTTTTTCAAATTAATGGACGGATGCCGGGGATTTTCCTTCATGAGTTCATAGCACTTGTCCGCCAACTGACGGACCACAGGCGGCAAACGGTTGTAGCAGTCCCAAAACGGCGGCGAGGCAAAGTGATTCACAGCGGCTTGGTCCTTCCCGCCTTGTGATCGGCGAGGGCTTGCTCGGCAAGGTGATCGAGTTTTCCCGCCACTGCATCTGCCTCGATCTGTCTGTCCCACTCATCGGCAAGATACGACTGGAACCAGTCCCGAAAAGAGGCAAGCTCGGAACGGTTCAATGACTGGACGTCCCGTTCCAACACTTCGACTTTCGTCATGGTGAATGCTCCATAAAACACGGGGATCAGGCTAACGCACAACAACAACCATTCTCTTGTATTATACCACGAACCAGAAAGTGGGCACGGTGGAGACAATCTGATTATTTGCCACGAGGATTAGTATCTGCCTCGCCGCCTGTAGTCAGCCGCTCGAAGTAGCGGCGGTTGAGTTCCTCCCAGCCGGGCGGGGAGGGGTCTTGGGCGACGCCGAGGATCTCTTTCTGGACGTCGGCGGGGAGGTTCGACGTGGAGTCGCGGCGGGCGTGGAATTCGCCCTCGAGATATTGCTTGACGCCGCCCAGTCCCTCGGCCAGGACCCGGCGCTGCCGCAGGGCGTTTTGATAGCGGCCGGCCTTCAGGTCGCGCTCAACCTGGGCCATCACGTCGATCATCTTTTTCAGGTCGGTGTGGTGGAAGTCGGCCACCTGGAATTGCAGGTCGATGCCCTCAGCCTTGTTCCGCAGAGCGGCCTGTTTTCCTGCTAATCGGGCCAGGTTACGCTCACCCGGCGGTCGTCGGCCGGGGCCTTCGAGACCTTCGCCGCCCTGGCCGCTCTCCTTGCCGCCGCCGGTGGCCCCGCCGGTCGGATCCTTGCTGTGGTCCTTGATCTGCCCCTGGACGTACGGATCGGGCGTGAGCCGGCTGGGCGTCTTGCGGCCGCCCTTGCCGACGGCCTCGTCGCCGACGAACTCGCCGGCGGATTTCCCCTGCCGGCCCTCGCCGCTGCGGCCGCCGATCTCGCTCGTGTTCGGCAGCCGGTTGCCGGTCACGCCCTTGGCGCTCATGTTCGAGATCGGCCCGTCCATCGCGTCCCAGCCGGCGCCCTTGTCGAGCGAGTCGGCCGCGCTGGAGGAGACGTCTTCCATCTCGTCGAACAGGTCCTCCTCGCCCTCCATCAACTCGCCGATCATGTCCTCCAACTCGCCGGGCAGTTCGGCCATGGGGGCCTCCTTGTCCGCGTCGGTCAGCGATTCCTCCTGGCTCCATTTTTCGCGGTCGGGCGTGTCGGGAAGCCATTTCTCGATGTTGGTCTTCAGTTCCTCGGCCCGTTCGTAGCCGAGCTGTTCCAGCGGGACCGCGATATCGACCGACTTTTTCAGCAGGGCGTCCTCGGCCATTTTCAACTCGACCTGGATTTCGACCAGCTCCGTTAGCGACGAGGCGTTGGCGAAATCCTGTTCCGGCAGCTTGCTGAAATCGGAGTGCAGTTCCTTGAGGAATTTTGACCAATCGTCTTCGACGGCGGCCAACTTTTTCAGCAGTTGCTCCTCCTTTTCCGTAAAATCCTCGACGGGCGTCTTGGCCAGGTCTTCGGAGGCTTCGAGCACCTTTTTCTGCTGCTTGAGGAACTCGTCGAGTTTGCTGCGGGCCTCGTCGAGCTTCTGCCGCACGTCCTCGGGCAGGTCGCCTCCCGGCCGGTGGGGCGATTCTCTGAGCAATTCCGCCTCGGCCAGCCGCACGGCATCCAGCAGCCGGCGGAGCGCCGCGATGATCTCGTCCTGCGTGGCGGTCAGCGTGGCAAGGGGCGGGGAGAACGCCTCCGGCATTTTCAGCCGCATGAGTTCCTCGGCCTGCTGCACGGCGCGGAGCATCGCCCCGGTTGCCAGGCCCTGGACCACGCGGCGGATCGTCCGCACTTCCTGCCGCTCACTCCCGGCGATCGACGCAATCAGGGCGGATGCCTTTTGATGGATGGCGACCTGCTGTAAGTTGACCTCCCCCGCCGCGGCGATCCGCCGGGCGAGCGGGTCGAGCCGGAGGATGCCCGACGTGGTGGTCCGGGCGCGGACCTGCCGTTCAAAAATCTCCCACAACCGGCCGCGAAGGCTTTCCAGTTCGGCCAGGGCGGCGGAGGCCTGGGCCTCGGCGCTGACGATCTTGACGGCGTGCCAGCCGGAGACGGCCTGTTGAGGTTTTAACGTCGTCAGGCCCTGGCTGAAATAGCGTTGGTCCCAGGCAACCGCCCGGAGCAACACCGTTCCACCGGGCTGCACGTCTTTGTCTTTCAGGTTCAGTTGGTGGCGTCGGACCACGGTGCTCATGTTTTTCAGGTCGGACCATTTGGCGACGGTGGAAATCGGGGCCGCATTTACGGTCCCCTCTCCCTTTGGGAGAGGGTTAGGGTGAGGGCTGATTGCTTCTAATGGTAATAAACTTGTGGTCGTCTCTTCCGCATTCGCCCTCACCCTAGCCCTCTCCCGGAGGGAGAGGGGACTTTCATTCTCCGCCTCATCACCCGGCGGCAAGACCTTCATTTCCAACCGCATCCGGCCCAGGGCATGGTCGTCACCGGCTCGAATGGCAACGGAGACTTGGCCGTCTGGGGTGGCGTTGATCTGCCGGGCCGGCTCCAAAATTTCGACCGTCGGCGGGCAGTCGGGGACAACCCGGACGCGATTGACCCGGGGCGCTTCGTCCGTCAAGCGGTTGGCGAGGAAGAGGTGGATCGTGAAGCCAGCGTCTTTCAGCATCGGCATCCGGAGGATCAACCGATTGCCGCCGTCTTCCACCCGACCGGCCACCTTCCGGCCGTCGAACTGGGCGTAGCCGTGGTCGACGGGCGTGGAGGGGCGGACGGACAGTTCCGCCTCGGTGTACTGCGGGGCCTCCAGATCGGCGGTCGGCTGCCGGACGGTTTTTTCCCCGTGTCTCAAGTAAGAGGGAAAACGATAAGTGACCGTGACGTCCTCGACGACCGGTTTTTCCCGAACCGTTATGCGATAGACCGGCGACTGCGAGTCGCCGATTTCCAAGCGGTACCCACACGGCTTGCGGATCGCAGGGATCGTCAGCCGGTAGCGCCGCTGGGTTTTATCGCCGGTCATCGGCAGGGGCGATTCCGCTTCGCCCTCGCTCCGGAGGAAGAGGGTGGCGTCGTAGGGCGTCTTCTCGGGATTCTTGATCGTCGCCGTCACCGTAACGCTCCCGCCGACCAGGACCTCGGCATCGCCGGGCCGGACGGCGATTTCGCCGGCCTTGCCCAGCGAGGGGACGAATTGCAACGGCGAGAACAGGCGGCCGGCCGCCGAGCCCCAGTTCGGGACCATCGCGTTGCCGAGCACGGCCAGCACGATCAGGACGCCGAGGACGCCGAGCGCTTCGCCCAGGTCGCGGGGCGTTTGCAGGCAGTAGCGCAGCCGCTGCCATCGGCCGAGCCGCCCGGCGGCGGCGGCGAACGGGACCTGGCCGAGTTCCGCCGCGGCGTGACGGATCGCCGCCGTAGAAAATGCCCGGCTGTTAGTCCCCTCTCCCTTTGGGAGAGGGTTAGGGTGAGGGCTTTCTTTTGGCAAGCCTGGCCTACCAGCCCTCACCCCCGGCCCCTCTCCCAATGGGAGAGGGGAGGACTCGCTGAGCTGCAAGAGATTAATCAGGTTGCTGCCCAGTTCGGGAAACTCCGCCTCGACGCGCCGGGCCGCAGCCTCCAGGCCCCGGGGATTCCGCACCAGCCGCCGGCCGACGATCCACAGCAGCCAACCCGAGGCCAGCAGCCACGTCAGAAAAAGGCCCGCTAACCATCCTTGCGAAAACCGCCACCAGGCGTCGCCCAGTAAAAAAATAAGCAGCAGTCCCAGCGAGCCGCAAATCGCCAGCACGCAGGTGGTCAACAGCGAGAAAAACCACCACTTCTGTCGAGCGTTGTCGAGACGGCGGATGACGTTTTCAGGCGACATGGGGGGAAATGAAAAATGAAAAATGCCAAAAGCTTGCGTCATCATTTGTCATTTTTCATTTGTCATTCGATATTTGCCTTTAGTGCGTTACCGCGTACACCAACACGTTCGTGCCGATCTTCAGGGCGTCTTCGTCCTTGTAACCGTAGCTGTAGGGGTGCGGAAACTGCTCCCAGCCGTTGCCCAGATCGAAGCGGCTGTAGACGACCGCCAATCGGCCGTCGAGCGTGACGCCTTCCAGTTCCGGCGCCTGGAGCGGTCCGAAATCCTCGCGGACCCGGGGCGTATAATCGACCCGGGCGACGTCGCTGTGGCAGTGATATAGGGAATGGTCGGGCGGGAGGCGTTCGAGCTTGGCCCCCGGCAGCATCCGGGCGATCATGCCGCGGAAGGCCCGGTCGAAGGCCAGCCGGCCGCAGCAGGCGTCGGCCAACAGCAGCCCGCCCGCCTTGAGGTACTTTTGCAGGGCGGCCAGTTCTTCCTTGCTGAAGGCGAAATCGCGGTGGCCGGTCATGTACAGCAGCGGAGAGGTCGCCGCCTGGGGATCCTTCAGCCGGACGGCCTGTCGCTTGAATTTCACCTCCAGCGTGGAATGGTCGCGGGCGAACTTCAGGAGGTTGTACACGCCGGACGGATCGGGATCCCAGTCGCCGTCGTGGATGACCTGGGCGAAGACGAAGTCGTCGCGCGTGGGGGCGGCCGCTTCGTAATAGACCTTCGTCGTGCTCAGGAACCGGCCGAGCTGGAACGTGCCGAGGATGTAGGTAATCAGGTTGGCCCCCACCTGCCGGGCCTCGGGAATCACCACGCGGAGGCCCCGGGGATGCTCGTGGCCGTCCCAGCCGCAGGTCAGGTCGCGGGGCGAAAAGATCACACCCGTCCGGCAGCCGAAGTCGATCCCCTCCAGGCACGGCGCCTCGGTAAACGTCGAGCCGTCGGCCCGCTTGTACGTCAGGTCGCCCAGCTTATAGTACGAGGCGAAGACCGGATTGTCGGGCAGTAATTTCAAAAGGGGCTTCTGCGGAAAAATCAGTTCCATTTCTCGGCGGAACGACTCCGAAAAATCCTTCCAGCCACAGCAGGCATCGGCCAGGATCGTCCCGCCGTCCATGACGAATCGGGCCAGCTTGGGACGGACTTCCTCCGGAATCTCGAAGGCGTTGTGCCCGGCCAGCAGCAGGGCCGGCAGCTCCCGCGGATCGAAGGAAAAATGCTGGAAGTCGGTCTCGATCGCCCGGTAGTTGATCCCCAGCCGATCCGCGGTCCAGGAGAGCAGGGTCTTCACGTCGGCCGGATCGGTCATCCAGTCGCGGTACTGGACCCGCTTGCCGCCCCGGGTGATCCACTTGATGGAACCTAAGGCCGCTTTGCCGACCAAAGCCGGCGGGCTGGGCGGGCGTTTCTTCTCGGTTCGCCGCAGCGGGGTGACCGGCAGCGGCAGCGGCGGAAACGATTCGCCGCCGGTGCGATGCTGAGGCCGGGCCGGGGGCGGCGGCCCGCAGTCGATCGGCCCCGAGCCGCCCTCCTCGCCCAACGCCAAGGCGACGAGGTTGACCGATCCCGAAGCGCCGGCGGCGGCCGCCGAAAAACCCAGCTTCTGAAGAAAACTACGCCGGGGATACTTGCCGGAGCAAAAGCAGTCGGATTCGGACATGGCGGGAACTCCTCATGTCGTAGGGCAGGTTGGCAACCTGCCCCACATCATAAATGATGACCGAATCCCGGCCCGAGCGGGAGAACACCTATTATTCTAACAGAATAGGGGGTAATGAGCAACTTATAAGAATCCGTACTCCCTTCCTCAATGTTGAGGGCCGATCAGGCCCGTTGCCATCAAGAGGAAGAAGCACAAAACGAGCGTAAACAGGCCGCCCATCACCAAGCCGAAAATCGCCCGGCCCCAGCCGTGCAGATCGGAACGTTTCTTCAAATGGGCAACGGCCACGATGCCCAACAGCAAGGCCAAGGGAGCCGGAAAAACCACCACGGCGAACAGTCCCGCGTATCCGGCGGCGATCGCCCAACCCGACCGGCCCACCGGCAAGAGCATCCGCGTCGCGGCGTCGTCCGCCAGCCCGCCTACCGATCCCGAGGCCTGGTGCAGCAGCGTGATCGGCCGGCCGCAGTGCAGGCAGGGCTGATTCTGCCCCCGATACTGCGGATAGACCTGGATCCGCTGCCGGCAATGCGGGCATTCCACGATGAAGGTCCCGCCCCCGCGTCGGGAAAGACATCCAATCAAGAGAACGGTTCCCAAAGGCAAACCGATGAGAAGGAAAAGGACGATGAGAATCACAAGAACTTCCGCAAGGCCCATCCCGAACATGGCTCATCCTCCCGTCACGCATCGGTGCATCTGGTCGATCCACACCCGCCCAGTTTTGCGGAAGATAACGATCGTTGTCAAGGGACCTTCTTTTTCATTACGTCCTGGTTTTTCAGAGATTATTGAATAATAATACAAGCAGGAGACGATTGACGACGACCATGATGAAATTCTCGATTTTTCGATATCCTTCACTGGCGGCCGGTTGTTTCCTCCTGTGCGGGATTTCTGCACGATCCGCCGCCGAGGAGCCGCCGGCGATTAATCCCTTCAAATCGGCCCCCGCCCCGCGCGGGGACGCCCGGCCGGGACGGCTGGAACTGTCCGACGGAAAGACGTTCATCGGACAGATCTACCTGACCCGGGATAAACGGCTGATGATCTACGACGAGGCGAAACAGCGGCAGCGGGAAATTCCCCTAAGAGTGGTCAAACAGATCGACTGCAAAGTGAAAAAGGAGTGGATGGAGAAGGAGTGGCGGTTCGAGGAGTCGGCCAAGGACGAGAAGCTATTCACCGGCCGGCAGTATCCCGCCCGGGAGTACGTCCACACCGTCACGCTGACCGACGGCCGGACGATCACCGGCCCGCTCAGCGGCATCGTCTACATCCAACCCTTCCCCGATTCCCCGACCTCCTCCGACCGCCGCCGTGAACAAAAGTCGGACCAACACTTCATCCTCCACAAACGCGATAAAGGCAAGCCGGGCCAGAAACTCAAGGAGCTGGTATACGTCAAGCGGATCCGGCTTGGCGAGGAGGCGTTGGAGAAGAGGGAAGGAACGAAAAAGGGATTAGGGATTGGGGATTAGGGATTGGACTAAAAGCCGCTTGCGGCTTCGCAAGTTGTAGAATGAAAAATACAAGTAGCCCGATAATATGCTCCACTTCGCCCTCGAACAAGGTTCCTCGCTGACGACGCTGCTGCTGGTCGCCGCGGGGTGCCTGTTGCTGACGGGGCTGTTCTACTTTCGGGCGTTCGGGCAGCTCAGGCCCTGGCAGTGGCAGACGCTGCTGGCCCTGCGGGCTGCGGCGATCTTGCTGGTTCTGCTGCTACTCTTCCGGCCGACGTACAGCTTTCAGAAGGAACTGACCCGCAAACCGGGGCTGGTATTTCTACTGGACCGCTCGGCCTCGATGGGCATTGCCGATGGGGCCGCCAAGACCACGCGCTTCGAGCAGGCCCGATCGCAAATCGAACGCTGGTGGGAGAAGCTGAAGAAGGATTTCGACCTGCGGCTGATCGAGTTTTCGGAACACGCCCGGCTGCTGGAGAGCGTGGAGCAGTTGAAGATCCTCACGCCGGACGGAAAGGCCACTTCGCTGGCGAGTCCGCTGCTGGTCGCCCGGGCGCTGCCGCACCGCCGCGACGTCGAGGCCGTCGTCCTCTTCAGTGATGGTCTGCACAATACCGCCCGGAATCCGGTGGAGATTTCTGGCAAACTCGGGATGACGGTGGATACGATCGGCGTCGGATCGAGCCTGCGGGACGACGTCTCCTACCGCGACGTGCAAGTGACCGGCATCGCCTGCCCCGACCGGCTGCTAGTGAACAATCTCGCCCGGATCAGCGGCTCGGTCGAGGCCGTCGGCCTGGGGGGCCGAGTGGTGCAGGCCGTGCTGGAAGAAGACGGCAAGCCGATCGCCGAGCAGGAATTGACGCTCGACGCAGCGGAAGGACCGCAGCAGGTTCAGTTCGAGTTCCGTCCCACCGTCAAGGGCCGGCACACTTACACGATTAAAGTCCCCCCCGCCGCCGAGGAAAAGATCACGCAGAACAACCAGCGGTCGGCCATGGCGCTGGTCGTCGAGGGCGGACTGCGAGTTTTCTACATCGAAGGCACCCTCCGGGCCGAATACGGTGCGCTGGTTGATCGCTTTTTGGCGAAGGATCCCGACCTGGAATTCTACGCCCTGGTACAAAGCCAGCCCAACGTCTTCTCGAAACGCACCAACATGTCGGAACTGAAAATCGACACGATTCCCCGTGACGCGGAAACGATCGGCAAATTCGACGTCTTCATCTTCGGCGACATCGACGCCACGTACCTCAAGCCCGAGCAGCAGGAGTTGTTCGTCAAGCGGGTCCGCGAAGGAGCGGGGCTGATCATGCTGGGCGGCTATCACAGCCTCGGGCCGGGCGGCTATGCGGGCACGCCGCTGGGCGAGATCCTGCCCGTCCGGCTCGGCGGCCGGGAAATCGGGCAGATCACGACGCCGTTTCTGCCGCAGCTTACGCCCGAGGGCGTACGGCACCCGATCTTCGCCAACATCGCGGAATTCTTCCCCAGGAGTTATTCCCCTCTCCCATTGGGAGAGGGGCCGGGGGTGAGGGCGAACTCAGAACAAAACAGCCCTCACCCTAACCCTCTCCCAAAGGGAGAGGGGACTCAGGTGCCCGGCCTGCCGCCGTTGGATGGCTGCACGAAGGTGGAAGGCCCCCGGCCGGCGGCCTCGGTGCTGGCCGTCTATCCCGACCAATCGCCCCCGATGCCGGTGCTGGCCGTGCAGCCGGTCGGCAAGGGCCGAACCGCGGTCTTCGCCGGCGATACGACCCGGAAATGGCAGCAAGGCCCCCGGGCGCTGGGCCAGGAGTCGCCCTTCCTGCGGTTCTGGGGGCAACTGGTCCGCTGGCTGGCCGGGCGCTCGGAAGAGGTCGCCACCGGACCGGGCATCACCGTCAGCCTGGACAAGGGCCGTTACGAGCCGGAAGAGCCGATCCGCATTTCCGCCACCGTCCGCGACAAGGACGGCCAGGGGGCCCAGTACGTGAAGGTGACGGCAAAGATCCGCACGCCGCCGGGCAAGCCCGAGCAGGTCTTACTCATGCCCGAGGCCGGTCCGGCGGGCCGTTACGCCGGCGTCTACGAACCGGAAGTGCCCGGCCCGTTCGAATTCATCGTCGAAGCTCAGTTAAAAGAGACGACGCTTACTTCCGAAAAGCTGACGGCCGAGGTCGGCCGGCCGAATCTGGAATTCGAGCGGCTCGACCTCGACGAACCCATGCTCAAACGCATCGCCGCGGCCGCCAAGGGCCGATACCTCCACATCACCACCGCCGACCTGCTGTTGGACCAGCTCAACCGCGAAAAGCTCAAACGCACCCAGTACGTCGAAGGCCGCCTCTACAATCCGCCCCTGTTCTGGTTCCTGTTCGTCGGCGTGCTGACGACGGAATGGATCTTGCGAAGGAAATATCAGTTGCGATAACATTCATTTTCACTTGACACCTCGTTCAGATTATGCCCCAAACCGGTTACCGCTATCTCGAACCGACCGCGCTGGCCCGGGTGAAGAATCTCTCGGTGGTGGCCCGGGGGGTGGTCGAGGGATTCATCTCGGGATTGCACGCCAGTCCGTACAAGGGATTCAGCGTCGAGTTTGCCGAACACCGCGAGTACACCTCCAGCGACGATCCCCGGCATCTGGACTACCGGATGCTGGCCCGCACCGACCGGCTGTACGTCAAGCAGTACGAGGAAGAGACGAACATGCGGGTGCAGATCCTGCTGGACAGCAGCGGGTCGATGGACTACGGCCACGCGGGCAAGCTGACGAAGTTCCAGTACGGCTGCTACCTGACCGCGGTGCTGGCGTACCTGATGACGCGGCAGCAGGACGCCGTGGGGCTGACCACCTTCGATCGGGAAATCCGGCTGGACATGCCGCCCCGCAGTTCGCCGCGGCACTTTCACGAAATGATGGAGCGGCTGGAGGCGGTCCGCCCGGGGGGCGAGACGGGCATCGCCGAGACGCTGCACCGCTTGGCCAACCGCTTGAAACGGCGCGGGCTGATCGTGTTGATCAGCGACCTGTACGACGAGCCGGAGCAGGTGACTCGGGCCTTGCACCACTTCCGCCACCGGAGGCACGAAGTGCTGGTCTTCCAGGTGCTCGACCGGGCGGAAATTACGTTTCCCTTCGACGAGGTGATCGCCTTCCACGACCTGGAGAACGACGAGCGGATCCAGGTCGATCCGGCATACGTCCGCCGGCCCTACACCGAGCAATTCGAGGCGTTTTTGTCCTCCTACCGCCGGGCCTGCGCCGAGGCCCAGATCGACTACGTCCTGGCCGAGACATCGGTGCCTTACGATTTCATGCTGACGAAGTACCTGAGCAAACGGAGCCACGTGCAATAAGCCGCTTGCGGCTTCGCAAGCGGAATGACGAATGACGAATGTCAAATGATAAATGTCAAAATCCAATCCCTAATCCCTAATCCCCAACCCCTAATCCCTCGCCCCTCTCCATGACCTTCACCGCTCCCTTCTTCCTGCTGGCCGCCGCGGCGGCCGCTATTCCGGTGATCCTACACATGATCAACCGGCGGCGGGCGAAGGATTTGCCTTTCAGCACGCTGCGTTTTCTGAAGCTCAGCGTGCAGAAGACGCGGCGGCGGAAGCGGATCCACGACCTGCTGCTGATGCTGCTGCGGGCGGCGGTGCTGGTGCTGATCGCCGCGGGACTGGCCCAGCCCACTGTGACGCACCTCAGCGCGCTCTGGGGCGGCGGACACACGGCCGTGGCCATGATCCTCGACAACTCCGCCAGCATGGGGACGATCGACGGCGGGCAGGAACGACTGACGACGGCCAAGACCGTCGCTGCCGAAATCCTCAAGGAACTGAATGACGGCGACCAGGCGGCGCTGCTGATTGCCTGCGGGCCGACCTTTCCCGAGGCCGGCGCGCTGCACCGCAGCCTGGAACCAATCCACCAAATGCTCCCGCTGTGCCGCGTCAGTTACGAAAAGGCGGAACTGGCGCCGCTGCTCCGCCAGGCGCGGAAACTGCTGGCCCAGTCGCGAGCCGTGAACAAGTACATCTTTCTAATTTCCGACATGCAGAAGGTATCCTGGGAGGAATTTTCTGGTAACTCCCCTCTCCCAATGGGAGAGGGGCAGGGGGTGAGGGCTGCGGCGATAGAAAAAAGCCCTCACCCTAACCCTCTCCCAATGGGAGAGGGGACGACTGAGAGCGATGCCACGAAAATCCCCGTGGTCTTCGTCAACTGCAACCGCAATCCAAAACCCGACGTTGCGCTGACGGGCTTGGAGCTTTCGGCGCCGATCCCCGTGGCGGGTCTGCCGATCGGCGCGACGGTGCAGTTGCTGGGCGCCTCGACGGTGCCGCAGTCGGCGGTCGTCGAACTGTACGTCGACGGTGCGCTGGAGCAGAGCAGTCCCACGTTGTCGCTGTCGCCCGACCAGCGCGTCAGCAACGTCCTGACCTTCACTTTACAACAGGGCGGGCTGCACTGCTGCGAGGCACGGCTGTCCGGCGAGGACGGCTCGAAATACGACGACCGGCGGTTCGCCGCCCTGGAGGTCGATCAAGGCATTCCCGTGGCGATCGTCAAGCCGCGGCGGCACGAAATTCCCTACCTCGACGACGCCTATTACCTGGAAAAGGCCCTGGGGCCGACGGAAGGCGGCCTGGGGGCCTTGAAGATCACGACGCTGACGGCCGAGGAACTCCTCGGCGAACCGCTGGCCGATTACCGGGTGATTTTTTGCGTGAACCTTCACGCACCGGGCCGCGAGGCGGCCGAGCGGCTGCGGGCTTACGTGGTCGGCGGCGGCAACCTGGTGTGGATCGCCGGCGAGAACGTCGGCGTCGAGGCGTACAACCGGATGAACAACGAGGCGGAGGGCCGGCTGCTGCCCGCTCCGCTGAGGGACATCCGCACGCCAGGCGCCGAAGGGGACAATTCCACTTCTTCTTCAAAAACATCGGGACAGTCCCCGCGCGACGCCTGGCACGTCTCCTTCCTCGATAACAATTTCCCTCCCTTCCGCGGACTCCTGGAACCGGCCGAACTCTACGAATCGGTCCTGGTGTACCGGCAGGTGCGGCCGGAGGACTCCAAGGAAGAATACGTCCGGATTCTGGCCCGCTTGGACGACGGGGAGCCGCTGCTGACGATGAAACGGGTGGAAGCAGGCCGGGTCTTGTTCTGGGGAACCGGGATTCACGTCGGCTGGACGAATTTTCCTTTGCGGAAAATATTCTTGCCGTTTCTGGCCGGGCTGACGTTCCATCTGGCCGGCGTCGAGCAGGCCGCGCACCAGGCGTCGGCGGGCGAGCCGCTGGAACTGAATTTCGAGAAGGCCGCATTGCCCCTGGCAGTAGAGATCTCAACCCCATCGGGCGAGACGCTACGATTGAAAACGCATGCCAAACCGGGCGGACCGGGACAGCATTTCCGCTACGCCGACACGCACCAGATCGGCGTTTACCGGCTGCGAGTTCTCGGAGAACCTCATTCTGCGCCGCTGGCCATTGCCGTCAATTTCGATCCGGAAGAGGCCGATCCGCAGACGATCGACGAAGCGGAACTGGCCAAACAATGGGGCGCGGGACCGCTGTTTTTCGCCGACGATCCTGGAGAACTTTCCGACACCCTGGTCCGGCTGCGGGAAGGAAAGAGCCTGTGGAGCCTGTTCCTTTCCGGCGTCCTGCTGACGCTGGTGTTCGAGACGTTTCTCTCCAACCGGTTCAGTCCGAAAAGGTAGGTTGAAGTGACCAAGACCGACGACGAGTGGCGGAAACTGCTGACGCCCGAGGAGTACCGCGTCACGCGGCAGAAGGGGACGGAGCCGGCGTTTACCGGCCGGTACACCGATTGTTTCGAGGAGGGCGTCTATCGGTGCGTGTGCTGCGGGGCCCCGCTGTTTGGCTCGGACGCCAAGTTTCATTCGGGCTGCGGCTGGCCCGCCTTTTCCCAACCGGTTGGCGACGAAACCGTCCGGGAGACGCCCGATAGTAGTTTCGGCATGGAGCGCACGGAAATCACGTGCCGCCGCTGCGGCGCCCATTTGGGACACGTGTTCGACGACGGCCCGGGGCCGACCGGGCTGCGCTACTGCATCAACTCCGCCGCGCTGAAACTGGAGCCTCGGGAAAAAACGCCCCGTCCGGACGAGGAAACGAAATAGCGTCCGAATCATCGCCGGCCGTAAGCCCCGTCAGGATGACAAAATCGCTTCTCTACCTCGGTTTGGCAAGAAACCGGAGTCCGAGGAAAACGGCCGAGGACAGCAAGAGGACGAAAACGCCCGGCTCGGGCACCGGCTGCGAGGCCGCACCGCCTGTCGACGGGGGTACGCCGCCGATGGTGAGCGTGCCTTGCACGATGCTGGAGACGGTGATTTGCGCGTCGGAGGCCACTTGCATGGCGCCCGTGCCCCAGACGTTGCCGAGCGAGTGCGTTCCGCCGTCTACGACGAACGTGGCGTCGTTGATGATCTCCGAGAGAGAATTAATCTGGCCGGTCTCCGCCAGAACGAGCGTGCCGTCGTCGATCAGGGTGTCGCCGCTGTAGATGTTTACGCCTTCCAGAGTAGCCCAACCGCTTTGCGTCTTCACCAATCCGGAACTTCCGGCCAGTACCGCCCCGACCGTGCCGCCTCGGACATCGTAGGCGGAACTGCTGGTCAGGGTGCCGGAGCCGGCGACGCTGCCGCCGGTGATCTGGAAGACGCCGATGGATTGGGAAAGCGTTCCGATATCCAAGATACCGCCGGTAATGGTGTAGTTGCCGGCGGGCAAGGTGGAGTTGAGACAATAGTCGAGGGTGCCGCTGTTGACGGTGAGGTGGCCCGAGAACGTGTTGGCCCCCGACATGATCAGGGTGCCCGAGCCGTTTTTTGTCAGGGTGCCGGCGCCGCTGACTTTGCTGCTGAAAGTGAGGCTGTTGGAGCGGTTGACGCAGAGCGTACCGCTGGCGTAGACGGAAATGTTTCCGGCCACGCTGCCGGTCGTGGAGCCGGCGCCAAGTTGGAGAGTGCCATTCCAAACGGAGGTTGCGCCGGTGTAGGTATTATTGTTGGCGAGGATCGCCGTTGCCGCACCTTGTTTCCACAACGTCCGGGAACTGCCGGCCAGGACGGCGCTTACGGCGCCGCCATACAAGGTGAACCTGCCGCTGCTGAGTGTCAGCGTGCCGGAGCCGTTGACCGCGCCGCTGTCGATTTGAAAACCGGGAATCGACTGCGACTGCCCGCCGATGTCCAGCGTGCCGCCGTTGATGTAGTAGCTGCAGACGGGCAGCGTTCCGCCGCTGTGATCCAGCGTGCCGCCCTGGACGGTCAAGCCGCCGGTGTACTGGCCGGTGCTTTCTCCCAGCAGGGTCAAGGTGCCGGATCCCCTCTTTTCCAGAGCGAAGGTGCCGCTGCCGCCCCAGGCGTCGCGGAGGATGCCGTAGTACAAATAATCCGCGGAGTTGTCTACGATTAATTTTCCGTTGCCGATGCCGGTCTGACCTTGCGTGTTTTCGATGCAGGCGGTGCCGTAGAGATCGGAGATGCCCGCCACGGTAACCGTCTGTCCGTATACTAAAAAATGGGGCCAATATCCTCCCTCGAAGGTCACCACAGCAGAAGCGGGAATTTGGTCCGCCTGTTTGAAGATAACCCACGTGCTGTCGTTGGGAGCCGATTGGTTCAGGTTGCCCGGGATCGCCGGACCGGTCGTTTTATCCAGGAGGAGCGTGCCTCCGGTGAGCGTCGTGGTTCCGGTATACGTGTTGGCCGACGAACCGCTGAGGGTCAACGACTTCGTACCGGATATTTTCAGGGCTCCGGAACCGCTGATGACGCCGCTGAAATTGACGTCGGAAGCGGTGTAATTGAGTTCCAATACGCCGCTGTTGACGATGTTTTTGGTCAGGAACGTGGCGTTGGTGACGTTCTGCAGGACCAGCGTGCCGTCGCTGATGGTTGTTCCGCCGGAGTAACTCGTCGTGCTGCCCAAAGTCAAGGTGCATAGACCGGATTTAACCAGGGATCCGGAGCCGGCCAGAGCGCCGGTGAAGGCAACGTTCGCGTTGGCGGTATTGAATTCCAGCGTGGAGGCGGAATTGGAGATGATCTTGCTGAGAAAATCGGCGTCGGTGACGTTGTGCAAAACGAGTCTGCCGCCGCCGCTGACGCTCGTTCCGCCGGTATAGGCAATCTTTTCACCGGAGAGCGTGAGTTGTCCGCTTCCGGTTTTTATCAGGGCGAGAGTGCCGCTGCCCGTGTTGGTGTTGCGCAGGGCGCCGCTGAAAAAACAATCGGTGGAGTTGTTGACCGTCAGTGTGACGTTGCCGGCGGTTTCCCCCTCCGTGTTCTCGATCACGCCGGCGCCGAGGGAGTCGGAAATGCCGGTCAGCGTCAGAGAGTGGCCCAGGAGCCGGAAGGTGGACGCATACTCCCCGCTGAAGGTCAGCGCCGTCGAAGAGGAGATCTGGTTGCTGGCCTGCACCAGGACGTTCGTCGGGCCGTCGGACGCCGCAATGTTGAGACTGCCGGGAATCGCCGGGCCGGACGTCATGGCCAACTCCAGGTTGCCGCCGGTGACTGTCGTCGCGCCGCCATAGGAGTTGCTCGTGCCGGTCAGCCGGAGTGTCCCCAAACCGGTTTTCGTCAAGGAGCCGCTGCCGCTGATAGCGCCGGAGAAGACGACGTAATCGGCGGAAGAGTGGGAATTATCATATATTTGCATGATGCGGTCCCCGCCGCCCAAATTGATATTGTTTTGGAACGTCGTGACGTTTTGGGCCGTGGTCGAGCCGAGGATCAGGGGTCCGACAATTTGGCTCCCGACGGTGGATCCCCAAGTGAGGTTCACGCCGCCGCCGACGTTGACGTTCATGGGGCCTGTGCCGGCCGAGAAGCCGCCGCCGCCCGTGGCCCATTGGAACGTCGCCCCGCCGGTTCCCAAGCTGCGGGTGAAACTCAGCGTTCCGGCGCCGTTGTTTTGCAGGACGCCGCCGTCGAGGCGGAGGAAGCCCGCGGCGGGGATGCCCGTGCCAAAATCGGCCTGCAGGGCGCCGCCGCCGATCGTCGTGGCGCCGTTGTAGGTGTTGGCGCCGCTGAGCACCAGCAGGCCGGGACCGGTCTTGATGATGCCGGCCGTGCCGGCGCCGTTCGAGATGATGCCCGAGACGTCGGCATGGTCGTTGGTTGTGGCCAGGTTGTCGTCCACATGAATCGTGCGGTCCGCGCCGTTCAGGTCGACGGGATTCAGGAAGGTAACAACGGCGGCGGCCGTGGTGGAGCCGAACTTGAGCGGACCGACGATTTGCGATCCGACGGTGTCGCCCCAGGCAAGGGCGGAGCTGCCGCCGCCGACGTTGACGGTCAGCGGATGGGCGCCGGCGGAGAAGCCGCCGCCATTGACGGTCCACTGAAATGTGCCGCCGCTACTGCCCAGTCCGCAGGTGAAGGTCGTGGAGGAGATCGGTTGAAAAACGCCGCCGTCAAGGCAGAGTAAGCTCGCCGCGGGGATGCCCGCGCCAAATTCCGCCTCCAAGGCGCCGGCGGAAATGGTGGTCGCGCCGTTGTAGGTGTTCGAACCGGTCAGCCGCAAGACGCCGGGGCCGGTTTTGAGGGGCCCCGCCGTGCCCGTGATGTTGGAAATAGCGCCCGATACGATCGCGTAATCGGCATCGGTGTTGAGGTTGTCGTCAACTTGGATGGTCCGGCCGGCGCCATTGAGATTAATGCCGTTCTGGAAATCGACCACGTTGGCGGCCGATTCGGAGCCGAATTTGAGAATTCCGACGATCTGCGAACCGACGGTGGCGCCCCAAGCGAGCATTCCGGCGCTATTGTTGACTCTGACGGTCATCGGTCCGGCGCCGGCGGAGAAACCGCCGCCGCTGGCCGTCCAACGGAATCGGTTGGAACTTGTGGAACTGCTGAGGGTGCGTGTAAAAGTGGCGGTGCTGTTACTTTGCAGGACGCCGCCGTCGAGGTAGAGATAACTCCCGGAAGACAATCCGTCGCCGTCGTCCGCCTGCAAGGCTCCCTCGGAGATGGTCGTCGATCCGGTGTAGGAATTGGCAAGGCTGGAAAAGACGGTGGTGCCGGCGTCGGTTTTCGTCACGGGCCGATTGCCGCTGATCACGCCGCTGAAGGTGGCGGTCACGCCGCTGGGAGGGGCAAAATGGAGCGTGCCCCCCGTAGCGTTGACGTTCCCGCTATAGTTCGACGCCCCGGTGAAACTCAGGGTGCCGACGCCGGTTTTTTTAATATTGCCCGGCGCCGCGCCGCCGTAGATATTAATCACGCCGCCGCCGTCAATCGCACCGGTGATGACCGTATTGCCGGAGCCCGTGATGGTTAAATCGCTGATGACGGTGTGGATCGCGCCGACGGTCAAGGTTTTTCCGGTGGCGACGATCCAAGCCTGCGGGCCGCCGATGGTGACGGGCGAGTTGATCGTTACGTCCTCGTTGGCGTCGATGCCGCCGGCGGTAATCGTCAATGAACCGCCGCTAATGCTGTAACCCGCGGCGTTGAACGTCATGCCCCGGGCGATGGCCGTGCCGCCGATCGTCATGGCGCGGTTGCCGCCCGTACCGTCGAAAACGGCCTCCAGTTCCTGGTTAACCCACGTGAAGGGCTGGCCCGAACCGTTGTTGTTCCAGTCCGGGGTCGCGGTGTCCCAAACGTTGCCGGACGTTCCCTTCCAGGTGACTGTGGCGTCGGTCCCCGTGTGGAAATTGGCGGGATCGGTCTGATCGCTCCCGCTGTAATACATCGGTCCCGTGGTATAGACGGCGCCGGTCAACGAGGTCATGTCATGGTTGCACTCGGGATCGTCGAAGTTAATCGTGTTATAACCGCCGTCGCCCTGATCGGGCCCCCAGCTATTCTTGTAGATCCAGTACCCGCCGCCGGGCAGACTCTCGTCGGCGTTGTAACCCACGATCGCAACCACGTGGCCGCCGCCCATGATGGAGATGGTGCGCGGTCCATACATTCGCAGGTCGCTTTTCGCTTGTTCCAGGGAGTACGTCGACGTGGCGTAGGAAACGCCCATGACGACGCGGTTGGACCACCCGGCAGACAACGGCCACAGTCCGACGTCGCGAGGGTCCGTGCCGTTGAATTCATCGCCGATGGCGGGCAATTCCGCCTCGGTCACAATGCCGTGGCTACAGAAATAAGAATACGGCTGCTCCACCGTCCAATAGCCGCCGCCGTTCGTGCAGCCGAAGTCCATGGGAACCGTCTCCACAAACAGCTGCTCCTCGGAGAGGTCGATGTCAAAGAAGGGATCATTGCGGGTGATTTTGTACTTGGCCTCCAGCGGTGCGATGGCCCCGTACGCCCAGCAGGTCCCCCAAACCTGGGTTCTGACGGGGGTGTTCCAATTGTTGTCTGCGACATTACGCCAGTCGAAGGTTTCTGCAACGCCATGATCCGAGGAAATCAAGCCCATGAGGGCAAAAGTAACGATCCAAATACCTTGCGACAGACGATTCGTGACAAATCTCATCGCGGAAACGCTCCTTCCAGAGATTGACGCGGGGTAGAAGGACACATACCTGCGCCTCCCCTTCACGCCAGGACCTGCTTAAAACGATTTCCTCCCTCGGGGCGATATTTCACGAAAGCAGCCGTTTTTTGCAGAGACGCGCTGCCGACAAAATGGCGAAAATTACCAGCAGGATCCACGTCCCCGGCTCGGGGACGGGCGCCGCCGCGGAGGCCATCCCGCCGCCGGACGGGGGGGCGCCGCCGATGCTGAGTGTGCCTTGCACGATGCTGGAGACGGTCAGTTGCGCGCCGGAGGCCACCTGCGTGTCGCCC
>JAFGPV010000050.1 GCA_016936015.1 Pirellulales bacterium
AGGCCCTCACCCCCTGCCCCTCTCCCAAAGGGAGAGGGGAGATTATCAAGACACGCTCTTAGTGCAATTCCATTTTTTCAGTGATTTTTCTCTTGTAAATGGGCCACTTCTTGTGTATATTTCTCTTTCGTGGAAAAGTGTACATATGAACATATACATGATGTGCAACCTGCCCCGCCCGGCCCGCAACTCACCCCTCGCGAACCGCCCCCCGCCGCTTTCCCCCGCAAGTGTTCCAAATGCGATCCTTGTTGACCAACCACACCGGGACGCGTACCGGCTTTCCGCGTCCTTCGCAGCCGTTGCCTTTCACAGTAAAATAATGCGGAATAAGGATATCTATGATGAACGACCCCTTTCACGCGCGCGACACGTTTTCGGCAAAAATCGGGAAACTTGGCATTTATCGGCTCAGCCGGCTGGAGGAGGCGAGATTGACCCGAGGCGCCGATCTGCCGTATTGCCTCCGGGTGCTGCTCGAGTCGGCGCTGCGGAACTGCGACGGCCGTCGGGCAACCGAGACCGACGTGAAAAACGTGGCGGCGTGGACGCCCCACGGATCGAAAAAGCAGAATGTCCCCTTTTTTCCGGCGCGGGTTGTGCTTCAGGATTTTACGGGCGTGCCGGCGGTGGTCGATCTGGCCGCAATGCGCGACGCCCTGAAGCGGTTGGGCGGCGATCCCCGGAAAATTAATCCCCTGCTGCCCGTCGACTTGGTGATCGACCACTCGGTGCAGGTCGACCGCTTCGGCTCGGCCGACGCCTTAGCGGAAAACCTCAAAATGGAATTCCAGCGCAACGCCGAGCGGTACGCCTTCCTGCGATGGGGGCAGGAGGCGTTCCGTAATTTTCGCGTCGTGCCGCCCGGTCTGGGCATCATCCACCAGGTCAACTTGGAGTTTCTTGCCAAGGGCGTTTTCGTTCGGGAAGACTCCGAGGGAAAAGTGGCCATGCCCGATACGCTCGTGGGCACCGACAGCCACACCACGATGATCAACGGCCTGGGCGTGCTGGGCTGGGGCGTGGGCGGCATCGAGGCCGAGGCCGTGATGCTCGGTCAGCCGTTGGATCTGCTCCTGCCGGAGGTGATCGGCTTCGAGCTTTCCGGCCGGTTGCCGCCGGGAGCCACCGCCACCGACCTGGTCTTGACGGTCACGCAAATCCTCCGGGCCGAAGGCGTGGTCGGTAAATTCGTCGAATACTTCGGCTCGGCCACGGAGCACATGACCGTGGCCGACCGGGCGTTAGTGGCGAACATGGCGCCGGAGTACGGGGCCACGGCCGCTTTCTTCCCCGTCGACGGGCAGACGCTGCGGTACCTCCGACAGACCGGCCGGACGGAGGAAGAGGTCGACCTGGTCGAGCGGTACACGAAAGAACAACAGTTATTCTGGACGCCCGACCAGCCGACGCCGCGCTACACCAAGGTGTTGCACCTCGACCTGGGCACGGTCGAGCCGAGCCTGGCCGGGCCGAAGCGTCCCCAGGACCGCGTCGCACTGAAGGACGTGCCCGACGATTTCCGCCGTGCGCTGCAGGCGCCGATCAAGCAACGGGGTTTCGCGCTGGCCGAAGAAGAGATCGGGCGGCGGGTGATGGTACGAACCACTAAAGGGGACAGTCCCATTTTTCCTGCGGAAAAATCGGGACAGTCCCCGATCGGCCACGGGGCCGTAGTCATCGCGGCGATTACGAGCTGCACGAACACCAGCAATCCCGAGGTGATGCTGGCCGCGGGTCTGCTGGCCCAAAAGGCGGTCGAGCGGGGATTGTCGGTCCCGCCTTACGTCAAGACCTCGCTGGCCCCGGGCAGCCGCGTAGTCACCGATTACCTCCAGCGCGCCGGCCTCGATCAGGCTCTCGACGCGCTCGGCTTCCAAACGGTCGGCTACGGCTGCACTACCTGCATCGGCAACAGCGGGCCGCTGCCCGGGCCGGTGGCCGAGGCCGTCAGCGAGGGGAATCTGGTGGCGGCGGCCGTCCTGAGCGGCAACCGAAATTTCGAAGGGCGGATCCATCCCCTGGTCAAGGCGAACTATCTCGCCAGTCCGCCGCTGGTGGTGGCCTACGCGCTGGCCGGCGCCGTCGATTGCGATCTGACCAGCCAACCGCTGGGCGTCGGCCGGGATGGCCGGCCCGTGTACCTGCGGGAAATCTGGCCCTCGCCGGAGGAGGTCGCCGCGGTGACGGCCACGGCGGTCCGCCCCGAGATGTTCCGCCGCCGCTACGCCGACATCTTTCGGGCCAGCCCGCAGTGGAACGCCATGCCCGTCGAAGGCGGCGAACTGTACGCCTGGGACCAAAAGAGCACGTACATCCAGGAGCCGCCGTTTTTTCAGGGGATGACGCGGGAGCCGGAGCCGATCCGCCCGATCCGCGGGGCCAGGGTCCTGGCGCTGCTGGGCGATTCGATCACCACTGATCACATCTCGCCGGCCGGCGCGATCGCCGCCTCCGGCCCGGCGGGAAAATATCTCCTCGACCGGGGCGTTCCACAGGCCGAGTTCAACAGTTACGGGTCGCGGCGGGGGAACGACCGGGTGATGATCCGGGGGACCTTCGCCAATGTCCGGCTCCGCAACTTCCTGGCCCCCGGCACCGAGGGCGGCGTGACCCGGCATCTGCCCGACGGTGAAGCGATGTCAATCTACGACGCTGCCCAAAAATACCGGGCCGAAGGCGTGCCGCTGGTAATCCTCGCCGGCAGCGAGTACGGCGCCGGCAGCAGCCGCGACTGGGCCGCCAAGGGGACGAACCTCCTGGGCGTCCGGGCCGTGATCGCCTCCGGCTACGAGCGGATTCACCGCAGCAACCTGGTGGGGATGGGCGTCCTGCCGCTCCAACTGCCGGCCGGCCAGTCGTGGGAGACGCTCGGCTTAAGCGGCGAAGAAATCTTCGATCTGCCCGACCTGGACGATCGACTCCTGAGCGGGGCCACGTTGACGGTCCGCGCCGCGGCGCCCGACGGCAACGTGAAGCAGTTCTCCGCGACCGTCCGGATCGACACGCCGATCGAACGGGAATACTACCGCCACGGCGGCATCCTGCCGGCCGTACTGCGGAACTTGGTCGGCGATTCCTGAATCCCGCCGCTGGAATCCTTATCCCGAACCGTATTCCTCGCCGAGGAATTGATAATCGCGCTGGAACTGGCGAAGGGTTTCGGCGGGGCTGAAGTTGAGAATCGCACGGCCGTCGGTGACCCAACGGTCGCGGTCCAGGCGGAAGACGGCGGTGCCGAGTTGGAGGTTGCCGACGGCGTCGCCGCCGGTCGGGAAAATGTCCTCGGGATCCTCGGCGGCAATCGAGATCTCCACCAGGGCGGAGATCTGACCGGTGCTCCGGTGACGAACGTAGGTCACGTCATCGGCAAAGGTGCAATCGTCCCAACGCGGGGATCGGGATTTCGACCGGGCGGCCGCCAACTGAATGAACTTCGCCTCCAGCCATTCACGCCGGGCGTGAAAATCGTGTCGCGCCTTGGCAAACCGGACCTGTCGGGTCGCCGCCCGGTCGGGCCGCCAATAAAAAAACAGCGCGCCAAGCAGAATCACGGCACAGATGAGAACGCAAACGACTTCCCCCATAAAACTCCTTTCGCGGGTCAAGGGGTTCTCCTTATTCTATTCTCACGAAATCCCCCATGACAAGCAAGACACCCAAAACGGCGCCCCCGCTGGGTTCCCATCGCTCGATAGCCGGCGGCTACGATCAGGCCGTCCGCCGAGCGGGGGAAATCGGCTGTGCGTGCGTCCAAATCTTCACGAAAAACAACAACCAATGGCGGGGTAAGCCGATTACGGACGAGGACGCCCGGAAGTTCGCCGAGGCCCTGAAACAGTGGAAAATCGGCCATCCTCTGGCCCACGATTCTTACCTCATTAACCTCGCCAGCCCAGACCGT
This sequence comes from Pirellulales bacterium, assembly GCA_016936015.1. Lineage (GTDB taxonomy): Bacteria > Planctomycetota > Planctomycetia > Pirellulales > Thermoguttaceae > JAFGPV01. The sequence continues at coordinate 3,905 of JAFGPV010000050.1, forward strand.
AACTTATGGAAAAAGTCGGTCGACGCCTTCGTCGACGAATTGCACCGGGCGGGGCGTCTGGGGATTCCCTATGTCGTGACCCATCCCGGCTCCATGATTTCGGGGGATGAACGTGACGGCCTGCGGCGGGTCATTTCCGCTCTTGATGAGGTTTTCTCCCAGGTCCCTGAGGTTCCCGCCCAATGTCTCCTGGAAACGACCGCCGGGCAGGGGACCGCGTTGGGATGGCGGTTCGAGCAGTTGGCCGAAATCCTCGACGGCGTAAAACGGCCCGAGCGGCTCGGCGTCTGCTTCGACACCTGCCACGTCTTCGCGGCCGGCTATCCCCTGGCCCCGGAAAAAGACTACCGGGCCACCCTCCGCGCGTTCGACCGGCTGATCGGCCTGAAGCGGATCAAGGCCTTCCATCTGAACGACAGCCGGCGCGAGCGGGGCAGCCGCGTCGACCGCCACGACCATGTCGGCCGGGGCAAGCTCGGCCTGGAACCGTTCCGCCTGCTGCTGAACGATTCCCGGTTCCAAAAAATCCCCATGTATCTGGAAACGCCCAAGGAATTCGAAAACGGCGTTGATATGGACGTGGTGAATCTCAAGCTCCTTCAGGGGCTCATTGGAGAAAAAAGGACGAAGGTCTAATGACGAATGACGAAAGAATGAAGAATGCCTAAATCCGAAAAAGCCTGATTTCAACGTTCTTCTTCTGCACCTCCTTCGTCATTTGACATTCGGATTTCTTTCGTCATTCGTCCTTCGTCATTCTTTCTTCTCCCACCAGCTTTCCCGCGGGCGTATCCGTTTGAAGTTGAGCAATCATCTCCCGGGTGGCCGTCTCGACGGCTTTTTGCCACTCGGCGGCGGGAAAGCGGTCGGAGTAGGGTTTTTTCGTGTAGGCGAAGATGATGCCGCGGGAGTTGTTCACGATCGCGCCCAAGCCGCGGGCATCGAAGGCGGGGGCCACCGCCGCGGCGGTTCCCCCCTGGGCCCCGTAGCCGGGCACGAGGAACCACGTGTGCGGCATCGCCTCCCGCAACTCGGCCAACTGCTGCGGATAGGTCGCCCCGACCACCGCCCCGACGATCCCGTAGCCGCAGTCCCCCGCCGACCGGGCGGCCTGCCGCTCGACGTACTCGGCCACGTGCCGGTACACCGGCCGGCCGTCGGCCACGAGATCCTGGAGCATCCCGCCGCCGGGATTGGAAGTCTTCACTAACACGAACACGCCCGATCCGCGCTCCCCGGCCGTGTCGAAAAACGGCTGCAAGCTGTCGTCGCCGAGGTACGGACTGACCGTCAGCGCGTCGGCGCCCCAGGGACTCTCATCCCGGCCCAAAAAACCCTCGGCGTATGCCGTAGCCGTCGAGCCGATGTCGTTCCGCTTGCCGTCGAGAATCACCAGCAACCCGTTCTGCCGGGCGTAGGCGATCACGTTTCCCAAAGCCGACATCCCCGCAGGCCCCAGCCGTTCAAAAAAGGCCGCCTGCGGCTTCACGGCGGCCACCAGCGGCGCGACCACGTCGATCACCTCGCGGCAGAACTGCTCAAATGCTCCGGCCACGCCCGGCCAATCCCGTTCCGACGCGACGGCCGTTTTCAAGCCCGCCGGCAGCAGGTCCCAACGCGGATCCAGTCCCACCAGCACCGGCGTCTTCCGGCCGCAAACGGCCGTAGCCAATCGGTCGGCAAAGTTTTTCATGGACAAATCCTTCGTCAATAGCCAGGGGTGTCGAACCCCTGGAGGAGAGAAACGCCATCCACACAAAGCACCGAAGGGGTGTCAGTCAGGCCCGATCCTCCAACGACTGCCGCCCTTTCAGGGCTGAAAATCGGTTTCTTTCCCTTTCCCAGGGGCTGACGCCCCTGACTATGAACTACCGTCCCTCCGGGACTGAGTAACATCCGTCTCGTCCGATACCCAGGCCACTATGTCAGAAAGATTTTAGCAGAAAGGGCGGCTCAATTTCCAGGAGGAAATGGAAGATAAACCCCTCTGCTCGAATGATGGAGTTCCGTCGAAAACCATCGCGATTAACGGAACACTAATTTCCTTCACGACTCGCTATACCTTTCTTTTCCCGGGAAATAATTTCACTTTTCTCCGTGGTTCGAGAGAGCCGTGTTTTTCCGGTGTTTTTGGAAGTCGGCGAAAGGCCCTTTACATAAATCGCCTGTTTTTCGATTTTTTGCACAATGTGGGGTCTTTTCATCCGTGTTTTGCCGTGTCTTCCGCGAATTGTAAAACACAATTATTCCTGAGGTGCGCCAGGGGTGTGCTGAAATGGGTGTGTGGTACGGTGCAAAAAATAAGAACCATGACCTCTCGCGGCATGGCCGCCCCGATCGCGGAGCGATCGCGGGCGCCCGGTAGTTGGTCATCAAAAGTCGAAAAATGCACGGGAGGCTCCCCAGCTTGGGGTCTTTTCCGGTCTTTTGGGGAGGGCGTTGTACAGCAAAATTGCATTTTTCCACGTTTTTTCTTTGTGCCACGTCCCTTTTGAGCAGGCGATTTTCAAGGGGCGCATATTTTCCACGCGGGGAAAGGTTTTTCTGATAGGTTGCCAAAGAGCCGATACTATACTAACGTATATTATAGCAAAACGTGGCAGGAGAGCAAGCGTCTTTTTGGGCCACTTAGAAAAAAAAGGCAATGGAAAGTCCGCCGGTCCATGCTCATCACCAATCACGGCCTGATCCCTGGCCCAATGATCATTCCGGTTCTTGCATCCGGATTCCGGGTTCCTGAATTCGTTGAATGTGTCGATGGTCAAGAGTTGCCATGTGCGTGACACAGCAAACGAGGGAATGATCGGAACCGAGGGAACGCACAACGCGGCACGGGCATCCCTGCCCCATTGTTTCGGCCAGTCCATTGGCCGACCAGGGGCGCTCATTGCCGCCCCTTGGACCCCAGGCTAGCCTCTCTCCGTTCCGGTATTGTGATTGTGTCGGAAAATCCCTAAAATCCGGGCCTTGACACCGCGGCGGTTATGGGTGTCCCCATCAGATTTCAGATTTTGGTCCCCAGATTTCAGATTTCAGATTTCAGATTTCATAAAATAATGGATTCTACAAAACGCAGAAAATTGGAAGCGGCGGGATGGAAGGTGGGCGACGCCGCCGACTTTTTGGAAATGGACGAATTGGAGCGGCAGGTGCTCGATGCGCGGGTCAAACTTGCCCTGGCGGTTCGAGGGCAGCGCGAGGCCCGGCACTTGTCGCAAAAGGCATTGGGGCTCAAACTCGGAACGAGCCAGCCTCGTGTTGCCAAGATCGAGCGGGCCGCTTCGGATGTGTCGCTCGACCAGCTCCTGCGCGCTTTTGCGGCCGTCGGCGGCCGGATCGTCGTGAAAAACGTGACGGTAAAATCGAAGAAATGCAAAGCAGCTAAGAAATCGCAGCAGGGGACTTTGATTGTGAAAACCTGTATATCCAAATAAAAGAGAAAATCGTACTTCTCGGCATGTATAATTTGGGCCAAAGGCCCAGGTGTTCACCCAGCCCCGGGCGCCGCCCTGGGGAACGGTCTCGAACCGAATGAAATTCTTCAGCCCAACGGTCCAATTTTTCGGCGAACGGTTGGCCCGTTGGGCCGACGGATAATTGTGATTGGCATCGTTTCCCAGGGTTGCGCCCTGGGTTGGGTGAACGGTGCCCCTTTGGGGCCGCTGGGTAACAACGAGGCGACACGCCTCGGCTCTGAGGCGTTATGAGATTCTTCCGGCCGAGCACCGGGTCCATCAGGCGTAAGGCTTTCAGGCAATAAACCGTCTCCGCTTGATACCAGACGTCATTTCGACCCAGGAGAAGAAACAGAAACGAAAAAACATCCTCTTGCCGGGGTGAGGGGATGTGGTAAAATCCTTAATGGTGATGAAAGCTTGCCCTTTTTCGGGAGCTACATAACTCCCGGAATGGCAGCAAGTTACGACGGTGCGGGGCGTGGCGCAGTCTGGATTAGCGCGTCTGAATGGGGTTCAGAAGGTCGCAGGTTCGAATCCTGTCGCCCCGACTACTTAAAGCCTTACACAGCAATGAGTTGTGCAAGGCTTTGTTTTTTGGATTCTTGTAACCCTGGTGTTTGTAACCCGTTTTGTACCCCAAGAGTCAGAGGTGAGACAGCTCTCAAAATCAACCGTTTGACAAAGCGGTCGGTTTTGATGAAGGACAGCGGGGCTTTGGGATCGGGGCGGGGCGGCGGATTTGTCCCCGGGATTGCCATCCTGGGGGCGTTGGGGCGACAGAGTCCCGTTGAGCCGGGACCGCTGGTCGGTTAAGCTGCTGGGCATGGATGGAAAGCCGCTGTCTGCCGCCTGGTTTCTCGGCGTCGTTTTCGACATGGACGGGGTGCTTTGCGATTCGGAACCGTTTATTCGGGAGGCGGCCACCCGGATGTTCGCCGAGCGGCATCGGGTGCAGGTCCGGCCGGAGGATTTTTTGCCGTTCGTCGGGACCGGCGAGAACCGCTATCTGGGCGGCGTGGCCGAGCGGTATGGCCTGCAATGGGACTTGGAACAAGACAAGCGGCGGACGTACGAGATCTATCTGGAGATCATCCGCGGCCGGCTTACGCCGTTTGCCGGGGTGCGCGAGTTCATCGCCTCCTGCCGGCAGATGGGGATCCGTTTGGCGGTGGCCACCAGCGCCGACGAGGTCAAAATGCGCGGCAACCTGGCGGAGATCGACCTGCCGCCCGAGACGTTCGACACGTGCGTCAACGGCCTGGAAGTGATCCAGAAGAAGCCCGATCCGGAGATCTTCCTGCTGGCGATCCGGCGACTGGGACTTTCGCCGGGCCGCTGTTTGATTGTCGAGGACGCCCCCAACGGCATCCGCGCCGGGAAGGCCGCCGGGGCGAAGTGCCTCGGGCTGACGACCGGCTTTTCCTCCGCCGAGTTGCAGGCTGCCGGGGCGGATTGGATTGCGCCCGATCTGGCACACGTGCCCCCGGAGGCGCTTCGCGGCTAGGCGCATGATATGCATGTGCACCGCCCCGTCTCCGACCAACGAGGAGTGGATTGCCGCGAAGGAACGCAGAGAACGCAAAAGATATTGGGCGTTCCGAAACTCTTGTTTCGGAACGAGGGAAAAAAGGGGGCCTCGGAGGACAGACGCGGCGGCACGCGCGTTGCCCTCCGAGGTCCGGTGTGGGGGCGATTACTTGCGTTTTCGCCAAGTCGTGTAAAGCAGACCGGCCAATCCGGTGGAAAGCAACAGCAGCGTGCCGGGTTCGGGCACGACGGTGAGCGATGCACTGTCGACATAGCCGGCATGAATGACACCGTCATTGGTCGTGATCGAATTCTCATCGTACAGGACCTGGGAGACGATGTATTTGGTAGTCAGGGGCGCGATTGTCGTAAGCGACTTCTGCTCCCACGTGGCAGGATTACTGTCTATTAGGCCCGGACTGGAAGAAAGATCGCTCAAGTACGTGTAGGCGGCGTCGTAGAAGGACATGTTGACGAAGGCTAGGGCCGCAGGCACGTTAGCATTGAAATAGGCGCTCAAGGTGTACGAGGAGCCGGGAGTGAAAGCGGAAACGTCAGTGACCTGGGCAGTCTGTGTGTAGTTGGGGCTGCCGGTAAACTCGGCGAGCATGGTTGTTGCCGTCAGTGGCGTGACACTGTCTTGGGCGGTCACAATGGCACCAATCTCGGCACCCCAATTGCCATACACGGAGGAGCCGGAAGGAGGAAAGACGACCCCCATGGACAGTAAAGAGGGGCTCCCGTCAAACTCGGGGTCGACTAACAAGTTCGCTCCCGCCACCGGTGTGGCGGCTGTAATGGCGAGCAACAGGCCCGTGCACAAAAGTACCAGGTTGTTACGAGTGTTCATGACTCATTCCTTTATGAAGGGAAAAAAACAGCTAACACAAACGATCGCGAGAATCCGGAATCTTTGATCCAGAAGAACGATCCGCGGTTGCAGGACGTTTTCGTTCCAGTGCGGACGCTGCCTCATCGAGAATAAGGTGGATGATAAATAAATCTATTATGTCAGTAAATTTTGATAATATTATTAGGATCCGATTATCAAAGGTCAAAAAACATTAATAATACCGTTTGTCAGGAAACAATTAGAATGACGCATCATGTTGTATTATAAGGACTTGTATCGAAAGATAGCGACTGCTTGGACACTCCTGGATAACAGGAATTATGTGTAAAAAGATCGTGTGGTTTGACGGCACGTATCTGCCGCGAGCGGCGTGGTTGTAAGCATCGCAGAGAACCACAAAGGACTGCATGTTCTCCAAGCCGGGCCGTGTCGGCCCAGTGATGCCGGGGCGACACGGCCCGGCTCTGATCTTCGTTCTTGTCTGGGGAAGCACACCGGGATGGGCATCCCCGGGGCGTAAAATGCCGCTGCATACCCCCCGGGATTGCCATCCCGGGGCGTTGGAGGAAGCGTCCCGGGCCTTCATAAGTCTGAAAAAAGCGTGATTTCGCCCACTTCTCGCGGAATAATCCCCCCTTGAGGTCGAAACGCCGAGGGGGTAACATGAACCGTTTACCGTTTTTCAACATGAACCCGATAAGGGGATAAATGGCATGTGGTCCGCTTGGCTCCAGCCGCTGTTGATTTTCGCGGAGGCGCAGAACGCCGCCGGCAAGGAGAAGGCCCCCGGCCTGTTGGACGGCTTGATGTCCATGGCGCCGATGCTCCTGGTGCTCTTTCTTCTTTTTTACTTCCTGATGATCCGCCCCCAGAGCAAGGAGCGGCAGAAGCGTCAGGAGATGCTCGGCAACGTGAAGAAGAACGACCGGGTGCTGACCATCGGCGGCATCTACGGCGTGGTGATGAACGTCCACAAGGAGGCCGACGAGGTGATCCTGAAGGTCGATGAAGCCAACAACACCAAGCTCCGCGTCAGCCTGACCTCCATTGCCCGGGTCGTCAGCGGGACGCCGGGCGAGGACGCCAAGTCCTCATGAGGATTAACTAAAAAATAATTGTTGCCTCCGCGAAAGTACGCTGCTTTCGCGGAGCGAAAGGCAACAACTAAGGAATAACCCAGTTGGTCGCCGGTTGCGGGCCGTCGGTCGATAAGCAAGCGACCGGCGACCGCCCGCCGACGACGAACGAAAACCAAAGAGTTACGCTATGTCCGCCGCTCTGTTGACCTTGTTGTTGATCCTGGCCGCATTGGTGCTGGCCATAGTGTTGGGGGTGTTCCTGGCCAACGCGCTGCGGATGCCCGACTACGGTTGGAAAATCTCGCTGGTGCTGGTCAGCTTGTTCCTCAGCGCGGTGTTGATCGCCGCCTTCTGGCCGCCGAAGTTCGGCATCGATCTCTCGGGGGGAGTGACCCTGATCTACGAGATCGACAAGACCAAGGTCACGAAGGAAAAGCCGATCAACACGGAAAACATGGCGATGGTGATCGACGGCATCAAGCGCCGCGTGAATCCCGGCGGGCAAAAGGAAATCATCATCCGGCAGTATGGACAGGATCAGGTGGAGATCATCATTCCCGAGCAGAGCGAGGCCGAGGCCGACCGCGTGGGGGCGATCGTCTCGCAGACGGGCCAGTTGGAGTTCCGCATCCTGGCCAACAACCGTGATGACACGTCCCTGATCAACCTCGCCAAAGAGGAACCCGAAAAATCGCGGTGGTACGACGGCGACGGCAACCTGTTGGCGTGGTTCGTGCCCATCCGGGAGGGCGACGAAGGTCACATCGACTCTTCGGAAGTCTACGTCCGGAAGATTGAAAAAGGGAAGAAGACCGTCTACGAGGCTTTGGTCCGTTCCGACCTGTACAACGTCACGGGGGAATTTCTGTCGCGGGCCTCTTCCGACTACGACCAGGAGACCGCCAGTCCGTGCGTGCTGTTCACGTTCAACACCCAGGGCGGGCTAAGGTTCGGGAAGCTCACCGGCAACAATCTGCCCGACCCGGTGCAAAAGTCCTTCAAACGGAAGCTGGGGATTATCCTCGACAACGAACTCTATTCCGCCCCGTACATCAATTCGAAGATTACGGATCACGGCCAGATCACCGGCAATTTTTCGCAGGACGAGGTGGATCACCTGGTCTACGTGCTCAACGCCGGGGCCTTGCCCCTGACGCTCGACAAGCATCCGGTGCAGCGGCTGATCCAGGGGCCGACGCTGGGCGCCGACACGATCCGGAAAAGCCTCAACGCGATGATGATCTCCTCGATCCTCGTGCCGCTGTTCATGCTCTGGTACTACCGGTTCTCGGGAATCATCGCCAATCTGGCCCTGGTGCTGAACATCGCCATGCTGCTGGCGATCATGCTGACGATCAACGCCCGGTTTACCCTGCCCGGGCTGGCCGGCGTGGCCTTGACCATCGGGATGGCGGTGGACAACAACGTGCTGATCTACGAACGGCTGCGGGAGGAAATCGCCAAAGGCTCCGCGTTGCGGATGGCCATCCGCAACGCCTTCCAGCGCGCCAGCGCCACGATCGTCGACGCCAACCTCACCACCATTCTCGCCGCGGTGGTGCTCTACGTGATCGGCACCGACCAGATCAAAGGCTTCGCCGTGACGCTCTTCCTGGGCGTCTCGTTCAGCATGTACACCGCGGTCTTCGTCTCTCGGGTGATCTTCGACATCGCCGAGCGGCACCGCTGGATCACCAAGCTGAAAATGGTCCAGGCCGTCGGCCACCTGAACATCAACTTCATGCGGGTCTTCCCCGCGATGATGACCCTTTCCCTGGCGGTGATCGTGCTGGGATTGGCGCTTACGGTGGAACGCGGCAAGGGCCTGTTCGACATCGACTTCACCGGCGGCACCTCGGTGCAAATCTGGTTCCGGCAGCCGCAGAAGACCAACGACCTCCGGGTGGCCCTGTCGAATGATAAGCACATGCCCGACCTGGCCATCACCGACACGCAATTGGGAGACGAGGAGCGGTTCCTGCGGTTTACGATCAACACTTCCAACACGAATGAGAAGGACGTCGAAAACTTCATTCGGGAAAAGTACGGCAAAGAGTTGGTGACGAATCAGGTGACGATTGGTCCGATCACGGCGATCGAGGAGCCGGCGGCCCAACCGGCGACCCCTTCCAAAAAAGAAAAAACGCCGGAACCTGAGGCCCCCACCGTGACGTCGCCCCCGCCGGCGGCCGACGCTCCGAAGGCCGAAGTGCCGCCAGCGGCGAAGACCGAATCGCTGCCCGAACCGGCGGCCTCCGCTCCGAAGAATGAAACGCCGCCGGCGAAGACCGAATCGCCGGAGGGAAAAACACAACCGCCGGCGCCCGAGAAACACTCCTTCTTTTCCGCTCCCGCCGGCGTGCTGGGACTCCTGGGAGGCGGCGGCCCGACGCTGTTTTGCCAACTTGAGACGGCGGAAGTATCACCCCCGTCCGCCGATCCTCCTTCTTCCCCCGCGGACAAGGCGAATACCGCGGCGGAGGAAAAAATCCCGGCCGAAGGCGCAGCCCGGGAGCAGATCCCGCCGGCAATTGCGCCGCCCGCGCGAAAGCCGGCCTCTTCCGGCTCGGAATTGACCAATCCGTTCCTGAACGGCTCCTCCTTCTCCCTGGATTTTATGGAGGGCCTGGAAAAGACCCAGGTGGAATCCCAATTGACCGACGCGCTGAAGGCGGCGGGCATCACGCCGGAGGGCGTGCAGATGGAGGTCACCAATCCGAAGTATTACGAAGACGACCGCACGCCCTACCAACACTGGGACGTCCGGCTCTCGTTGCCGCCGGCCAAGACGAAGCCGGTGCTCCAGGAGTTGCAGTCGCAGTTGGCGGCGACGCCGCTGTTTCCCGCCTCGAATAAGATCGGCGGGGCCGTGGCCATCAGCACCCGCTACCAGGCCATTTACGCTTTGGTGGCCAGTTGGGTGCTGATCATCATCTACCTCTGGGTGCGATTCCAGGGGGTGGCCTTCGGCGTGGCGGCCGTGGCCGCCTTGATCCACGACGTGCTGATCATGTTGGCGGCCGTGACCGTCAGCTACTGGCTGGCCCAGATCCCGCTGCTGAGCAATTTCCTGCTGATCGAGCAGTTCAAAATCAATCTACCGATGGTCGCCGCCTTCCTGACGATCATCGGGTACTCCGTCAACGATACAATCGTGGTCTTCGACCGGGTCCGCGAGACCCGGGGCAAGGACCCGAACGTCACCCGGAAGATGGTCAACGACAGCATCAACCAGACGCTCAGCCGCACGATCATTACCTCGTTGACGGTGCTGATCGTGGTCGTGGTCCTGTACTTTTTCGGCGGCCAGGCGCTCCGCGGCTTTGCCTTCGCCTTGATCGTGGGCGTGGTCAGCGGAACCTACAGCTCGATCTACATCGCCTCCCCGGTTCTGCTTTGGCTGTTCAGCAAGCCGGGCGACGAGACGGCGCAACTGACGGAAAAGTAAAGCCCTTGGAAAGCCGCGACCAGCGGTCGCGGTTTTTGGGGGAAATGGGAAACGACGGTTTCCTCTTCCGCGTCCCCTGGCCGCGGTTATCCGTTCATTGCGGCAGACGGATCAATTGCAGCGCGTCTTCCGCAACTTCCGCCAGGATTGCCCCCGGAAACGTCCGCCGCCAAAAAAGGGGACATTCTGGTTTTTCTAAAAAAGCAGAATGTCCCCTTTTTTGGCCGAGGAGCATCTCGGCCAACTGTTCCCATTGGGCGCCGCCCATCGCCTGCAGGGGCCAGCCCTGCCGCCGCCAGACGCGGATCAGCAGCTCGCGGAGCACATGGCGCGGCTGAGCGTGGAGTTCCCGGCGGTCGAGAATCGCCTGCTCGGCGCTGGGGCAGATCACGGCCCGCTCCATCAGGGCATCGACCAGCCCGGCGACGACCTGCTGCACTTCGCCGGCCAGGGAGCCGAGCCGCAGGAGGACCTCCTCGACACGGGGATTGAACTCCCGGGCCAGCAGCGGCAGCAACTCGCGGCGGAGCCGGTTGCGGGTAAAACGGCAGTCGGCGTTGCTGGCGTCCTCGCGATAGGTCTGATTCACGTCGTGCAGATACGCCAGCACCTCGTCGCGGCGCAGCGTGAGCATCGGTCGGATCAAGGTGGCCGGCCCGAGCGGCCGGGCGCGGGGCATTCCGGCCAGGCCGCCGATGCCGGTGCCCCGGAGGATACGATGCAGAATCGTCTCCGCCTGATCGTTGGCGGTATGCGCGGCAGCGACGAACCGCGCTCCCAGCCGCCCGGCCGCGGAGGCCAGGAAGGCGTACCGCAGCCGACGCGCCGCTTCTTCGAGGCCTTCGCCGGTCGAGGCGGCGGTCTCCGCCACGGCTACCCCTCCGCTGACGCAGGGAATCTCCAACTGGGCGCATAAGTTCTCCACGAACCGCTGATCCCCGCCGGCCTCTTCGCGGAGATAGTGGTTGAAATGGGCAGCACCCAGCCGCCCGGCCCCCCCCGACTTCACCCGACAGAGCGCCCGGAGCAGCGCCACGCTGTCCGCCCCCCCCGAGACCGCGACCGCCACGGTCACGTCCCGCCACTGTTCGGGCGGCCAGCACTCGGCCAGACGCAATTCGAACGCGTGCATAGCTTCTCCAATCCTTCCCAACCGACCTTTTCCCGCCCGGACTTGGACCGCGGCGGGTTTTTATGCGAAATTCCCCTGCGCTGCCGGAGTTGCAGCTTCTTATGACTTCGATTACACTGATATTATAGAGTGAATTCTGTTTGTGAAAAATTCGGTGAAAAGACGTTTTTCCCGGCTTTTTTCAGGCAGAAAGATGCTGGATCGAAGTATCCGAGTGAGCGGGACCGTCCCGTTTTCGCGGCGACTGAAACCGGGGTGGAAGAGGCTTTCCGTCTCTTCTCTTCGACGAGTCGATTCGGCAGCCGGTATTTGATGAAGTTTGTAACAGGTAGCAAGAACCACCCGACCAGGGGGAAAACGATGGCGTTCCTGCTGTGGATTATTCGCTCGTTGGCGGGCCTGCTGGGCGGCGTCCTGGACGCCGAGCCCGAAGCGGCTTTCCGCGGGGCGTGGTCCGTGCGGATGAGCGAATGCCTGCGGAGATACTCCGGCGTCGTTTCCTTCGGGAAGGGTGAGATGATGGTTCGCCTTGTGCTGAAACGCTGGGGCTTCGGCGGGATCTGGATGCCCGTTCCCGCCGTCGTTATTCCTCCCAATTTGCGAATCCGCTGTTCCAAGGCCTTTCCATCCGGACGTTCCCGCGGACGTTCGGCTCTTTCTTCTCGCGACCCCGCAAACTTCTCGCCTCCTGCGCTGTCGGTCCGCCGCTAACGGCTTGGTCTGCTCCTCGATGGAGAATTCATTTAAGCGAGGGCTGTCGCTGTGTTTACATCTACCCAACTTGCGATTCTTATACCCGCTTTCATTGCCGTTGCCGTCGGGGCCTTTTTTCTGGTAAAGATGCTGGACCGGCTCCGCCGCCGCGACGCTGAGACCGAGGCCCGGGAAATCATCCGCCAAGGCAAGCAAGAGGCCGAAACGCTCTGCCGCCGCAGCGAACTGGAAAGCAAGGAGCGGGAGTTGAAGCTCCGCGAGGAGACCGAAAAGGAGTTCCGCCGCATCCGCGCCGAACTGCACGAGCGCGAACGCCTGTTGGACAAACGCCAGGACGCCCTGGAAGAGCAGGCCGAGCAGCTCCGCAAGCAGGAGAAAATGGTCGAAAGCACCCAGCGAAAACTGACCGAGCGGATCCAGGAGGCCAACCACCGCAAGGAGGAACTCACCAAGCTGCTGGACCTCCAGCGGCAGACCCTCCACGAGCTGTGCGGCCTGAATCAGGAGGAGGCCACCAAGCGGCTCCTGGAACTGCTCGACCAGCAGTTGCAGAAGGAGACGGGCGCGGTGATCCTGAAGCACGAGAAGATGCTCGCCGAGACCTGCGAGCAGAAATCGCGGGAGATCGTGCTGACGGCCATCCAGCGCTACGCCGCCCCCCACACCGCCGAGACCACAACCAGCACGGTGGACATCCCCAACGACGAGATGAAGGGGCGGATCATTGGCCGCGAGGGGCGGAACATCCGCGCCTTCGAAAAGGCCACCGGCGTGGACGTGATCATCGACGACACCCCCGGCGTGGTGATCGTCAGCGCCTTCGACATGATCCGCCGCGAAGTCGCCCGGCTTTCCCTGGAAAAACTCATCGCCGACGGCCGCATCCACCCCGCCCGCATCGAAGAAATCGTGACCGCCACCCAACATGAACTGGAACGGCACATCCAGAAATTCGGCGAAGAGGCCTGCCAGGAAGTGGAAATTCTCAACCTCCACGAGCGGCTGGTCAACCTCCTGGGCCGGCTCCACTTCCGCACCAGCTACAGCCAGAACGTGTTGCGGCACTGCATCGAGGTGGCCTTCATTGCGGGCATGATCGCCGAGGAGCTGGGACTGAACGGCAAGCTGGCCCGCCGCTGCGGCCTGCTGCACGACATCGGCAAGGCCGCCGATCAGGAGGCCGAGGGCGGACACCCGAAAATCGGCGGCGACCTGCTGAAACGCTACGGCGAACGCTCCGAGGTGATCCACGCCGCGACCTGCCACCACGACGACCTGCGGATCGAAAATCCCTATACCGTGGTGGTCGCCGCCGCCGACGCCTGCTCCGCCTCCCGGCCCGGCGCCCGCCGCGAGACCCTCGAACGCTACATCAAACGCATGGAGGAACTGGAAACCATCGCCGCCAAGTTCCCCGGCGTCGATCAGGCCTACGCCATCCAGGCCGGCCGTGAACTCCGCGTCCTGCTTTCCGCCAAGGAAACCACCGACGAGTCGGCGGCCAAAGTCTGCCACGACATCGCCCGTGCCTTCGAGGAGCAGTTGACCTACCCCGGCGAAATCAAAGTCACCGTGCTCCGCGAAACCCGACACGTGGATTTGGCGAGGTAACCATGCGACTCCTGCTGATCGGCGACGTCGTCGGCAAACCCGGCCGGCAAATCTGCGTCCGGGCGATCCGCGGACTGCGCGCCGAGCAGGAGATCGACCTGGTGGTGGCCAACGCCGAGAACGTCGCCGGCGGCTCGGGCATTACGCCCGAACTCTACCGCGAACTGCTTGCCGGGGGCATCGACGGCGTGACGATGGGCGACCACGCCTATCGCCGCCGCGAGATCTTTCCGTTGCTCCAGTCCGACGGCCGGATCGTCCGCCCGGCGAATTACCCCCTGACGGCCCCCGGCCGCGACCTGATGATTCTGAAAACGCATCAGCAGGTCCCCGTGGCCGTATTGATCCTCCAAGGCCGGGTCTTCATGCCGCCGGTCGATTGCCCGTTTGCCGCCGCCGACCGCGTCTTGCAGTCGCTGCCCGAAGGAGTCCGCGTGATCCTGGTCGATTTCCACGCCGAGGCGACCAGCGACATGCAGCTCATGGGCCGGTACCTCGACGGCCGCGTCTCGGCGGTGCTCGGGACGCACACGCACGTTCCCACGGCCGACGAGCAGATTTTGCCGAAGGGGACCGCCTTCCAATGCGACGTCGGCATGACCGGTCCCCATGAGAGCATCCTCGGCCGCCGCATCGACCGCGTGCTGGAGACCGTCCGCACCTTCCGCCCCACCCACTACGAAGTCGCCCACAACGACGTCCGCCTGCACGGCACTCTGGTCGACGTCGACCCCCAAACCGGCCGCGCCGCCGCCATCCGCCGTCTGGTTGTCACCGAAGCCGACGCCGCCCGCCTGGCCCGACAGTAAGAGTGGAACAAGGTCTCTCGCAAAGGCGCGAAGGCGTAAAGCGTGGAGTGAAGAGACGGAAAAAGAAATGCCAAAAAGAGAGCAATATCAGCGGATGATTGTAGTCGCTCTTGGACGGCACAACTTGGAAGAACGGCGACAACGGTTGATTGTGAGAGAGAAAAACCGTTCAACGTCGCATGGCACGCACGACGACTTGCCGGCACCGTCGGTTGCTTGTCTGACCACTGCCTCACCAGTGTAAACGGCAGGAACCGGCAACGGACCGCCGCTGCCGGTTCCTTAATTTTCAGGTATTGATCCAACCGGTAGAAATCACTTCCTACCGCTTCCGTCGTACGATCAACAGACCGACCAATGCCGAAATCAACAAGATCACGGTACCCGGCTCAGGTACGACGTCAACCTGGAACGTATCGCATCCAAAAGAATCATCATTGGCCCGCACACCGGCGTAACCAGCAGAGGTGATGTGGTTATCTACTATATTAAACGATCCGAGCACGGTGTCGGACGAGTTGCGAACCTCGCCGCTGATGTTCTCGCCGTCGAATGTCAACGTTGCCGTACACATATCATCGTAGTCATAATCGGGATCCAAAGCGAGATTAACAATCCGGCCATAACCGGTACTCGTGTTCCAATATACTTCCAAATAAGTCTCGCCTTTTACTCGCATGACATAGTAGGTCTCGTCATCGACAACTCGCCCGACAATGCCGGCGCGGCCATATCCATTGTGGAAGGTTGCCGTGATGGTGCCATCCGTAAATGTCCCGGCAGCTTCACAAAGGGTCGAGGAGTCGTCAGTCACGTCGCTTGGAGCGAGCTCATCGTTCTCGTCAACTGTCCAAGTAGCATAACCATCATCCGCCGACCAACCGGTGGGCAACTCGCCGGTCGTGGTATCGCTGAAATCGGTAGAGTAAACTATTTCCGCCGAAACCGGTGATCCGACGAGTGAAACAACCATGCCCATGACCAAAATGGCCATGATGCGGAAACTGAATGTTTTCATGCTTGCTTTCTCCTTTCAATGGTGAAATCTCATAACGAAAAGCGCTCTTCACAATGCTGCAGGAGTTTTAATCCTATCGAAACTCATCACTCTTCATACCCAGAAGCCTCAGATACATTATCCCTAATCCTCTGTTTGAAGCCCGCGGAGGGCGAGGCATCAAGGCTTGTCATACGGTCAAGCTTCGTTTGGCCGGTGACGATCTGCGGTTTAAGAAGAGCGGCTCATTCTGGAAGAAAAGTGGCGTCATCGTGCACGTGATTGACACGACGTCTTCCTGGTGAAAGAGCTCTCTTCCGCGCCGAACTTGTGCCGGAATACCAAGGACGGCCGATGTCCTCATCCGGCGCCGGTGACCATGTCCACCTTGATCGTTTTCGGAGCAATGAGTTTTTTCGCTGCCTCACCAAGGACTATCAACTAGTATAATTACGCGTGCCTCAATTATCAAGAAATTTCCGATCCGGCACGCTGAACCACCTCTCCATCGAAGACGAACAATATTCCTCTAATCCAATACAGGAAAAATGTCCCTTTCGCTCCGCGAATGAGTGAACTTTCGCGGGGCGAAAGGCAATTGTTCCGGTAAGTTATTGCCATACCATGCCTATTGATATACTGCGCCTAAGCCGGAAATTGGACATGAAAAACCAACCGGATCCGAAAAATCCTTATACGGGGGGGTAAGTGGCAGAATTGAGGAATAACGGGCCGATCGCATGTCGATTCTGTTTCATCAAGATTGGATCTCCTTGGTCGGGGAGGTTATGGCTTGGTTTTCTTGGGTCATCCCGTTCTCATCAGTTCGCCGGCCAGTTCTTCTAACCAGGCCGCATTGCTGGAGGCCAGACGCCCGTTTGCGTTATGGGAAAATAGATTGAATCCCCCATTTTCTGAAAATTTTATAGTCCAAAAAGGATTTCCGCGGGAGTCTAGCTAAGGGGACTGTCTATATATCTTAAGGATTGAGAGGGAAATGGATTGTGGGACAAACAGTGTAAGGTATTATTTAGCAAGGAATTAACGGCATGGCGCGTGGCCGTTATAGATATGGTTTGGCAATATTGGTATCCGAGAAGAAATCATGACTGTTTCTCGACCAACCGACCACGAAGCTTTCCTCCGTTTTTTTCTGCAGCATGAGCAGCAGGTGCGGGTGTATGCCCGGACGCTGTTAAGCTCTTGGCAGGATGTTGACGAGGTGATGCAGGAAGCCAGTCTGGTGGCATGGCGGAAATTTAACGAATTTGACCCGCAATCGAACTTTGCCGCGTGGCTGGCGACCATCGTCCGATTCGAGGCATTGAAATGGCGCCGCACGAAACGTCGCGATCACTTGATTTTTTCTGAGCAGATTATCCAGTTGCTCGCCGAGGAAGGCTTGGAGGAACTCGATAACCTGGAACGGCAGCGGACCGTTCTGGAAAAATGTTTCCATCGGCTCAGCGAAACTCATCGGCAATTGCTGCAGTTAAGTTACGGTTCGGGCCGGCCCTTCCGGGAGATCGCCAAGATGACGGGTTATTCGGCGGAGGCTTTTTATAAAGTTCTCCAGCGGTTGCGCTCGGTGTTGCTCAAGTGTGTCGAACAGGAATTGGCAAAATACTCCGAATTATGAGGACGCTCGGAGGCGTAGGCATGGACCAATATACGTTAGACGACTTGTTGATGCGTTGGATGTCCGGCGAGCTTTCGCCGGAAGAATTTGCGGCGCTCGAAGGCGTTCTGGAATCCGATGCCGGCGCACGGCGGCGGTTGCGTCAACATGCCATGCTCGATACGGCGCTGCGCGAGTTGCCGGGAATCGACCTCCTCCCGCCGGGCGGCTTTCCTCGTCTTGATCTGCCTTGGTGGGTGCCTTGGGGGGGCAGCGGCGTGCCGATCTGGTTGCTGACGGCCGCGGTCATCATCGTGGGAGGAGCGGCTTGGTGGCTGGGAAGAGGCGGAGCACCCGCCGCAGCCCCCCAGCACATTGCCAGCGCGTCGAATTCGTCCGACGTTCCGCATCTTCCGGCCGTAAAAACCCTGGAAACCAATCCACATTTCGTCAAACTCTCGCTCGACCGGATCGGCACCGTGATTATGGACGGTTCGGCGGATTTTTGCCTTGTCGGTCCTTTGCGGGCAAGGTTGAATCACGGCCGGATCAAAGTCCGCATCTCGGAGGAATCGGGACACGGATTTGTCGTCGAAACGCCGGACGGCGAGGTGACCGATTTGGGCACCGAATTCGGAGTGGACGTGGTCCCTGGAAAACAAAGCGGAGTGGTCGTGTTTGAAGGCACGGTGGATTTGCGAGTCACGAACAACCAGGCCGCGAGCCGGCAGCGGGTAGAACGCCTGGTCAGCGGTGAAGGAGTGACCTTTGCCCATGGAGGGCCGATCTTGCGGATTCCCTGCGTTGTGACGGGCAGCGACATGACTTTCCGGTTTAACGGCAAGGAGCAGTCTAACCAGGCCGGACCTGTGATTGTCGGCGTTTCCGACAATCTTTCTCCTTCAAAAACGAGGCGTTTTTACGAGGTCGTGCCGGGCGGGTTCGGCGAAGACGTGTTGGCCTACGGCGACCGGCCCAAGCACGAGTGGAACGGCGTGATGCAGACGGGCATGCCCAAGTTCCTCATCGGCGCCGACTACGTCAAAACCTTTTCCGACGACGAACTTCGTAAAGACATGAAGATCCAACTGCGGTTTAGTCGTCCGGCCAAGCTTTATATTTTTTACGACCGAAAACAACAACCGCCCGACTGGCTTCGGGCCGACTTCCAAAAAATCAATCAAGTCATTGGAATGGATCTCGGCGAGTGGCATGAAATCGGTCGTCCCGTGGAAAACGCCGTCGGTCCCGGCAAAAACATCGATCACGTTTTCAACATTTGGGAACGGACGGTGGAGTCGCCGGGAACCGTTACCTTGGGCGCAAACATCACCACCGGCATCGAGCTCAGCAAATACCCGTACATGTACGGCATCGCCGCCGTGGCGTTGGATTCCGCCAAAACACGTCAGACAGAGAAGCTGCCGCAACAGCAGTAGCATTTGCCCATAAATGTTGCCGAGGCTCGTGACGTATTTTTTTCGCCGCAACACGTCGTGGGGCGGCGGCAAAAACCAATCCTATTCACAAGGGAGGTGCTTCATGAATTCTGGATTCTCTCGAAAATCACCGGTTCTGGCTTGTGGTGTCGTCTTGGCAATGTTTTTGGCAACCGCCCCGGCGCAGGCCGCCACCTGGACGTGGGACTATGCCGGCACCGGCAATCCGACGGATGTTTGGGCCACCGACGGCCAATGGACCACCTCCGGCTTCCCGGATTTCTCTGCCGATCCGGGCACGGAAGATTTAGTTTTTGAGGACAGCACGAACACCAACGTCCTTCTCAGGGATATCAACAACCGCGACAGGATCAAGTCGCTTACCTTCACCGCAGACGCGCCGGCCTATACCTTTTCTCGGGATTCCTACCCCACGCAACATTTAGTGCTTTCCCAGGACGGTATTCTGACCAACGACAGCAACGACGTGCAAACCTTTAACAGCGGATTAGCACTTGAGCCGGCCTACACCGTCAATGCCAACACCGGCGATAGCGGGACGAATTACGCCTTTATCGTCGCCGATCATTTATATCTCGACTCCAGCGGAACCACCGGCCCTACCTACAATGGCCCTTATGACATGCATGTCACGGGCACGGGCGGCGGTGCATTGCAGGGCGCAACAACGGGAGTAGTTTTTACGATTAATGACGCTAAACTCCTCGTGGATGGAGGAATGAACATCCGAGGAACTTTTACACTCAACGGCACCGGGCAAGTGATTATCAAGGGCGCCTGGGCGCCAGCCTCAACCTCAAACACCGTTAAAGCAGGCAACGGCACGTTGGTTCTCGACGGCGCTTCCACCACGACGAAAACCATGACCATCAACGCGGGTATCGTGCGGATCGGAAACGACACGGCCCTGGGGGCGACCGCCAATACGACTACCATCGGCGGTGGTACAAATGACGGCCGGCTGGAATTATACAACGGCATCAACTCCGCCGAATCCATCGTTCTCAACGGCCGGGCCAGCGACGCCGCTCCGCACATCTCGAACTACAGCGGCAGCAATACCCTCAGCGGGACCATCACGGCGGGGACAAGTCAGTCGGGCCATTATACGATCGCCTCCGCCTCGGGTTCCACCTTGACCCTCGCCGGCACCATCGATCAGCCCAACACCGGCACGCAAATCCTGAACCTCGGCGGAGCAGGCGACATCGCCCTGGACAGCAACGTCACCGGAACGTGGTCGAAACTCGCCAAGCAAGGCAGCGGCACCATGACCCTCGGGAGTTCCTGCACGATTTCCGCGGCCGCCATCGACGTCCAGGCCGGAATCCTCGACGTCAACTCGCTGAGCGGCGGCTTGCAGTTGGGTTCCTCCCAGACCCTCATGGGCACGGGGACCGTTCTGGGATCCGTCTCGACCCAATCCGGCAGCACCGTTGCCCCCGGCGATAGCGCCGGCACCCTGACCGTCAACGGCGATCTGACCTTCTTCGGCGGCGATTATCTGAGTTTCGATTTGTCCGAAGATCCGGAGTACGGCGTCAACGACCGGATCGACCTGAACCAACTCACCGGCTACGGCAACGGTGATCTCGCCTTTTACGGATCCACCAACCTGATCGTGACCCCCACCGGCGACGGCCTGGGCGAAGGAGTCTATCGTTTGATGGATTACGAGGGCACCCTGACCGGCAACGCCGCGAATTTTTCGCTTCCCAGCGTCGGCGGAACCACTCGGCAGTCCTTGACGATTTTAACCGGCAACGACGTCGGCGGAACCGCGCACCAAGTCAACCTCGTCGTCGAGGGCGCCCCGTTGCACCTCACGTGGTCCGGAAACAACCCCAACTACGATTGGGACGTCGTCGGCGACTCCAATTGGAATTCCGGCTCACAGAAGTTTTACAATCTGGATTTCGTTACCTTCAACGACTCCGGCTCCAACGCCTCGCCCGTAAACATCGCGGAGGACGTCACTCCGGCGTCCATCACGGTCGATAATCCCACCAAGGATTACGTCTTCGCCGGCGCCGGCGGCATCCGCGGATCGACCGGACTGACCAAAGACGGCGCCGGAAAATTGACCATCGTGAATTCCGGAACCAATGATTTCAGCGGCGCGATCGCCGTCGACAACGGCACACTGCAAGTCGGTTCGGGAGGAACGTTGGGCAGCCTGGGCGGCGGCGATGTTACCCTGGGCATGAATGGTACACTGACCTACCAACTCAACAACGAAGTCACCGTTTACAACAACCTGCACGGCAGCGGAAACCTGCGACAGGAAGGAACCAATATCCTGACGCTTTCCGGAGCTAATGCCGATTACACCGGGACCGTCACCGTGGCCGCGGGCACTCTCAAGCTCGGCAGTGCGACCGCCCTAGGCGATGCCACCGGCGGCACCGTCGTGGCCGACGGCGGCGTTCTGGACGTCAACGGCGTGAACGTTCCCACGGAAACCCTCACCGTCCAAGGCGCGGGCGGCGGCAGCGGCGCCCTGATTAACACGAATACCGAACGCTCCGATGTCAACGCCGTTGTCCTCGCCGGCAACACCACCGTCGGCGGAATCGGCGACATCGACCGTACCCAAGGAATATTGAACTTCGCCGCCATGCAAGGAAACAGCCACGATTTGGTCAAGGTCGGAAGCAATACCGTCCAATTCGACGATGCGGGAGAAACCGGCCTGGGCAACGTCACCGTCAATGAAGGCAATTTGTTCTTCTACGGCACGGCCACCCTGGGGGATCCGACGAAAACCGTGACGATTGCCAACAATGCCGTCCTCAGCTTTTACAACAGCCCCGATCCCACTCACGAAAAGCCGATCGTGATCGATTCCACGGGCGGCAAGATCGGCAATTTCAAATACAACAGTACGGTGGATTCTCCCATCACCCTGAACGGAAATCTTACCCTGGAGAGCAAGTCGCACGCGCTGAGGCTTACCGGCGCCCTGACCGGGACCGGCAGCTTGGATCGAAATACCTTCCTGGCCGGGGGCGACACGGGAACGGTCTATTTGATTTCCGACGGCAATAATTACTCCGGAACCACGACCATCACCGCCGGCACCTTGTCCGTCGGCAACGGCGGCACGACCGGTTCGCTGGGCGGAACGGGCGACATCACGCTTGGCGACAACGGTACCCTGCGATACGATCGCCAGGGAATCAACAACGTCTCGCGGAACATCGTCGGCACGGGTTTGAGTGCTCTGGCGGTTGCGTACGGTTCCGGCGATCTCGACTTCAAGGATACCGTATTCAACGTGTCGGGGAACAATACCTATACCGGAGATACGCGGGTCGACGGGGGCACGCTCGTCCTCTCGAGCGCTACCGGATTGGGCGATACCACCGGCAAAACCATCATCGACAACCCGGTCCAGACCGTCGCTTGCGTCGCAATGACCGGCGGCATCACCGTCGCCGAAAACTTCGAAATACAGCCCCGTGAAGCCTACGCGCCCATCAACGCCACCTATACGCCGCACCTCCAAAATATCAGCGGCCACAACACGCTCTCGGGAGCAATCGGCACGGGCACCGCAGGAGGCGCCGGCGTCACGACGATCCGCTCCGAGGGAACGGCTCCCGGCGATTTGCTGACCATCTCCGGCAGTATCAGTTGTGAAATGGCGGGTGTCAGCCTCTGGCTCCGCGGCCCCGGAAATGGCGAAGTCACGGGCATGATTATCGGGTCAGGCGCCGATTGGACCGGTTTGAACGTCGCCGACGGCGGCACCTGGACCTTGAAAAATACCGCCTCCTACGCCGGCTATACCGCCATCTACGGCGGCACCCTGGCCCTCGGGGAAGTGCCCGACGGGTTTGGCGGCGTCCTCAGCGCCGGCTCCATCTCCAGCAGCAACGCCGTGATCCTCTACAACGACTCGGCCACGCTCCAAGTCACGGGACTGACCGACCCCACGTTCACCGTCCCTTCCACCATGTGGCTGGTCGGCTGCGGCACGGTCGCCGGCAACGTGGCCTCGTCGTACGGGACGATCGCGCCCAGCGGCCCCGTCAATTCCTCCGTGAGCGTGACGGCGAATACGAATCTCCCGATCGGCACCCTGAACGTCCAGGGGAACCTCACGCTCTCCGGCTATGATTACCTCCAGTTCAAACTGGGCGGCA
>JAFGPV010000007.1 GCA_016936015.1 Pirellulales bacterium
CCCCGTTGGGACAGCCCCGATGGAGACTTGAACCGGAACAAAACCAGGATCCTTGATTAAAACATGGAAATCTCCGTTTTTAGCAGTACATACTCGCTCCTTGACAAGTGGAAAATAGGCGCCGCCCCCATCCCCCGACCCTCAGCGGGAAGGAACGGCCCCAAAATAAAAACGTGGAAAAATCGAAATTTGTTGAGCAACAAAGTCCCCCAAACGAACGGAGAAGACCCCCGGCTGGGGACCCGACCGTGCATTTTTCGACTTTTGATGACCAACTCCCGGGTGCCCCCGATAGCTCCGCGATCGGGGCGGCCATGCCGCAAGAGGTCATTGGCCTTATTTTTTCACCGTACCACGCACCCGTTTCAGCACACCCCTTACGTACCTCAGGAATATTTGCGTTTGACAACTCGCGGAAAACACGGCAAAACACGGTGTACAAGACCCCACATTGTGCAACAATTCGAAAAACAGGCGATTAATGCAATGTGCCTTTCGCCGGCTTCCAAAAACACCGTAAAAACACGGCTCTCTCGAACCACGGAGAAAAGTGAAATTATTCCCCTGGGAGAAAAAAACGTAGCACGTCGTGCAGGTGGAATTTCTACACGTCCTAGTTAAAAACGCCCCGCGACGGCGGTCGCGGGGGTAAACGCGGCATCCTTCCCCCGGGATGGACAAACCAATAGAGGAGTAACCAAGATGTCTCCGATTCTGGAAGTTTTCCTGGCGGCGGTGCTGGCCGCCGGGGCGGATAAACCGTTTGCCATCGAGGTCGTCGACCGCCAGACGGGCCGCGGCGTCCCGCTGGTGGAACTGACAACCGTCAACCAACTCCGCTATTTCACCGACAGCAACGGCCTGGTCGCCTTCGCCGAGCCGGGATTGATGCACACGAAGGTCTTCTTCAGCGTGAAGAGCCACGGCTACGAGTTTCCCCAGGATGGATTCGGGATCCGCGGCAAGACGCTGGAGATCGCCCCCGGCGGCACGGCCCGGCTGGAAATCGACCGGATCAATCTCGCCCGGCGGCTCTATCGGATCACCGGCGGGGGCATCTATGCCGACAGCGTCCGGCTCGGCCGGCCGGTCCCCATCCGGGAGCCGCTGCTCAACGGCCAGGTCTTCGGTTGCGACGGCGCAGTGTCCGCCGAGTACCGCGGCAAGATCTACTGGTTCCGGGGCGACACGTCGCGGCCGTCCTATCCGCTGGGAAATTTCAAAACCACCGGAGCGACCTCCGATCGGCCCGGCCGGGGCGGTTTGGATCCCGACGTGGGGATCGACCTGCATTACTTCGTCGATCCGTCGGGCTTCGTCAAAGAAATGGTCCCCCTGCCCAGTCCCGGGCCCATCTGGATCGGCGGGCTGGTCGTGCTCCGCGACGGATCGGGCCGGGAGCGGATGTTCGCCCATTATGTCAAGGTTCAAGGAACGACCGATAATTTCCACGCCGCCGGAAGGGGGCTGATCGAGTACGACGACGCTACCGAGACGTTCCGCCACGTGGCGGCCTTTCCGAAAACCGGGCCGGACCTCACGGCGGGACACGCCCTGCTGCACAAAGATCAGGGCGTCGAATACGTCTATTTCTGCGATCCCTTTCCGCGCCTCCGCGTCCGGGCCGGTCCGGAATCGCTGAAAAATCCGGCGGCCTACGAGGTCTATACGTGCTTGACGCCGGGAGCCGAACGCAAAGAAAAAAGCCGATTCGACCGGGCAGCCGACGGCGCGCTCCGCTGGGCCTGGAGGGCCGGCGGAGAGCCTCTTGGCCCGATCGAAGCCGAGAAGCTGATCCGTGCCGGGAAGATGCGGGCGGAGGAATCACCGTTTACGCTCCGCGACGCGCGGACCGGCAAGCCGGTGGTGGCCCATCGCGGCTCGGTGGCCTGGAACGACTACCGCCGCCGCTGGATCATGATCTTTTGCGAGATGGGCGGCTCCTCCTCAATGCTGGGCGAAATCTGGTACGCCGAGGCGGAGGATCTGCGCGGGCCGTGGGTGTCGGTCCGGAAAATCGTCACCCACGACCGCTACAGCTTTTACAATCCCAAGCACCACTCCTTCTTCGACCAGCAAGGCGGCCGCGTCATTTACTTCGAGGGGACCTACACCGCCGCCTTCTCCGGCAACACCGATCCCACGCCGCGCTACGACTATAACCAGATCATGTACCGGCTCGACCTGGCGGAAATATGCCCCCAAAAAGAAGGAGTTGGATCTGCGCCATTTCTGGAATCAGATTAAGACGATTTCGGAAGCAGTTTACAGATCAATCATCCAGTTGAAGAATTGTCGTCTTGTTCCGATTATGCGGGCTATGGCGATTATTCCAGGATACAGAGGACTCTATCCCTGGAAATCCGTGCGGATAACACCTTTTCTAACGAAAACCCGGTCCTAGGGCTTCCGACAGATATACCTAAGAGGGGCCGAATAGCGATTTTATCAATTGCAATAGCACAAGTAAGATTGTCACCTTTTGTCATATTCATGAGTACGGAGAACATCTATGTTTCGCTGGACGTGTAATTGGTTGTGTCTTCTCCCTGCGGTGATGCTTGTTTTGGCAATCGCCGGCACGGCCAGGGGATTGGAGCGCCTGCCGCCCGTGGAAACTGAAGCGGTCGGGCCGACATCTCCCGCGCCGGCAGTTGCACCTCCCACGGAAAACGTGGCCCACGTCGCCTACGTTTCGGGGCTGGAGGCGGGGGGGAATCCCGCTTTGGAGGCCCGGCTGGCCGAACTGGAAAAGACGCTCAAAAAAATGAAGGACAAAGAGGAGGCCGACAAAAAGAAGGCCGCCAGTGCCCCGTCGGTCAAACCCTTCGGAAAGATCCATTGGGACACGGCCGCTTTCAATCAAAATCCCGCCAGCGTTCAGCAGGCCGGCCCTTTTCTCGACGGGACGGGATTCCGCCGGGCGCGAATCGGTTTGAAGGGCGAGGCTTTCAACGTTTTTGAGTATAAAATCGAAATGGATTTCGCCGGACAAACTTCCTTCAAGGACGTGTTTGTGGCCGTCAAGGAATTGCCTTACCTCGGCATTATTCGTATTGGGCATTTCAAAGAATGCTTCGGCTTGGAAATCCTCAATAGCGACGACTTCACCACGTTCATGGAACGTTCGTTGATCGACGGCGGTGAACGTTTCGGTCACATCGGCGACCGAAATCCCGGCATCATGACGTATAATTGGAACGAGAGCGAAACCATGACCTGGGCGGCGGGGGCGTTTGTCGACGTGGCCGGTGAAAAGCCCCCGACGTTCCCCAAAGGCACCATCTACGACGACGACGGCGGGGTCGCGGCCGATGCGCGCTTCACATGGCTCCCTTGGGTCGCCGACTACGGCGAGTTCAAAAACCGGGGATTGTTGCATACCGGCATCGCCGGCACCTATCGGCAGATTCCGGACCTTTCGCCCACCGCCCCGGCAGGCTCGGTTCGCTATTCGTTAGGGGCCTTGCCCGAGTGCTATTGGGCCAATAACGTCGCCTATACGGGTCCGCTCAACGATACCGAGCACGTCGTCGCGCTGCGTCCCGAATTGGCTCTGGTCTATGGGCCGTTTTCGATGCAAACGGAATACGAGTGGGTGTGGCTGTCCCGCTCGGAACATGCCGATCCGACCTTCGACGGCGGTTACGTGTCGTTCAGCTACGTTTTGACGGGCGAAAACCGGCAATACGATCGGCAACGGGGTGAGTTCAAGGGCATCACGCCCTTCGAAAACTTCTTCCGCGTCCGCGCCGAGGACGGCGGCATCTACACCGGCCGGGGCGCTTGGGAAGTCGCCTATCGCATCTCGTATTTGAACCTGACCGACGCCGGCGTCCGGGGCGGCCGCGTGACCGATCATACCCTCGGGTTGAACTGGTACCTCAGTCCGGCCACACGCATGATGTTCAACTACGTTCATTCCGAAGCCACGGACCGCGGCGAGTACGCCCGCGGCATTGCGGAGATTTTTGAAACCCGCTTGATTATGATGTTTTAAGAATCGTTCCGATCGTTTCACGGCTGCCGGCGCGGCCTTAGGAGCAATCCTCGCGGCCGCTATGCCGATGGCGACTTGATAAAACATGTACTAAAATTTTAACCTTTCGAGGAGATCTATTTATGAGGCTGCTGCCGTTGTGGATGGGAATAGGAATGTTTTGCGTAGCGGGAATGGCCTCCGCCGCCGATGGCCCGCCGCCGACTTCCCTGGACTGTTGCTGCCCGGCAATGCCAGAAACTTGCTGCGCGCACTGCGGCGGCCATGGCTGCTGCCACAAGGTCTGCAAGGTCGTCTGCGTAATGGAAGAGGTCAAGAAGACGGTCTGGACCGTGAAGTGTTCTGAGTTTTGCGTCCCCAATCCCTCGCTTTGCGGTGGAAAGTGCTGTGCCTGCGGCGAAACCTCCTGCTGCTGTGAGCGACCCTGCTCGCCGCCGCCAAAGTGCGGCCGGGTTCGGATAAAAAAAGAATTGGTGAAAAAGGAAATCGTCTGCAAGGTCCCCACGTACAAGTGCGTCGTCGTCTGCTGCGGCCGATGTCCCGGCGATTGCTGCGAATGCAGGGCCCTCGAGGGACCGCCCGCGCCGGTTGCAGAATCGACTCCGACCAAGGAGCCGGTTCCCCATTTGGCGCCCCGGAAGATCACTCCCGCCGGAAATCCGCGTCCAGCCCGCTGACAAAAGCATCCTTGCCAGTGGATTGCCCCGTGTGGAACGGTTGTTTTCCTTGACGGCCCATCCATCCGATCCCATGTCAGAACGCCCCCGATCGCCGTCGGGGGCGTTTTTTGTGCATCCCTAATCCGCCAAGTTGAAACAGACGGGTCGGCTCGTTACACGCCACCGGCTGTGTTAATGCTTCGATGATTCATGCACCGGCAGGATCGGTGGTGTGCAACCTATCAATTTGAATTTGGCAGATTGCCGGCCGGTATGATTGCCCGTCACTTAATCTATCGGAAATCTCACTTGACGTTCAGTTGATATTATGTTGCCTATTCATTGACATTAGATTATCTAATGGTAGAATAAGAGAAAAGGGCCGAAATCCCAAGATAAATCCCATTTTACGACTGTTCGGGACAAGGTGGCAGAAATGAAAAACGTTTCCCTCCGATGAAACAACTTTTATTTCTCCCGTCGTTACCTCAAGGGCGTAAAATTGTTAAAACGTAGATTCCCATGCCACCCCTTATGGTGGGTTGGTCTTTCGTGAACAGAAAACAGCAACTATCTCCGTCCGTTTCCGGATTGTACGATCCGCGATTCGAGCACGATGCCTGTGGGATCGGCGCCGTGGTGAACGTCTCGGGTCGCCGGGACCATGCGGTCGTCGAGTACGGCAGGCAGGTGCTATTGAATCTCCAGCACCGCGGCGCCGCCGGGGCGGACGAAACGACCGGCGACGGGGCGGGGATCCTGCTGCAAATCCCCCACGCCTTTTTCCGGGAAATTTCCGCATCGCTCGGATTCGACCTACCCCGGCCGTCGCACTATGGCGTGGGGATGCTCTTTCTTCCCCGGGACGCCCGGCGGCGGGAACTCTGTGAGCAACGGCTGGCCGAGGAACTTCAGGCGGAAGGATTGCCGGTGCTGGGCTGGCGCGACGTGCCGACCGACAACGCCTGCCTGGGCGCAATCGCCCGGGACTGCGAACCGGTGATCCGCCAGGTCTTCGTCGGCGGCGGGGACCGGCACGACGAGGAGTTGGAACGCCGCTTGTACGTGGCCCGGATGCGGACCGAGAGGAAAATCTTCCGCGCTCTGGGGGAGTTTGCCGACGAATTCTACATCCCTTCGCTGAGTTGCCGCACGATCTGCTACAAGGGGATGTTCCTGGCGCCACAGTTGTTTGCGTATTATCCCGACCTGGACGACCAGCGGGTCGAGACGGCGCTGGCGGTGGTGCACCAGCGGTACAGCACCAACACGTTTCCTAGTTGGCCCTTGGCGCAGCCCTTCCGGATAATCGCCCACAACGGCGAGATCAACACGCTGCGGGGCAACGCGCACCGGCTGCAAGGCTACGAAAAGACGATGTCCGCACCACAGTTGACCGAGGAGATGGCGGAGTTGTTTCCAATCTTGCAGCCCGGCGGGAGTGATTCGGGAAGTTTCGACAACTGCATGGAGCTGTTGGTCCGGGCCGGCCGGTCCGCCCCGCACGCCCTGATGATGATGATTCCCGAGGCGTTCGGGCCGCGGTATCACATCTCGACCGACAAGCGGGCGTTCTACGAGTATCACGCCGCGATGATGGAGCCGTGGGACGGCCCGGCGGCGATGATCTTCACCGACGGCCGGCTGGTCGGCGGTACCCTGGACCGCAACGGCCTGCGCCCCTGCCGGTACCTGGTGACCACCGACGGCCTGGTGGTGCTGGCCAGCGAGGCGGGCGTCATCGAGTTCCTGCCCGAGCGGATTCAGCAGAAAGGCCGGCTTCAGCCCGGACGGATGTTCCTGGTCGACACCGTCGAGGGCCGGCTGATCACCGACAATGAGATCAAGGGGAAAATCGCCCGGCAGAAACCGTACCGCCGCTGGCTGGAAGAGAATCGCATTGAGCTGCGGGGGCTGTTCCAGCCGTCACGGTCCGCGCCGATGGACCCGAAAACGCTGGCGCAGCGGATGCGGGCCTTCGGTTACACCCGGGAGGAGCTGCTGATGGTCGTGGCCCCCATGGCCCAGACGGGTCAAGAGCCGGTCGGCTCGATGGGGACCGACACGCCGCTGGCCGTCCTCTCCGAGCAACCGAAGCTGCTATTTACGTATTTCAAGCAGCTCTTCGCCCAGGTGACCAATCCGCCGATCGATCCGTTCCGCGAGGGGCTGGTGATGTCGCTGATGTCGTTTACCGGCCGGCAGCGGAATCTACTGGAAGAGACGCCCCAGCACTGCCGGCAGTTGAAACTGCCGCACCCGATCCTGACCAACGAGGACGTTAAGCGGCTGCGGACCGCCAACCGCCCGGAGCTGCAAACGGCCACCTTGCCGATCGTGTTTCCCATTAATGGGGACGAACCCGGCCGGGCGCTGCGGCAGGCGCTGGAAGACCTGTTGGGCGCAGCGGAAAAGGCGATTGCCGGCGGAGCGTCGCTGCTGATCCTCAGCGACCGGGACGTCTCGTCCAAAATGGCCGCCATTCCCAGCCTGCTGGCCACCTCGGCGCTGCACCATGGGTTGCTCGAGCGCCGGCTGCGGAACCAGGTCGGCATCGTGGTCGAAAGCGGCGAGCCCCGCGAGGTGCAGCACTTCTGCCTGCTATGCGGGTACGGCGCCAACGCCATTAATCCCTACCTCGCCCTGGAGATCCTCAGCAAACTGCACGCCGACGGCGACCTGCCCCGCGACGTGCCCGGCGACCAGCTTGCCGACCAGTACGTTACGGCCGTCAAGAAGGGGATTTTAAAGACGATGTCCAAGATGGGCATCTCGACCCTGCGGAGTTATCACTCCGCCCAGCAGTTCGAGGCGGTCGGCTTGAGCCGGGATTTCGTGGAGCAATACTTCACCGGCACACCCACCCGGATCGAAGGCTGCGGGCTTCGCGCGATCGCCGAGGAGGCCGTGCTGCGGCACCACGCCGCCTTCGGGCCGCATCGACCCGGCGCCCTGGAGCTGGACTACGGCGGCGAGTACCACTTCCGCACCGACGGCGAGAAGCACCTTTGGAATCCGGTCACGGTCACCCGCTTGCAGCACGCCGTCATCCACGAGGATCCCCGGGCCTACACCGAGTACGCCGAGGCGGTCAACCTTCAGGACCGCGACTTGATGACGCTCCGCGGGCTGTTCGAGTTCATCCCCGGCCAGCCGGTTCCGCTGGAGGAGGTCGAGCCGGCCGCGAAAATCGTCAAGCGGTTCTACACCGGGGCGATGTCGCACGGCTCGATCAGCAAGGAGGCCCACGAGGCCCTGGCGATCGCCATGAACCGGCTGGGCGGCAACGCCAACACCGGCGAGGGCGGCGAGGATCCCGCCCGGTATCAAGTCCGCCCCGACGGCGACTCGCTCAGTTGCGGCGTCAAGCAGGTGGCCAGCGCCCGGTTCGGCGTGACGATCGAGTACCTCGCTAACGCCAAGTTCATCCAGATCAAAATGGCCCAGGGGGCCAAGCCCGGCGAGGGCGGCCAACTGCCCGGGCACAAGGTCACTCCAGAGATCGCCGCGCTAAGGCATTCCACGCCGGGCGTCTCGCTCATCTCGCCGCCGCCGCATCACGATATCTATTCCATCGAGGACCTGGCCCAGTTGATCTACGACCTGAAGGCCGCCAATCCCGAGGCCCAGGTCTCGGTCAAACTGGTCTCCGAGGTAGGCGTCGGCACCGTGGCCGCGGGCGTGGCCAAGGCCAACGCCGACGAGGTCCTGATTAGCGGGTACGACGGCGGGACGGGCGCTAGCCCCTTAAGTTCGATCAAGTACGCCGGCGCCCCCTGGGAAATCGGCCTGGCCGAGACACAACAGACCCTGGTATTGAACGGTCTGCGCGACCGGATCGTCGTGCAGGTGGACGGGCAGATCAAGACCGGCCGCGACGTGGTGATCGGCGCGCTGCTGGGGGCCGAGCGGTTCGGCTTCGGCACCGCGGCCCTGGTCGCCTTGGGCTGCCTGCTGATGCGGAAGTGCCACCTGGGGACCTGCCCGGTCGGCATTGCCACGCAGGACCCGCGGTTGCGGAACAAGTTTACCGGCAAGCCGGAGTACGTGGTCCGCTACTTGACCTTCGTGGCCGAGGAGGTCCGCCGCCGGATGGCGGAATTGGGATTCCGCACCTTCGACGAGATGGTCGGCCGGGCCGACCGGCTCTCCTGCCGCAAGGCCGTCGAGCACTGGAAGGCCCGGGGCCTGGATTTCTCGCGGCTGTTTACCATTCCCGATGGAATCAACGGTTGCCCGGTGCGTTGCACCCGTCCGCAGAGCGACGTGCATCAAGATCACCTCGATTGGAAAATCCTGGAACAGATCGGCCCGCAAGTTGAGCAGGCCGAGCCGGCCCGGCTGGCGCTTTCGGTCTGCAACGTCCACCGCGCGGTCGGTGCGGTCCTCAGCAACCGGATCGTCCGGCGGTACGGCAGCGCCGGACTGCCCGACGGAACGATCGAACTGCTGATGACCGGCTCGGCCGGCCAGAGTTTCGGGGCCTTCCTGGCCCCCGGCATAACGCTGACGTTGATCGGCGAGGCGAACGACTACCTGGGCAAGGGCCTTTCCGGCGGGCGGATCGTGGTCATCACCCCCCCCGGCTCCCCCTTCGATCCCAAGGAGAACGTCATCGTCGGCAACACGCTCCTCTACGGCGCCACCGCCGGCGAGGTCTTCATCAACGGCCTGGCCGGCGAGCGGTTCGCCGTTCGCTTGAGCGGCGCCACCGCCGTGGTCGAGGGCGTCGGCGATCACGGCTGCGAGTACATGACCGGCGGCACGGTGGTCGTCCTCGGGCGGACCGGCCGGAACTTCGCCGCCGGTATGAGCGGCGGCATCGCTTACGTCTTCGACGAGCACCAACTGTTCGACACGCTCTGCAACCTCGACATGGTCGATCTCGAGTCGATCTGGCAGGAGGAGGACCAGACCGTGCTGCACGACCTGATCAGCCGGCACTACAACCGCACCGGCAGCGCCGCGGCCAAGCGGATCCTGGTCAATTGGGCCGAGATGTCCGGCAAGTTCGTCAAGGTCCTGCCCATCGACTACCGCCTGGCCCTGGAAAAAATCCGTCAGCAGGAACAAGTGCACGACGAACAACTCGCTACGACAGAAGAGATATTTCAGGTAACGCACCAAGGATAGGAAAAGAATGTCGAAGGACGAATGACAAATGACGAAAGAAGCACGAAATCCTAAATCCGAAGCATTGGTTGCATTATCGTAAACAGAAAAGAGACAGAGCTGCTCTCAGTTCGTCCTTCGGCATTCGGATTTCTTTCGTCATTCGTTATTCGACATTCGTCATTCTCCCAAGCAGGTTTTTTTATTTTTCAACAACCCATATCCTATGTCCCATCCCACCGGCTTCCTTGACTTCGATCGCATGGAGGTCCCGCACCGGCCCGTCCGGGAGCGGATCCGGGACTGGTGCGAGGTGGACCGGCCGTTGGCGGAGCAGGTGCTCTACCAGCAGGCCGCACGGTGCATGGACTGCGGCATCCCCTACTGCCACGCGGTGGGCTGCCCGTTGGAAAACCGCATTCCGGAGTTCAATGACCTGGTCCGGCAAAACCGGTGGCGGGAGGCGGCGGAGAACCTCCACTCGACTAATAATTTTCCGGAGATCACCGGCCGGGTGTGCCCCGCCCCGTGCGAGGCCGCCTGCACCCTGGCCCTCCACGACGCCCCGGTGAACATCAAGCATATCGAGTACCAGATCGCCCAGCGGGCCTTGGCCGAAGATTGGCTTGCACCCCTGAAGCCGAAGGTCCGCACTGGCAAAAAGGTGGCGGTAATCGGTTCCGGACCGGCGGGCATGGCCGCCGCGCAGCAGCTTAACCGGTCGGGCCATCACACGGTGTTGTTCGAAAAGGACGATCGGCTCGGCGGCCTGCTCCGCTACGGCATCCCCGACTTCAAGATGGAAAAGCACGTCCTGGACCGCCGCCTGGAACAAATGGTCGCCGAGGGGCTGCGATGCGAGGTGAACGTGAACGTGGGCGAGGACCTCCGCGGCGGGGAATTGCGCAATCAGTTCGACGCCGTGGTCCTCTGCCTGGGCGCCGGCCGGCCCCGGCCTCTGAACGTCCCGGGCGCGGAACTCGACGGCGTCTATTTCGCCATGGATTTTCTGACCCAGCAGAACCGCCGCGTGGCGGGCGATTCCGCCAACGGCAACCGCCCGCGGATCCACGCCCGGGATCAACACGTCATCGTGGTCGGCGGCGGCGACACCGGCAGCGACTGCGTGGGCACGGCCATCCGTCAGGGGGCCGCCTCCGTCACCCAATTGGAAATCCTCCCCCGGCCGCCCGAAGGATTCAATCCCGAGACCCCCTGGCCGCTCTGGCCGAAGATCATGCGGACCTCCTCCTCACAGGAGGAAGGCTGCCAGCGCCGCTGGAGCGCCCTGACGAAGCACTTAAGCGACCAAAACGGCCGCGTCGCCCAACTGCACGGCGTCGAAGTCGACTGGGTCCAAGGAGACAACGGCTGGGAGATGCGGGAACGGCCTGGTACGGAGTTCACCTACCCCGCCGATCTGGTGCTGATCGCCATGGGCTTCCTACACGTCGTCCACGAGGGAATCGTCCAGGAGCTTGGACTCCAGCTCGATAGCCGGGGCAACGTCCTGGTCGACGGTTGGATGACCAGCGTGCCGGGCGTCTTTGCCGCCGGCGACGTGGTCCGCGGGGCCTCGCTGGTGGTCCACGCCATCCGCCACGGCCGCCAGGCCGCTGCCGCCGTCGACCGGTGGCTCTCTCTGTAGGAGGCGGCTCCTGCCGCCGTTGGGGGGACATCTGTGGCACATTCGGCGGCAGGAGCCGCCTCCTACAACGCCTTTGTAACCTTTTTTCCCGTCATTTCTCTACGTAAGGAGAGCGAGGATTTCCGCATGAAATGCGAAGAATTATTGGCCGCCTTGAACGACTACATCGACGGCGATCGGGCCTCGGTCCTCTGCCAGGCCCTGGAGGGCCATTTGGCCGAGTGCAACCCCTGCCAGATCGTCATCGACAACGTCCGCCAGACGATCGCGCTGTACAAGGCCGGCCAACCGTTCGACTTACCCCCGGAACTGCACGAGCAATTGCATCAACTATTTAAGGAACGCTGGGAAAAGAAGTTCGCGGAACAATCGGGATGAACGTGGAAAGCCGAGACCAGTGGTCGCGGTTGCCGAAAACGACCTTCCGCGACCACTGGTCGCGGCTTTATAAAGGAATTATTACCATGACGTGGAAAGAAGTCTTGATTTTCAGCGGCGTCTTTGTCGGCTGGTTTCTTCTGGTCCGCTGGGTCTTACCCTACTTTGGGGTACCCACCTGTATGTCCGGCTCGTGCTCGGTCCCCCGGCCTTCCGAATGTGGCACTTCCTTGCCCACGGGATCGGCATGCCCCTTTAGCACCGGCGCTGCGGAAGAACCAAAAAACAATGAAGATGAGGTGCTCCGATGACCATTGAACGCGGATTGCGGTTGATTGCCGGGAGTTTCGTTCTCGGATGCGTCTGCTGGCCCTGTTTTTCAGCCCCTATTGGCTGGCGCTGACCCTCTTTGTGGGCCTGAACCTCGTGCAATCGGCCTTTACAAACTGGTGCCCGATGGTATGGTTATTATTTAAGGAACTTCCCCATGCACTATCCCTGGTGGAGCGTGGAGGCCTTGACCGCGCCGATGCTCATCGCGGCCATTTCGGTCTTGCACGTGCTGGTATCGCATTATGCCGTGGGCGGCGGGTTGTTCCTGGCCGTCGAGACCGGTTTTGCCCGGCGCACGCAGAATAAAAACTACCTGGACTATCTTAAACGCCACGCCGCCTTCTTCATCCTGCTGACGGTGGTCTTCGGCGCGATTACCGGCGTGGGCATTTGGTGGACCATCGGCCTGGCCTCGCCCAAGGCCACCGAGACGCTGATCCGCGTCTTTGTCTTCGGCTGGGCTACCGAATGGGTCTTTTTCGTCCTCGAACTCAGCTCCGCGTTCCTGTTCCTTTACTATTGGGACAAGCTGCCGCCGAGGACGCATGTAATAATCGGTTGGATCTACGCCCTGGCGGCCTGGATCAGCCTGGTATTAATCACGGGCATCACCGCCTTCATGCTCAATCCGGGCGAGTGGTTGGAGACGGGCAGTTTTTGGTCGGCGTTTTTCAATCCGCAGTTCATTCCCCAGACGGTCGCCCGGACGGGCGGCGCGCTGTTGCTCAGTTCGCTCTACGTGTATCTGCACGCCTCGCTGACGATCAAGGACGCCGCGCTGCGGGACATGATCGGCCGGCGTTCGGCCCGACCGGCGCTGTTGGGGGCGATCCTGGTCACGGCCGGAGGGATCGGCTGGTACGTCTTTTTACCCCCTTCCGCCCAGGCCGCCCTGACCGCCGCGGCGGCGTTGACTATCCTGACGGCGCTCCTTTTCGCCCTGACTGCTACGGTGTTCTTCCTCTTGTATCTCGGCCCGTACCGCAATCCCGGCTGGATGACGCCCGGCTTTACCATCGCGTTGTTCCTCTTCGGCACGGCGGCCTTCGGCGCGAGCGAGTTCATCCGCGAGGCGGTGCGTAAGCCGTATATTCTCTACAACGTCGTCTTCGGCAACCAGATCACGCCCGACGAAGTGGTCCCGTTCAGCCGGCAAGGTTATCTGGAGAGCGGGTTGTGGACCAAACCGTTCGTTGCCGAAGGGTATCCGCAGGTCCTGCAAGATGGAAAAATTCAATCGGAGCGGCTGCTGCAGCTTCCGTCCGAGGACCGCGTCCGGCTGGGCCGGGTGCTGTTTATGTACCACTGCAACGATTGCCACGCGGCCCGGGAGGGCTACTCGGCGGTCGGGCCGCTGCTGATCGGCAAATCCCGATCGGCGGTCCGGTGGACGGTCGAGCACCTGGACGAGGCCCAGTTCTTCATGCCCCCCTGGGCCGGCACGCCCGAGGAGGCCGAACTGCTGACCGATTACCTGATGACCATTGCTCCCAAATCTCCCGGGGGAATGCGGCTTGGTCAAGCCAGTGAGGAGGTGCGCTGATGGATCCCCAATCCCTGATCGCCCCCGGCGGCAGCCCCGTGCCGGCCCCGATGTGGTTCGTCGAGTTCTTCAAGGTCCTCGGCTTCACGCTCCACGCGATCCCGATGAACCTCTGGTACGCCGGGCTGCCGGTGGCCTTGGGATTGCTTCTTTTCGGCGGCGAGCATGGCCGGCACTTCGGCGTCCGGCTCCTTAGGCAAATGCCCGTGATCGTGGCCGTCGGCGTGAACCTGGGCATCGTTCCGCTGCTGTTCATGCAGTTGGCTTACTATCGGTTCTTCTATCCCGCCACGATCCTCATGGCGTGGTACTGGCTAGGGATCATCGCCCTGCTGATCCCGGCTTACTACGGAGTGTATTTGTACGCCTGGGGACTGAAAGACGGAGGAAACGGCGTCTCGCCGGGCCGCAAGCTGGCCGGCTGGCTGTCGGCCCTGTTGTTTATCGCCGTCGGATTTTTCTTCGCCAACGGGCTGAGCCTAATGGACCACGTAGAGCGCTGGCCGGAACTGTTTCGCGCCCAGCAGACCGCCGGGGCCGTGCCGGGGATCGCGCTGAACGTCGGCGACCCGACGCTCTGGCCCCGTTGGCTGCTGATGTTCGGCCTGGCGCTGACCACCACCGCCGCCTGGGTGCTGGTCGACACGGCGTTTTTCCACCGCCAGGCCTCCGAGGAATACAGATCCTGGGCCTGGGGCTTTACCAAGATCCTCTACACCGTGGGGATGCTCTGGACCGCGGCCGCCGGCACGTGGTACGTCTTCGGCACGTGGGCGCCGGAACTCCGCCGGGAAATGTTCTCCGGCGGCCTGATCGTCCTGACCCTCCTGACCGCCGCGTCCACCGGTCTACCGTGGCTGATGATCGTCACCGAGAAGCGCCGCCCCCCCCAGCGCCTCCTCGTTACCGGCATCGCCCTGGCCCAGTTCGGCGTCCTGGCCCTCAACGCCGTCAGCCGCCAGATTCTCCAGAACCTCAACATCAACCGTTATTACAACATCCTCCGCCAAGAAACCGAGTTACAGACCGGCCCGCTGCTGATGTTCCTCCTGACCTTCGTCTTCGCCCTCTGCATCCTGGCCTGGATGCTCCGCCAGGCCGTCAAGGCCCACCGCAATCCGGCGCCAAAAAACGCATAAAGGGGTAATATATCGCTGAAAATGACTCTGGCAGAGACGAAGATGTACGATAAAATAGAGATATGAGCCAGATTACTCTTGAAGTCCCGAACGAAGCGCTGCTCGCGCTGAAGCTTTCTCCGGAAGCAATGGGCGAGACTTTGCGAATGGCGGCGGCAATGAAGCTTTTCGAATTAGGAAGAATTTCCTCCGGCGCTGCCGCCGCGCTGGCGGGCATCCCCCGAACGCTCTTCCTATCGAAACTTGCCGATTACGGCGTAGACACCTTCCGCCTGAGCGAGGAAGAACTCCAACGGGAGACGGGGCTTGCCTGAAATCATCTGCAATACCTCGCCGCTTCAGTATCTTTACCAGCTTGGGGCACTCGAAATCCTCCGTAAACTCGTGGGTCGGATTACAGTTCCTTCGGCAGTCGTTGAGGAATTGGCTGCGGGCAGAAAGCACGGAATCGATTTGCCCCACGTCGCTGCGTTGGAATGGAGCACCATTCGCCGTCCCGCCGGCGAGGCGGACTTGCCCTTGGCCGGCGAACTTGGGCCGGGCGAAACGGAAGTCCTCTTGTTGGCGTTGGAATCGCCAGGCGCGGTAATCATTCTGGATGACCTTCATGCGCGTCGTATTGCAGAAACCATCGGAATCAAGCTGACCGGCACGCTGGGAATCCTCCGCGATGCCAAGCGATCGGGACTTGTCCCGTCCGTCTCGCCATTGCTCGACCGACTCCAAGAACTTGGCTTTCATCTCGCGGCCCAGACAAGGATTGCCGTGCTCCGGCAAGTGGGCGAAATGCCATAATGACGGAAAAGGATGGAAAAGGGGGACAGGCGCGCTTATTCAATGCGAGAAGCGGGAAAAGCGCGCCTGTCCCCCTTTTTCACGGGCAAGCAACCGCTTTCCGAGTGGGCGTTTTCCGTCAATCGTAACAATCGGCAGGAACGGTGTGGCGATCGCGGCGGTTTCCGAGATAGTTGAATAAGGTGCGATCAATTTCGTATTTGATGGAATGGACCGAGCCGTCGCAAAACACGAAATTGGCGCTATGGGGATGAGCGCTCCCAAAGCTCCAAAAATAGGAAAGCCCGGCGCGATCGTGTGACAAAGGCCCCGGATCGAAGAACCCATCGGGTTTAAAATACGCCGAACGAAGTGTGTTGGTATCGAAACCGCCATAGACACAGTAGGCGTCGCCATATTCCAGACCATCGAGGTAATGATCTGGATTGAGATACTTTTCGCCTACTAATATGGTATTGCTCAGTCCATCCGTGATATCAATGCTCCTGATCTCACTCCATGTATAGACGATTCCGTCGGCGACTGCGAATCGGGTGCCGGACCGCTCGGCAAAGTAAAAGTGAATATTTGCGGCATAGTCTCCTTTCGCGCACTTATAAACGGTCGGGGGTTTAAAATCACCAGGATAGATCGGATGGAAGGGATAAACGTCTGGTGCCCTGCGGCTAGGACAGTACATCCATTCCAAAGGAGTTTGGGCGAGTTGATAAATGGCCTCGGCCTGCTTATCAGGACTTAGACCTTTGCCGAGGTCTCGAAGCTGCTTTTGCTCCATATAGGGCAGAATGTTATAGACCCATGAGCCGGGCTGACGTCTGCCGCTGAAACCGCCGTCGGGCTTCACCATCCCTTGGAAAGGATACGCATCTGGACTTAAATCCATGCTATGCCATCCGCCGGTGGGAAAATGTTTTTGGGCTGCGAGATGGTTGAGGCACCCTACGCCAAGCTGCCGTATATGATTTGCGCAGGTAATGAAACGAGCCGACTCCCGCGCGGCCTGGACGGCAGGCAAGAGTAAAGCAACAAGAGTACCGATAATGGCAATCACCACCAAGAGTTCCACCAGCGTAAAACCGTTTTTCGCCCGCACGAGAGATCTTTTTTGTGACCTGACCATCTTTGTACCCCCACAAT
The DNA here is from genome assembly GCA_016936015.1 of Pirellulales bacterium. Lineage (GTDB taxonomy): Bacteria > Planctomycetota > Planctomycetia > Pirellulales > Thermoguttaceae > JAFGPV01. The sequence goes on from JAFGPV010000007.1 coordinate 16,745, forward strand.
GAAAAGAGAAATTTGAGAAGAGAAGAAGCAAGATTATTATTGCACAAATTGCGGATAATGACAAGGGTTCTCCGCCTCTTTTCAAATGGATTATCCACTAAGAGGGAAGATTGATCCCCGGAGAAGAGCAAGGGGGACAGGCGCGCTTATTCGATGCGAGAAACAGGAAAAGCGCGCCTGTTCCCCTTTTCTGGCTCCGGACGGCGGCGCTTGACGGCCAGGACCAGCAGGGCGATGGCCACTGCCGCGGCGAGGTGCTTTAAAGTGTGACCGCTAGTTCCATGGAGCGTGTTGTAGATCGGCAGGTCCAGCAGTTCGAGGATCTTCGCCAGGCCGTAAGAACCCAGTGCAAGCCAGAAATAGGACGCCGGGCGGAGCCCGGGACGGAACAACAGGAGGATAAGAAATATAAGAAGCAGCGTGAGGAACTGGACGAGGAAGTAGGGGCGGAGGTCGCCGGTCCGGTGCCAATAGACGATCGAGAGGACGCCGCAGACCAGCAGCGGGACGAGCAGCCGGGCACCCCACCGGACGTCGATGTACTCGCCGACGGCGATCGCCAGGACCGCCATAAAGGCGATGGTCATCGGCAGGCGGTCCCAAACGAGTGTCGAATCGTTCGGATCGAGGTGGTAGTACGAAGAGCCGAGACCGACCAGAAGGGTCCCGACAAAGAGGCAGAAGTACGCCCCGCGGAGCGGCGGCAGCAGTCCCGGAGTGTGCTTTCTGGTCAATACAAATAGTCCCCAGCCGCCGACGAGGAGGAAAGGGGCGTTCGAAACGACGTTCCAGAAGTTCGGCACGCCGAGGATCGTCTCCTGATCGGCAAAGGAGTGATAATCCGGCAGTTGCAATATCGGGGCGTGCAGAAACATGCCGACCGATGCGGCAAACGCGACGGCAAGCAGGAGGGCGATGCGGGTCCGCATGAAAAGACTCGCCTGGGGAAAATGGACCGGAGGATCACTATTTCCAAGGCGGGAATAGGTAGGCAGATATAACGCTCTGATCGCTCCTGAGAAAAGGGGGACAGGCGCGCTTATTCAATGTAAGAAGCGGCAAAAGCGCGCCTGTCCCCCTTTTTCTCCCTCGCAAGCGGCTTCACTGTCCACTGCTCTTCCACGCCAGGGCGGCGGTGGGGCAGGCGGCAACGCACTGGGCGGCGGCCTGAGTCAGGGCGTCGCTGAGATTTTTATCGAGCGGGACGGCCACGCGGACGTCGAAGCCCCGGCCGACGAACGTCAGGCCGATTTTCTCGCCCTCCCGGGCCGCAATCTGGATGCACAGCCCGCAGTCGATGCACTTGCCCGGTTCGAAGACGACCGCCGCGTGCCGGAGATCCTGCTGAAACCTGCGGCGCTCCCCGGCAAATCGTTTCGGATCGGCGTGGTAGAGGGCGGCGTAGCGGCGGAGCTTGCAGGTGGTCAGTCCGCGGCAGTCGCAGTGCATGCAGCGTTCGGCCTGTTCGACCGCTTTTTCGGAGGTCGCGGCATTCGGCGCGACCGCCGGTCGCGGCTTTATGGTGCACGCTTCGGCCAGTGTACGGAGTTCTTCGCCCTCCATCCGACCGATCCTCGTATTGAACGGTTTTTCCGGACCGACAACCGGCAGGCCGCGGAGAAACTGGCCGATGGCTACGGCCGACTCCTTGCCGTCGGCCACGCTGCGGACCACCATCCCCTTGCCGCGGACGGCATTGCCTGCGGCAAAGACGCCGGGACTTTCCGTGGCGAAGGTTTTCAAATCCGCTTGAATGCCGCGCTGTCCGACCGGCAGGCCCCAGGCGGTTGCAAGATCCTTCGCCGTCGCCCCGCACGAGATCAACACGGCGTTGAAATTAAAAGTCCCCTCTCCCTTTGGGAGAGGGTTAGGGTGAGGGCTGGTTTTCAGCGAGTATGCCCTCACCCCCTGCCCCTCTCCCAATGGGAGAGGGGAGTGGGTTTCTTTCAACCGCACCTCCACGCCCAGTCGGAGGACCTGCTCGATCTCGGCCTGGAGCACGTCGCGGGGCAGCTCTTCTTCCGTCGTCTCGGTCCACAAGCGGCCGCCCAGGCGGTCGGCGGCCTCGAAGAGCGTGCAGGCGTGGCCGGCCTGGACGAGGTAGTAGGCGGCCGATAGGCCGGTCGGCCCGCCGCCGAGGATCGCTACCCGTTTTCCGGTGGCCGGCCGGCAGGGGGGCCGGTAAGGGTCGGCGGAAGCGAGGTCCGCGTCGGCCACGTGGCGTTTCAGCAGGCAGATGGCCACGGCCCCGTCGAGGTCCCGGCGGCGGCAGACCTTTTCACACGGGGCGGGACAGATCCGGCCCAGGACCGCCGGCAGGGCGATGTCGCGCTTGACCGTGGCGATCGCGCTCCGCAGATCGCCGGCCGCGATCTGCCGCAGCATCAAGGGAATGTCCATTCGGGCGGGGCAGCCGAACTAGCACGGCGCCAGGCAGTCGCCCAGGTGATCGCTCAGCAGCAGTTCCAGCGCGATCCGCCGCGCGGCATGGACCTCTTCGGTCTCGCTTTCGACCCGCATTCCCTCTTCCGCCGCCGTGGCACAGGCCGGCGCCAGCCGGGCGTTGCCGTTGATTTTTACGACGCAGACGAGGCAGGAGGTCGAAGGCTCGCAGCCGTCGAGGTGGCAGAGCGTCGGAATCTCGATGCCCAACTGCCGCGCCGCCGCCAGCACGGTAGTCCCCGGCGGAACTTCCACTTCACGCTGGTCGATGGTCAGCTTGGGCATGGGGGATGGGGACTGGGGATTTAGGGATTTAGGATTTCGTCCTTCGTCATTCTTTCGTCCTTCGTCCTTCGTCATTCGGCATTCTCTTCTCCACCACGACCGCGTCCGCCGGACAGACCTGCCGGCAGGTGTCGCAGCGGGTGCACTTTTCTAAGTCGATGGTATGTTGGGCGTAGGGAGTGACCGGAATGGCCTCCACCGGACACTGCTGGGCGCAAAGCGTGCAGCCGATGCACTGCTCGGTGATGCGGTATTGGATCAGGGCCTTGCACCGCCCGGCGGGACAGCGGCCCTGCAAGTGGGCCTCGTACTCCTCGCGGAAGTAGCGGAGCGTGGAGAGGATCGGGTTGGGTGCGGTCCGGCCCAGTCCGCAGATGCTGCCGGCGCGAACCTGTTCGGCCAGGTTTTCCAGGGTTTCCAAGTCGTCGGGTTTCCCGTGACCGTCGCAGATCCGGTTCAAGATATCCAGCATCCGCCGGGTGCCGACGCGGCAGAAGGTGCATTTGCCGCACGACTGATCCTGGATGAACCGTAAAAAGTACCGGGCGATATCGACCATGCAGTCGCTATCGTCCAGCACGACCAGGCCGCCGGAACCCATAATCGCCCCGACGTCGGCCAGGGCCTCGAAGTCGATGGGCGTATCGGCCAGCGCGGCGGGAACGCAGCCGCCGGAGGGGCCGCCGACCTGCACTGCCTTGAAGGTCCGCCCCTCGGCCACGCCGCCGCCGATCTCTTCGACAACCTGCCGGATCGTCACGCCCATGGGCACCTCGATCAGGCCGCCGCGCCGGACCTTGCCCGCCAGGGCGAAGACCTTGGTCCCCTTGCTGCGCGGAGTGCCCAGCCGGGCGAACTCGGCGGCACCGTGGCGGAAGATCCACGGCACGAGGGCGTAGGTCTCGACGTTGTTGACCAGCGTCGGTTTCCCCCACAATCCACATTGGGCGGGATACGGGGGGCGGAGCCGGGGCATGCCGCGACGGCCTTCTAACGTGGCGATCAGCGCCGTCTCCTCGCCGCAGACGAACGCCCCGGCCCCCTCCTGGACCGTCAAGTGAAACGAAAAATCCGTTCCCAGGATCCCCTGACCTAGATATCCTTTCTGTTCGCAGTGCCGCAGGGCCTCGCGGATCCGCCGGACCGCCAGGGGATATTCCGCCCGGATGTAGAACATTCCCTCGCCGGCCCCCACGGCGTAGGCGGCGATCAGCATCCCCTCGATGATCCGGTACGGAAACGACTCCAACAGCATCCGGTCCATAAACGCCCCGGGATCGCCCTCGTCGCCGTTGCAGAGAATGTATTTCTTCTCGCTTGATTCTCGGCGCACGGCATCCCACTTCTCTCCGGTGGGAAAACCCGCCCCGCCCCGGCCGCGGAGCCCGGCGGACTGCACTTCTGCAATCACCTGCTCCGGCGTCAATTCCGCCAGACACAGTTTTAATGCATGAAAGCCGCCGTAGCGCAGGTACTCTTCCAGATCGGTCGGGTCGAGCCGGCCGCACTGCTCGGTGGCCACGTGCCGCTGCGGTCCCAGAAAGGCACAGACCGGCGGATCGCGGACGTCCAGGGCGTGACGCCGGACGGGATCGCCCGGCTCGTCGGTCAGCAGCCGATCCAACCCATGCGCCACGGCGTAAGCGATCCGCCGCCGCAGCCCCCGGGGCCGAAAATGCTTCAGCACCAGCGTGGGAACCGATTCCGGCGGGACCCGGGCGTACCGCTGCGGCTCGCCGCCGGGCGGAACCAGTTCCACCAGGGGCGTCTGGTGGCACATCCCCACGCAACCGACGCGCTTGACCACGGCCGGCGCGCCGCTCTCGGCCAGCACCCGCTCGATCGCCTCGTGAACCTGGCCGCTCCCCTGGGCCACGCAGCAGGAACCCAACCCGACGCGGACTTCGCCCAATTCCAAGGGGGCAGCCTCCTTCTTGCCGCGAAAAAATCGGGACAGTCCCCGGCCTGTGTGAGAATGGTCGAACCGGCGCCGCGGCGGGCCAGCCTGCCGGCGTTCCAAAAAATCACGGAGCACCTCGCCGATCTTGTTCGGGACCAGTCGGCCGTAGGTCAGGCCGTCGATCTGGACCACGGGGGCCAGCGTGCAGCAGCCCAGGCAGGCCACTTTTTCCACGGTGAACACGCCCCGGGCGTCGGTGTCCTCGCCGTCGCCCAGTCCCAATTCCCGCTCGAGCGCCTCCTGCACCCGGCCCGCCCCCTTGACGTGGCACGCCGTGCCGTGGCAGACGCGGATGATGTGTTCGCCCACCGGGCGGTGCCGGAACTGGGTGAAAAACGTCGCCACGCCGGTCACGTCGGCGGGAGTGATTTCCGTCAGCTTACAGATCCGCTCCAGGGCCTCCGGCGGCAGGTACCGATAGTGGTTCTGCACGGCTTGCAAGATCGGGATCACCGCCGCCCGAGCCGTCCCCAGCCGGGCGACGGCCTGATCGATGAAGTGGAGATCCAGTTCGGGCATAAGCATTCAGCGGAGTCTATCAACGGGAACGATTGAAAACAAAAAAATCCATCTCAATCCAACGCCCCGGGATTGCCATCCCGGGGCGTTGTGTGCAATAGAATATATTGTACCGCCTTTCAAGGGAGAACGCTAAACAACAGTCGGGGAGATTAGAGAACCGATTTTTCGCACAGCGCCTTTTCCGCCAGTTCGTCCATTTTCCGCTGCACTTCCTCGATGTTTTCTCCATCTTCCTGCAAGCGATGGGCCTGGCGGCTCAGCGCGGCAAGCTCGGTGTGCAAGGGCCGGTCGGGATCGAAATGTTGCAGCGCAAGGTAGTCCAAAATCCGGGGCGTACCAAAGCCCTTCCCTCCGCGGACGCTCAGCGCACGGATCAGCGCGTCGATCGGCCGGCTGTTGAGGAGGGCGCAGAGGTAGTGTGTTTCCTCAGTCGAGAGGCAGGGAATCAGCACGCAGGTCTCCTGCGGGACGACCGGTTTTCGGCCCAACAGGGGATGTTCGCAAGGCGCAACCGCCGTGGCCGTCACTCGCCGGTCCATCCGCCGCCAGACTACCTTGAAGGGCGCCAAGGTGTACGGCCCGACGTTGTACATCGAATAGAACGGCCCCCGGCTCTGGTAACGCCGATAGGCCGACCGGGCGCGAAGCGGCGTTTCGAATTGCCGCAAGTAGGCGTAAGTGTGGGGAAACGCCGCTTGCAGGCGCCCTTCGTCCAGGCCGCTCCGCCGGTCGGGGTCCTGGACCAGCAGAATCGCCAGCTGCGGCGCGGCGGCGTAGCGGCGCAGCTCGCTCCAACGCAGCAGCGGAAACAGCAGGTCCGGTTCGAGCAGCGTCTCCACGCTCTCGACGGCGCATTTTCCCCGCTCGACGACGTTCCGCACCCGCACTCCCGCGGCGGTTTTTTCCAGGATTTCCAACCAGAAGACGCCGTTCAATCCGCCGCTGTTGGCCCCCAGATACGCACGGTACTGCGAGGGACCGATGTGAGGAAACTCCGTTTTTCGATCTCCGTCGGGATACAACAGCCAGGGAGAAGTCGGTTTCTGCGGATCAATCGGCCGGGCGAGATAATCCTCTGGAAAGCCGCCACCAGCGGTCGCGGAGCTGTCATCTGCTAAGCCGCAAACGGCTTTGCCGGGCGTCGTCCGCCACTTGACGTACTTCACCGGATACCGCGTTTCGTTTCCTTTTTCCAGGTAGATCACGCTGGTCCAATTGGCGGCGTCGCCGAAGGGCCGGGCCTCGACGAAATCGTCCACCCGGAGCACGCGAAGCGCCGCCCCCTCCCGACTCAAGCGGAAGCGGCGGAAGCCGTCGCCGGCCCCTTGGGTCTGAAACAGCGTTTGGGTGATCACCAGGGCCAACCGGCCGCCGGGTTTCAGGTAGCGATCCGCCGCGGCATAGAGCATCAGCATCGAAAGATCTTTCTTCCCCCCGCCGTGCCGCGCCTCGGTCGCGGAGAGCGAAAACAGACCGTACTTCTCCCACAGCGGCTTCGTGGCCTCGCGATATTCCGCCGGCAAATTGTCCCAGGCAATCCACGGCGGATTGCCGACGATCACGTCGAACGAAGGTGCGCCGGGTGCCATGCCCACGCTTGCGTGGGCATGTTGTGTCTGCCCCGAATTGGAACATGCCCTCGCAAGCGTGGGCATGGCACCCTCTGATTGCGTTCCTCCCAGCCGATCTAAAATCGAGTCCCCGAGAACAATCGGGGAGCATCCCTGTTCTTGCTCAGCAAAAAGGGGCCGATCCCTTTCTTTCTTTTCCGTCACGTCCTCCAACGCCAGAAAAACATTCGCCCGGGCGGTCAGCACGGCCAGCGGATTGACGTCGATCCCCCGCACCCGATGCCACAACGTCTCCGGATGCGGCAACCGGCGCAACCGGCGGATGACCCCGAGCAGAAACGCCCCCGAGCCGCAGGCGGGATCCAAGACGCGGACGTCGGGAATCGTTTCCAGCGGGAGTTGATCGAGCACGTGCTCGACCAGCCACTCGGGCGTGTAATACTCACCCAGGACGTGCCGCACCGGCCGGGGAATCAAATCCTGATACAACCGCTGAAAGAGATCCGTGCCCTGGATCTCACCGATCTCCGGCCAGCCCTCCCGGAGCGCCGGGGAAACAACTTCTGACGCCGACCGGAAGAGCGCCGCCCAATCGGCCGGAAAGTCCCTCATTAAATGGTCTCGGTTACAGTGGCTCCGGCCGTGCGCCGCGCCGCGGACGATCGCGGCATAATAAAGCTTCAGCGCCCATAAAAAATGGAGGGCCGGGAACCGGTTCAGCCCCGCGTCGATTCGCCGGGCCAAGGTGTCTAGCGAGTTCTCGCAGCGGGCGAATTTCCCACCGCCCAAACTCCCGCCCAAGGCTCCCTCGGCAGCCGCCGCACTTTGCGGCGAGGAGAGCAACCGCAGCAGCCCGGGTAGACAGATCCGCAGCGCCGGCGAGCGTGGCCCGAACCGCCGGGCCAGATCTTCGGCGGTCGGCCGCTTTGACGCAGTTTCGCAGATCGGTGGGCAAGGACGGTCCATCGTCCGATTAATTCTCGACACTTTCCGCCCGTTGACAAGAGAGATGATTGCCGATCAGGAAATGAGGAAGAGGGTGTTTATCAAGAGGGTTACACCCACTCCAGGCCCGTTTCGCGCTTGATGCGGGTCTCGAATTCGCCCAGCAGGCCGCCGATCACGTCCCAGCGGTCGCCGCAGCGTAGCTCGATGTCGCCCTGCCGGTTGATGCGGACCACGCTCTCCTCGTTGACGCCGAGTTGGTTCAACTCCTGCGGCGGCAACTCGTTGTCGCTGATGACTTGCTGTAGCGTTTTTCCGGACATTTCGATGAATTGCATGGTTTCCGCCTCCCGCATCCGCTGCCCGGAGGACAGGCGTTCCCGCCTGTCGGTTTTTCTCCTTTTTATAGTAATTCAACCATTGCCGATCGTCAATGAATTAGTCTTCAGACGGCCGTTTTTTTTGGGGGGGAAGGAATCGCCTGGGACGTAAAAACCGTGTTAAATTCCAGTGAATTTAGACAATTAAAAAACCGGTCTCTAATCGGTCATTCTGAAGCAAAGCGAAGAATCTTATTGTGGGGCGGAACCTTCGCTTTGTTCAGGCTGATCTTTGGACTCAGAGAGACCTTTCGACAGGATTTGGAGTTCTTTGCCCAGCCGGAGCAGGGTTTCCACGTCGAGTTGCTCGGCCCGCAGCGCCGGATCGAGGCCGAGGCGGGCCAGTAGGCCGTCCACGTCGGATTTGTCCAAATGTTCCCTCGCCGCGGAGAGGAGTTGCGCCCGGAGGTATTTGCGGCGGTGCAGGAACAGGCGGCGCACGAAATCGTGGAAGAAGACGTAATCGCCGACCTCCGCCCTCCGCCGGTCGTCGAAATCCAGGCGGACGAACGCGGAGAAGACCTTCGGCCGCGGCCAGAAGACGCTCGGCGGCAGAATCCGCAGCACCTCCGCCCGGCATTGGCACTGCACCCAAACGCTCAGCGCCCCGTAGTCCTTCGAGCCGGGCCGGGCGACCAGCCGGTCGGCCACTTCCTTTTGAATCGTGACCGCCATCCGCCGCGGCGGCCGGGGAAGCGCCAAGAGGTTGGTCAGAATCGGCGTGGCCACTTGGTACGGCAGGTTGGCCACCAGCTTGAAGCACCGATTGGGGACTGTCCCAATTTTCTCGCAGAGAAAATGGGACTGTCCCCCTTTGGGTATTTCCCCGGAAGAGAGTTGTGCGTCCACGGCCGCCAGGACCTCCGAATTCAAACAATTTTTTGTCCGCAGCGCGTCGGTGCACAGCCGCGTCACGTTGGTCAGACCGTGCAACTCCTCGTCGGCCAGTTGGAACAGGCGGCGGTCGATCTCGACGGTCACTACGGCGGCCACGTGGGGGGCCATCAGCGCCGTCAGCCCGCCCGTGCCGGTCCCGACTTCCAGCACCACGTCGCCGGGCGAAAGCTCGGCCGCCTCGACCAGCACGTCGAGCAGGTTCAGATCGATCAGAAAATTCTGCCCGTAGCCGGTCCGCGGCCGGATGCCCGACTCCGCAAAACGCCGTTTGAGGAAGGATAAAGTCTGTTTCGGAGCGGGCATGGATTATTGCAAATTGGCCATTGCAAATTGCAAATTGCAAATTGAACGACAGTAATTATGAACGGGTAACTTGGTTTTTCTCATTTGACATTCGTCATTCTTTCGTCATTCGGCCTTCGTCATTCGTCATTCATTTCCTTCCAGTTTCTCGCCTCAAATAACCTTTGCACGTACTTGGCCAGGATATCGGTTTCGAGGTTGACCTTGCCGCCGACCAGCAGCGGGCCGAGCGTGGTGACGGCCAGCGTGTAGGGGATCAGGGCGATGCTGAAGCGGTCCGGTAGGCTCTCGACGATTGTCAGGCTCACGCCATCCACGGCGATCGATCCTTTCGAGGCCATCTGCAGGGCCAGCGGCCGGGGAACCGAGAACCAGAAGGTCGACCAATCGCCCTGGTCCTGGCGGGACAACAATTCGCCGGTGCCGTCGATATGGCCGCTGACGAAGTGGCCGCCCAGCCGCCCGCTCACCGCCAGCGACCGTTCCAGGTTCACGCGGCCGCCGGGCTGCAAATCGCCGAGATTCGTCCGGGCCAGCGTCTCCGGCCCCGCCTGGAAGGCGAACGTCTCGCCGGCCGCTTCGATCACCGTCAGGCAGCAGCCGTTCACGCAGATGCTGTCGGCCACCTTGGTCTCCGCGGCGATTTTCGGTTCGCGGACCACGATCCGGCACCCCGGCGGTTCGGGGCGAAGTTCCACGACAGCGCCTAACGCTTCGACGATTCCGGAAAACATGGCAGACTCCTTAAAACAACGGCTCTTCCCGCCGTCGGTGCCGCACGTATTTCTCCCAGGCCCAATGGACCGGTCCGTAAAGGACAAACGCACAACACAACAGCGGGACGGCGTAGCCGCGCAACAGCATCACGGTCATCAGGGCGAAGACCACGCCGACTACGTGGGCGAAACTCCGCTGGCCGCGGAAGAGTTGGTTGACCACGTGGGGGTAAGGGAACCGGGAGACCATCAACAGTGCCACCAGGACGGCAAAGTAGGGGAGGACGTGCTGCAAGACCACGTCGATCACCTCCCGGGCCTCCTGCCGGAAGGCGGTTTCGTTGAGCAGGGTGTAAATCATGATCGCAAAGCCGGCGATGGCCGCCGCCCCGGCCGGACAGGGCAGACCGTTGAACTGCAAATGCTCGTCCTCGTCGCTGGTCTCGACGTTGAACCGCGCCAATCGCAACGCGGCGCAGGCCGCGTAGAGCGCTGCAATCACCCAGATCGTCTGGTTGTGGGCGATCACGAACCGCGGACACATCTTCACCAGCAGGAAGCCCGGGGCCACGCCGAAAGTGACCAGGTCGCAGAGACTGTCCAACTGGGCGCCGAAGTCGCTGGTCGCCCGCGAAAGCCGCGCCACGTAGCCGTCCAGGCCGTCGAAGACCATTGCCAAAAAAATCAGCCAGCCGCTGATCATCACGTTGTGCGCGTCGCTGATCACCCAACTCCCCTCGTCCGGCTTGACGACCCGGGCGGCCACCACGATCGCAAAAAAACCGCACACCAGGTTGCCGAGCGTCAGCAACGTGGGAAAAACGGCGATCGTGCGAAGGGGACGCATGAAAAGAGAGGGATTAGGGATTAGGGATTAGGGGGGGGATTCCAGCGGGCGAGAAGGGTGCTGCCGGCGTGGACCTTCTGGCCGACGCCTACCAGGATTTGTAAATCTTCCGCCGCGGGCAGGATCAGCTCGGTGCGGGAACCGAACTTGATCATGCCGAATTTTTCGCCCCGGCCGACGACCTCTCCCGGCCGCAATCCGCAGACGATCCGCCGGGCGATCTTGCCGGAAATCTGCCGGACGATCAGCCGCCGGTGCGGCGGCCGCTCCTCCTCCAGGGCAATCCACATATTCTCATTCTCCACCGCGCTGACCGGGAGCATCGCGTTGTGGAACTTGCCCGGGTGGTAGCGCAGCCCGATCACCCGCGATTCGACCGGTGCGCGGTTGATGTGGACGTTGAATATGGAAAGGAATATCCCGATCCGCACCGCCGGACCGCTTATAAATTCATTCTCTTCCATCGGGGTGATATCGACCACTTTGCCGTCGGCGGGCGAGACCAGGGCGTCCGGCCGATCGGGAATGGTTCGGGGCGGGTCGCGGAAGAAGGAAACGAGCCATCCCAGGACCACCGCCGGGATCCACGCCAGGGGCCAGAAATAGATCCCGACGAGAACCGTCGCCGCCAGAAGCGGCAGTCCCAGGATCAGCAATTCCGCCCAACCCCAGGAGGCCAGGGGGATCTTTTCGCGCCAACGGAAAGGGTTCTCGGCCGGTTCCCAGTCGCAGGCACAGAGGTTGCGGCAGAGCTTCAGGTCCCGGGGATCGAGGATTTCGTGCGGGGCGCCCGCGGCGCTGCCGCGCCGCCGGTCGGCCATCCGCCGCACGTAGCGGGCCCGAAACCGCTTCAGCCGCCACCGCCGCCATCGCCCCCACGCTGCTTCCATGCGGTAACAAACGCCTCCACCCGGTTGCACGGAGTGGATATTCTCTGGCAAGGGTTGCGGCGCCGCACGGACGGCGGGAGACGACAGAGTAGTGCTCATCGAATAATCGGGCGTTTTTTCTGCAAGGTTATAATCCGGTTAAACCTCTATCGTACCCCCTCCGAGGGAAGCTGAAAAGGACTCCGCCACCCCCGCTGGTCAGACGCAGTGCGATGGGACAAAATAGCCGATTCGTTGATTCTCGCAATTCCAACGCCCCGGGATGGCAATCCCGGGAGTTAGTCAGTCCGCCGATCCACCCCCGGGATTGCCATCCCGGGGCGTTGGAGGGCGTGGTCTGCGAAAAAACGCGACGACAACCCTAATTTTTCCGAGGAGAACACAAAATTATGAATTCTGCCATTGTTGACATTCACGCCCGGCAAATCCTGGACAGCCGAGGAAATCCGACGATCGAGGTGGACGTAGAACTGGCCGACGGCTCGTTCGGTCGGGCGGCGGTCCCCAGCGGGGCCAGCACCGGAGTGCACGAGGCCTGGGAACTCCGCGACGGGGATCAAAAAAAATACCTCGGCAAGGGGGTGCTCAAGGCCGTCGAAAACGTCAATACCAAGCTCTCCGACGAACTGTGCGGGATGGACGCCCTCGATCAGATCGCCCTGGACCGGCGGATGATCGAACTGGACGGAACGCCGAACAAGAAGAACTTCGGGGCCAACGCGATCCTTGGGATTTCGCTGGCTGCCGCCCACGCAGCGGCGCAGTACGTCGGTCTGCCGCTGTTTCGCTACCTGGGAGGCGTCGGCGCCCGGGTCGTGCCCGCCCCGATGATGAACATCCTTAACGGCGGCCAGCACGCCGACAACCAGGTCGACGTCCAGGAATTCATGGTCATGCCGCTGGGCGTGGAGAGCTTCGCGGAGGCCATCCGCTGCGGCTGCGAGGTGTTCCACAACCTGAAGAAGGTCCTGCATGCGAAAAAGCTCGCCACCAACGTCGGCGACGAGGGCGGCTTCGCCCCCGACCTGAAGAGCAACGTCGAGGCCCTGGAGGTGATCGTCGAGGCCGTCCAGAAGGCCGGCTACGAACTGGGCAAACAGGTCTTCATCGCTCTGGACCCGGCCGCCTCGGAATTCTACGACTCGAAAACAAAACGCTACTCGGTCGACGGCAAGGACCTCACCGCCGCCGAACTGGTCGATTTCTACGCCAATTGGGTCGACAAGTATCCCATCGTCTCCATCGAAGACGGCTTTGCCGAGGACGATTGGGAGGGCTGGAAACTGATGACGGAACGGCTCGGCGAGAGGATCCAACTCGTCGGCGACGACCTCTTCGTGACCAACACCCAGCGGCTGCAACGCGGCATCGACGAGGGCGTGACCAACAGCATCCTCATCAAGCTCAACCAGATCGGCACGCTGACCGAAACCCTCGACGCCGTGCAACTGGCCCGGCGGAACGGCTACACCTGCGTGATCAGCCACCGCAGCGGCGAGACCGAAGACGCCACCATCGCCGACCTGACCGTCGCCCTCAGCACCGGCCAGATCAAGACCGGCTCGGCCTCGCGGACCGACCGGATGGCCAAGTACAACCAACTGCTGCGGATCGAAGAGATCCTCGGCGACGGCGCGGTCTACGGGGGCCCGCTGTTCCCCAAAAAACGCTAGTCGGCCCAACTTCTTTTCCCGCTAAAACCATTTCGCCAGGGAAAAGTAGACCAGCAGCGTCAGCAGGTCGGAGACGGCCAGCACCACGGGTCCGGCGGCCACGTGCGGATCGCGGCGCATCAGCCGCAGGAGCGTGGGCAGCAGTACGCCCAGGCCGGCCGCCGCCGTCATGCCCAAGGCAATCCCCAACAGCAGGCAGACCGTCAACTCCTGTTGGCCCCAGAAGCTCTGGGCCAGGAAGGCCACTACGACGCCGCTGACCAATCCCAGCAGCAAGGCTCGGGCCATCTCCGAGCGGATTCGGCCCGCCAGGCTGCGGAGCGTCGGCGGACGGCCGCGGAGAAATTGGAGCGTGAGGCTGACCGACTGCACGCTGACGCTCTCCGAGAGGGCCAGCACCACCGGCATGAACAGGGCCAGGGCGGTCAGGCGTTGCAATTCCGCTTCAAAAAACCCGGCCAGCAGGGCCGCCGCGATGCCGCCGATGATATTGCACAGCAGCCAGGGAAATCGGTAGCGGAAGGCCCGCAGCAAAGACGCCTGCTGCGCTTCGGTCAGGTGAATGCCGATCAATTGGAACAAATCGTCGAAATGCTCGTGGCGTTCCAATTCGCCCAGCTCCTCGGTGTACAGCTCCACGTCGACCACGCCCACGATCCGGCCGGCAACATCGACCACCGGAAAGGCCAGCAGCCGGTGGAGGATGAAAAAGTCGCAGGCCTCCTCCACCGTAGCCGTCTCCGGCAGGGCAACGACCTCGCGGACCGTGATCGCCGAGACCGGCGTCTCAGGCGGACTGAGCAACAAGCGCCGCGCCGGCAGGACCCCTTGCAGGCGGTTCTCCCCGTCGATGACGTAAAAGTACACGATTCGTCCCCCCGGCGCCTGCCGGTGGAGCGCTTCCAGCGCCTCGCCGACCGTCCGCCCGGCCTCGATCCGGGCGAAATCCCGCCGCATGTGCAGCGTCACGGAATCGTTCAGATGATGCGTGAGAAAGCGTTCGGACATGAATCTTTACCGTTCTTTTGCGGCAGAATTGAAAATCACCCCCCGATCTCCGACGTGCAGTTAGGACACCGCGTGGCTCGCAGCGGGATCGCCGAGAAGCAGCGGGGGCAATCCTTCGTGGTCGGCGCCGCGGGGGGCGGTTCCCGCTTCAGCCGGTTGAGTTGCTTGATTACCAGGAAAATGGCAAAGGCGACGATCACGAAATCGACGACCGTGTTGATGAACGTCCCGTAACTAATCACTACCGCAGGGACCTCACCGCTTTTTTCCCGAAGCGTAATGGCCAAGCTGGAGAAATCCATGTTCCCCAGCAAGACTCCGAGGGGGGGCATAATGACGTCGCTCACCAGCGAAGAGACGATCTTGCCGAACGCCCCGCCGATGATGATGCCCACCGCCATGTCGACCACGTTGCCCCGCAGGGCAAACTCCTTGAATTCTTTCATCATACCCATGATAGGCCTCCTGTGAGAAAAAAAGGAAGAACCGACGAGCAACCACAACCCGGCAGGGCATTTTACCGCCTTTCTCCGTCTTCGGCGAGTCGTCAGCGGAAGATCGAGGGATAGGGATTTGTCTTAAGACCGGTCTTGAAAATCCCGCCCGCTTTAGCGATGATGGGCATGCGCGGGATTGCCGTAAATCTTATCTGTAGAAAGGCGTGTTTATGGGACCGGTGGAATGGTATTACGCCCGGGGGGAGAAGCAGCAGGGGCCGGTGCCGTCGGCCGAATTGAAGCGGCTGGCGGCCGCCGGGCAGTTGCGGCCCGACGACTTGGTGTGGCGGGAAGGGCTGGCCGAATGGACGGCCGCGCGGAACGTCCAGGGGCTGTTCGAGGAGTTGGCCCGGCCGGCCGCCGCCGGAACGGCCGGGGTGAAAGGCATTTCCATTCCGCCGCAGGTCGTCACTCCACCCGCAGGACCGGCGCCGGTGCCCGCCGCCGCGCAGCCGGCCGCCCGGCCGCTAGCAACCTTGTGGGGCGGCCGGCACTTCTTCGACGTCCTCCTGGATTACCTCCGGCAGCTCATTCCCTCCCGGTTTGTCGAGGCGACGGCACAAGTGATGGAACGCGTGGGAAGGATCGGGCTGTTGGCCGGGATGGGGCTCTGCCTGCTGTTTGGCTTGACGGTTTCCATCCAGAACAACCAGATGATAGCGGTGATCGTGGGGATTATGGTGTTTCTCACGTTGGCGGTATTACAATACGGGGCGGGCAAGTTCTGCGCCGCTTTGGAGCGCCTGAATCACACCACAACCTACGTGGTTTGTTCGACGGCTTTTCTGGATTGGTCGGCGTTGTTGTTTCTGCTGACGGCGGTCGGCGTGCTGCTCGGAACGATCGTCGCCGCCCTGGAGGCCGAAAGACCGATGTTTTTTCTCTACGGTCTCGGGGGATTCGTCGTTTGCCTCTATCTGGCCATGATTGCCCTGCGTCCCGAGTCGATTCAGATTTCCGTTTCTCCCGAAATTCGGGCGGGAGAAGAGGCGATCGGCGTCTTTTCGTTCGCTTTGAAATCATTGGTTCGGCTCACACCGGTGCTCTTCGGGACGGGCGTGGCCGTGGGGTGTCTGTCGATGGCCTACACCTGCGTGTTGCTCTTCGTGAAATCCACCCTTGACGCCGTCTCCGGCGCTGGCCCGGCTCAATCAATCCTCTTGTATTCCGCGGTCCTGCCCATCGCAGCGTATCTGCTCTTTCTTCTGTATGTCCTCCTGGTCGAGGTCTGCCGCGCGCTCTTGGTTTTGCCCGGCAAATTGGATAAAATCTCCGGCGAGGAAGAGGAAGGGGAATCAAATAACCCGCCGGATTCAGAATCCCCTCGATAATCCCCGGTGAACTCCCGGGGGCTAGGGACACACTATTGAAAAGGACCAACAAGATGCAACTGCCCAAATACTCCCTCGGCGTCGGCGACCGTTTCGCCCACGAAGGCCCCGCTCAGCTCGACGCGCTGATCCTCGCCCGGCAACGCGGCGTGGCGATCGCCCCGGTGTGGAACAAGTCGCACCGCGAGCATACGATCGTCGGCAGCCGGCCGGCGGACGCCCGCGCCGAGGCCGATCACGCGGTCCGGCTGCGGGGCTGGTCGGAGCCGTATTTCGTCGACGCCGACCACGTCGGCCTGAAAACGGTGGACGCCTTCCTCGACTGCTGCGACTTCTTCACGCTCGACGTGGCCGACTGGATCGGCCGGCCGACGGATCCGGAAGCCCTCAGCCGGTTCGCCGCCCGGTGCGGCAAGCTGGTCGGCCGGCTGACGATCCCGGGGATCGACGAGCCGGTGGAAATCACCGAGGCGCTGGTGGCCGCCGCGGGGAAGAAATTCCTGGCCGCCGTGCAGGAGGCCGGGCGGATCTACCGGCACGTCGCCGAGGCGAAGCAGGACTCGCCGCCGGTGATCGAACTGTCGATGGACGAGACCGACCAGCCGCAGACGCCGGTCGAGATGCTGCTGATCCTCGCAGCGGCGGCGGACGAGGCGATCCCCGTCCAAACGGTCGCCCCGCGGTTCAGCGGCCGGTTCAACAAGGGCGTCGATTACGTCGGTGACGTCGCCCAATTCCGCCGGGAATTTGAAGAAGACCTGGCCGTCATCGCCTGGTCCGTTCGCGAGTTCGGCCTGCCGGAGAACCTCAAGCTCAGCGTCCATTCGGGCAGCGACAAGTTCTCGATCTACGGCCCGATCCGCAAGGCCCTGAAGCAATTCGACACGGGCATCCATCTGAAGACCGCCGGCACTACGTGGCTGGAGGAGTTGATCGGCCTGGCCGCGGCAGGCGGCGACGGCCTGGAAATCGCCAAGGAGATCTACGCCGCGGCGCTGGCCCGCTGCGACGAACTTTGCGGCCCGTACGCCTCAGTGGTCGATATCGACCGCGCCCGGCTGCCCAGTGCCGACGTCGTGCGGGCCTGGGACGGCGAGAGTTTTGCCCAGGCGCTCCGCCACGAGCCGGCCTGCCCCCAATACAACCCCCATCTCCGCCAACTCCTGCACGTCGGCTACAAGCTGGCTGCCGAAATGGGCGGCCGCTTCACCGCGGCGTTGGAAAAACACGCCCCGGTGATCGCCGCGGGCGTCACCGAAAACCTCTACCAACGGCACATCTGCCCGCTGTTCCTGGACGAATGAGGAGAGACAGGAGGCCAGACAATAATAAGGAGAGACAGGAGGCCAGACATTCTTGTCTGGCAAAAATGAGACAGGCAGGAATGCCTGTCCTCCTTATTTCAGGCAATCCGCTGCAGCGCGTCCAACAGCGCGTCGATCATCTCCGGCGTATGGGTGGCAAAGACGGCCAGCCGCAGGGCGCCCTCGGAACCGAGGCCGGCGTAGGCGGCCAGGTAGGCCACGGCAATCTCCCGCTCGAACAACTCCCGCTGGATCCGCCGCATGTTCACGGCGTCGCCGATTGTCAGGCAGATGATCGGCACCGGCGTATCGTCGACGGCAAATCCCAACTGCCGCAGTCCGGTTTTCAGCCGCTGCACGTTGGTTCCCAGGCGTTCGCGCAGCCCCGGATCGGCCTGGATCAATTCCAATGCCTTCGCCGCCGCCGCGGCCACCGGCGCCGGCGGGGCGCTGGCGCCGTCGTACCAGTGCGAAGCCGATTTCACCCGATCGAGAAACGCTTCGCTGGCGGGGATCACGCCGCCGTAACCTCCCAGGGCCTTGCTCATCGTGGCCGTGAGGAAATGCCGCCCGCCGAAAGCGTTCAGTCCTTCCTTCGCCAGCCCGAAATACTCCCAGGTCCCCCGGCCGCCCGTCCCCAAGACGCCCACGGCATGCGCGTCGTCGACCAGCACGACGCCTTCCGGATAGTCTTGCAGAACCTGCACGTACTCGTCTAGCGGTGCGATCGAGCCTCGGGCGGCGAACACGCCGTCGCTGAGCACCAGGGGCCGGCCGCCCGGCGGAAGCCGCCGTTTCAGCTTCTCGGCCAGGTCGCCCGCGTCCCGATGCCGGAACCGATGCCCGGGCAGCTCGGTAGATGCCGCCGCTTCGAGCGCCGAATAATGCGACAGCTCATCGACAAACAACACGTCAAAAGCATCGTTGAGCGCGGCCAGCATAATGCCGTTTCCCGCATAGCCCGAGGCGAAGCAAAACGCGCATTGCGTGCCGAAGAATTCCGCCGCCCGACGTTCCGCCTCCAGCACCGGCGGCGAGTTGCCCAGTCCCGCCCGGGTCGTGGCCGAATGAACACCATACTTCTGAACCGCCTCGCAGGCCGCCCGGATCACCTCCGGATGCCCCTGCAAGCCCAGATACCCCGTCCCCACGAAATACAAACACCGCCGCCCGTCAATGACGGTATACGCCCCTGGCGGACTTTGCATGAGAGGTGGAGTGAATTGGCCGGTTGGTTTTGAGTTTTTCACAGTCGCCCCCAAGTATGTTATCCATGTCTCAGCAGGTGATATCGAGTCATCAAGAGAATTGTAAACGAAGAGACGGTGCCATTTCCAGGGTGGAAGCCCTGGGAGGGAGTCTCTTTTTTCCCCTTATTTCCGGTTGGTTAATCACCGATTTTGTGATATATTGACATTATGGAAGCCAACCATGAGATCAACCTGACTAACCTGGATCCGGAGCACCTCCGTGCATTCGAGGACGTCATCGGAGTGCCGTTGCATCGGAACCAGCGTCTCGTTATTCAGGTAACCGACTCTCCTCGACCCGCACAGTCCTTAAGCGATTGGAAGAAGGTATACGACGAATTGACCGAGGAACAAATCGAGTCTATTGATCGCGACCTGAATACGCGAGCCAACCTCACCCGTCATCTGCCTTAGCCCATGGACGATACACTGCTGGATACGGACATCCTGTCTGAGATCCTGAAGGCCAAAAATCCGCAAGTCATGCAGACCGCGGAACGCTATTTGGCCCAGCATCAACGGTTTGCATTTTCTGCGATTACCTTTTACGAAATACTCCGGGGACTGCGTGCAAACCAGGCCCTTCGCGCCTTAAACGAATTTCTCCGTCTTGCCGAGGATAGTGAAATCCTCCCAATCTCCCTTCCCTTCCTCAAGCGGGCGGCGGACCTCTGGGGAGAAGCCCGTCAAAGCGGCCGCCCCCGAAATGATACCGATCTCATCATCGCAGCGACCGCACTGGAGACGCGCCGTGTTCTGGTCACGGGAAACACAACCCACTTCGCGTGGATCCCGGGCTTATCCTTGATGGATTGGCGGGCTGCTTGATCGGATCGGTTCGAGGGTGGAGTTACATAAGATGTCCCTCGATTCCTATTTCAATTTCTTCTCAATTTGCTTCCAGGCATTCAGAAACGTGGTGAAGTCTCGATTATCATCTGAAAACCGATCAAGGGCGAGGAGTTCTTGATCTCCTTTGGATAGATCCCGAGTTTCCCAACACCGTTTGCTCTTTGTGACCCAGAAATAGGAGTGAATGCGTTTTTTAGGCGTGGCGTGAATGTCCTTTAACCGACGCCGCAGAGTCTTTGGTGGCAGAATGATAAAGCTTGGTTTTTTCTCCACGAAGGAAGGAAGTACAAAGACCCAAAAATCAGCATTCGATTTTTGGATCTTCGTCAGATCGTGAGTCCACCATCCGGCTGCGAGGAGAGTGCTTTGGAGAAGTGGAGACCGCGATGCGTGAGTGAGGCTGAAGTCCTTTGAGAATTTAACTTGCAAGGACACTGTTTTCTGGTTTCTGGAATCCGTTAAAAGGAGGTCGATGCCGGTGTCTTTGGAAGGAATCCAGACATTCCAGCGGGGATACGTCTGTTCGATGTGGGCTCCAACCAGGTATTCACCGATGTGGACCGTAAAAAGTGGTTTCATCAACTTTTCCAGTGAATGAATAGAAAAAGGTAAATTTTAACATTCGTGAATTATTCAGAAATTCAGCGAGTGGGATAGATAAAAGAGCAGAGATGGCTTTTGAGTAATCCGTTTGTCGGAGTAATACAGGTAATCAATCGAAGGATACCACGATTTTTTTCCCAAGGGCTTCGGCGTAGCGGGTCAAAGTCACCACGGTGGGATTCAGTTCCGCTTCGTTTTCCAACCGGGAGAGGGCGGCTCGGCCGATGCCGGTTTTTTTCTCGACGTCGGAGAGGCTTAAACCCTGAGCCTGCCGCTCGGCTTTCAGGAGTTTCAAGGCCTCGCGGACTGCCACATTGGCCCGGTCATGGGCCGCTTTCAGCCGCCGACCCTTGACGAGGATCTCTTCCTTCCGCTTCTCGGTCTCTTCCTTGGCCCGCTTCCAACGCTGTCTCTCTTCGGGAGTCAATTCGCGACGAAGTCGTTTTGCGTGTCGTTTCACCATGTCATTCCTCGATTTCATAAGCGGTGATCGGGAGCACGGTCGCTTCGTCAAGAAGTTCGTAGATGCAAGCCAGGTATTTCCCGGTCGATGTTTCGCCGAAGGCGACGGGACGGTTGGATGAATAGCTCAGGTCCACGTCGTCCGGATCGCACACCACTTCTTCGTATTCGTCCGGCGTTACTCCATGCTCCCGGAGGTGCTCCTCGATCTGGTCGTTCCATAGAAAAAAGTAGAATGGCACGAGGAATACCCCTTCTGTTGCATTATATTATAACACCTGCAAACGGCATGTCAAGAAATCAGAGAAAAACGCCTTCGGTAGCGGGAACTGCGGCTTATGGTTTTTTGCTCGAAAGTTGAATCCGCACGGTGATCTTGCCGGCGCCGTCGGGCAGGTCGGTCCAGGGGACCTTGCAGCGGAGGTAGAGGTTGCCGGAGGCGGGGGACCGGAACGTGCCGGACTCTCCCAGGTCGAACGGTTTGCTCAGGGCGTATTCCGTTTCCGATTCCGTAAGCACGGCGCCTTCCAGGCGGCCGAGTCCGTCGGCCGTGCCGGCGGCGGAGACGCTTTGCGGGGGCTTGCCCACCTTCCACTTCCCGGTGGTTTTATACGAGTATTCCGCGCCTTCTTGGAGTATTGCACTGGAGGGCTGCCAGCCGGAGCCGGCCTTGACCGTGGCGGTAATCGCCGAGGAGGAGCTGCGTAGCGGGATAAACTTCTTGTTCCAATTCCAGCCGCAGAGATCCGAGCGCAGTCCGCGTTCCAGGTGGGCGAGGAAGAACCGATACTCGAACTCCAGCTCTTTGGCCCGCGGCCCGAAGACCTGGCGGAAGCCGGTGTCCCTGCCCGCCAGGAGTTGCGGCCCCAGGGCGCGGAACGCCGCGCTGTAGTTCGGATTGTTGTCCAGGAAGTGGCAGAAGCTCCACCACCAGGCGTAATCCTTCCAGGTGCCGCCGATCCGCTGATCGTTGACGATCAGCTTGGTCAGCGGCTTGGGCGGCTGGCTGCGGAGGTAGCGGATTACTCCCTCCACGGCGTTGACCCCCTTGACGCCGGGTTGCCAGTATTGCCCGATCTCGGCCATGCCCTCGGCGTACCATTGGGGTCCGGTCCGGCCGAAGGTCTGCTGGGCATAGCCGTGGACGGCCTCGTGCTGCGGGACGCCGCCCCGGGCCACCGCGTACACCCGGGCCTTGGCGAGAAACCGGTTGCCGCGCGTGAGCGTCTGCCCCACGGAGACGCCCGCCCCTTCCTTAATTTTCGCCAATCCCTGCGGATCGAACTGTTGCAGCATCTCTGGCGGCCACGCCTGAAGGTCCTTGACCACCCAGCATTCGATGATTCCCGAGGGCGGCCGGCCCCAATACGCGGCGATCAACTTCAACATCGTCTCCAGCCGCTTCAGCAGATCCCGGGCCGCCTCCGGTTCCAGGTCGGTGTGGACGAGAAAGTGCGGCGAACGGAAATCGCGCACCCCGACGGTTTTTTCCGTCGTCCGCGAGGAAATCTTGCCGGCGGTCTGAGCGGACGCCGGCAGCGATCCCAGCAATACCATAACCGCCGCCGCGAGTGCCCACAGAGAGGCAAGACCGCAATGTTTCTGAATCGTCATGGATCGTCATAACGCCCCACGATGGCAATCGCGGTGGTAGTCACCGGCGGTTCTCACCCCCGTGATTGCCATTGCGGGGTGTTGGGTGGAGTTCTGGGAGAATCTCAAGGAGCCATCACAGCGCCTCGCAGACCAGGTCGCCGACCTCGGTGGTGGTGTAGCCCATCTTGCCGGCGGCCTGGCTCTTCATCTTCGTGCCGGTCACGGTCTGGATGGCTTTTAAGACCCGCTGGGCGGCCAAATCATGACCGGATTGTTCCAGGAGCATGGCCGCGGCGCTGATGGCGGCGATGGGGTTGATCTTTCCCGTGCCGGTGTACTTCGGGGCGCTGCCGCCCATCGGTTCGAACATGCTCGTGCCGCCCGGCTCGGGATTGATGTTCCCGCCGGCGGCCACGCCCATGCCGCCTTGCAGAATCCCCGCTAGGTCGGTGATGATGTCGCCGAACATGTTCGTGGTCACGATCACGTCGTAGTATTCCGGATTCTTAACCATCCACATGCAGCAGGCGTCGACGTGGTTATAGTCGGTCTCGACGTCCGGATACTCCTCGGCGACCTCCTGGAAGGTCCGCCACCAGAGGTCGTGCCCGAAGGTCAGGACGTTGGTCTTGGCCACCAGTGTCAGCCGTTTCCTCCGGTTCCGCTTTCGGGTGTAGTCAAACGCCCAGCGGATGCAGCGTTCGCAGCCCTTGCGGGTGTAAACGGCCAACTGCGTGGCGACCTCGTCCGGGGTGCCCTTCTTCATGAAACCGCCCATGCCGACGTACATATCCTCGGTGTTCTCACGGACCACCACAAAGTCGAGATCGTCGGGGCCTTTATCCTTTAGCGGCGTCTCGACGCCGGGGTAGAGTTTGACCGGGCGGAGGTTGATGTATTGGTCGAAATGGAACCGTAGCGACAGGAGCAATCCTTTTTCCAGGATCCCGGGGGGCACGTCCGGGTGCCCGACGGCGCCCAGCAGGATCGACGGAAACTGTCCCAACTCTTCGAGCACCGCGGGGGGCAAAATCTCGCCGGTCTTCAGAAACCGGTCGCCGCCGAGGTCGTAGTCCCGGGTTTCGAGGGAAAAACCTTCCAGTTTCGCCACGGCCTGGAGGACTTTTACGCCCTCGGCCGCCACTTCCGGCCCCGTACCGTCGCCGCCGAGGACCGCCACCCGTAGGATTTTTTTGTCGTTCATGGGGATCAGGATTGCAGGTTGTGTTCCGTTTAGCGGCCGCCGGC
>JAFGPV010000008.1 GCA_016936015.1 Pirellulales bacterium
CAAGTTGCCGCGGGTAGATCTGGCGGTCAGTGTCACACCAATACTGCGGAGAGTTCCGAAAGAAAAAAAGAGCTTTCCGCAACAAAATCTTAATAGAGTAAGACTTGTTCATGTTAAAATAGGATGCAATAATGCAACATCACAATCATCCTGCCGTACAGTGTCTTTTGTCTTTCTTTACCGAGATGAATACATGGGAAGTTGAAGCATACCAACAGGATAAATCCATTGATGAGGAGGCTCTTACTGAGGAGGAATATAATCGGATATTCGAGAATGATCGAAAGAAACTTGAAAGGATATTCAAGAAATACTGTGAGCAAGGCACAAAGGCTAAGCGATTGCGAGATCCAGGCTACTCCTGTGGAGATCCAACAGACTACGATCCTGAAAACGAGATCATTGTGTCAGTAACCGAAAAAGCCAATAAGGTGATCATCGAAACAAAACAGATACGCCACTGGTGCTGGAAAATGAAGTATGAGATGATAAATATCAAAGGTGAGTGGCGGATTAAGGACAATCGAAAATACTCGTCGGAAATAAATAAAAGGTGGGAACCACTTAGGCTGTAGCATTTATTTCATTGACACATGTTAGGAGACGACCTGATGGGAAAGCTTAAATGGAAGGAAGAAGAGCGAAAACTGATTGAACGGGCAATGGCCGAGATGGAAGCCAAGAACACCGCGGTCGATGCAATCGTCCATTTTGACGAAGTGACGTGGAATGTTGACCAGGATGCGGGAACGATTGTTTTTCAACGACCGGACGGCATGAAGGCTATCGCTCCCGTGCAGATCATCGGCACTTACAATAAGAAATACGGTACGTGGCTATGGACATGGGATAATCCATCCGTGTTGAAGTCGTTGGCCCGATGCGCAACGGTCGTGGCGAAATATGGTGAAGAACACAAGATACCATCCTTGACAACTCGAAAAATATCCTGCGACGAGTCCGACTGTTTAAAGCTGACCGCCCTTGCGTGCAAATTAAGTGACATGCAAGGAACCTATTGCGGTCGTATTGATGGCACATGGGTTTATATGACTTTCGGGATTATTCGTCTTCAGAGGTGGAAATAAGTGGCAACCAGCAAATATGGCATGCATGAGTCATTTGGGCAATCTTAATACAAAGTCCGGTAAGCTACTACGGACGGTTGCGCAGGTCGATCAAGACTGTTTGTTGGGGACCGAACCCCAGGTGACGCAAATCGACTGGTTCTACGACGCCCTGGGCCGACTCAGCGGCGAGGTTTACCTTGGCACGCTAATACCAGACCATAACCACGATCAATTGACCCAATAGCGATCTTTCAGACTTCACCTACCCCAGAAGAGGACCAAAAGTTTTTTCGTTTCACTGCAAACAATCTTCAGGTTTACGAACGGATCGTTGAAGACCATCGGACTTTTTAATGCATATTGCCACTCATACGGCTATTGGTTCAGGAAATCGCCGGATCGCTTTGGCGATGAACTGCGGCCCGTTGTCGCTGATGAACTGAGGACGCTCGTCCGGAAGGCTTCCCGCGCGCGTTGCAACACCACCTCCATGTCCGCCGCCTTCTGCTCGGCCGAAAAGGATCTGCGCTGCTTGCCACTCATGGAATCCTCCTTCACTTTAGGTAATACTAACCCGCCGCGACGAAATTTCCGATTCCGACTGGGGCAAGACAGTAGGAAGTCGTTTCACTCCGGAACGGTCCGGTCTTGCCGGTACGCCCGGGGCGAGTAGCCGAAGGCGCGGCGGAACTGGGTGGCGAAATACTGGCCGGAGCCGAAGCCGCAGCGGAGGGCCACTTGCGTGACGCTCTCGGCCGGCGACTGACGGAGCAGCTTGGCGGCGGCTTCCAGGCGGCAGCGGAGCAGGAACCGGGCGGGCGTGACGTTGGCGATCTGTTTCGTTTGACGGATGAAGTGCGTCACGCCCATGCCGCAGTGCCGGGCCATGCCCGTCACGTTCCACGGGCCGCCCAGGTGCTCCAGGTTTTGCCGCAGGTCGTTCCAGAACAGGGCAACGGTCCGCCGCGCGCTGAAGAGCGACTCGTCCAGCCGCACCTTCCGTCCCCGGAAGATCTCCAAGATCGAGAGAAAAAGCTCGTTCAGGAGCACGGCCAGCCTGGAAACCTGGCTGCCCGCCACGTCGCGGTCCACCGCCTGCGCAAGGTGCTGGAAACAGCGGCGGAGGTGGACGTCGGCGTGCCAGACGGGCTGCTCGTTCTGCCGGAGGAAGAGCGTCAGTTGCCGGAGATCGGCCGGCGTCAAGATGATCCACGCCGGCCACCGCCAGGATTGATGGGGACGGCGGATGCCCACGTCCAGGATCACCCAGTGCAGCCGTCCCACGCCGACGCGCGGATCGCCGACCCGGTGCTGCTGCCAGGGCCGGGTGACCGTCAAGTCGTCGGGCAGCAGGGAATACTTCTTCTGATCCACGGCGAAGCGGCTGCTGCCGCTCTCCAGAAAGGTGAATTCGATCCCTTCGTTCCGGTGCCAATCCAGTCCCCAATCCTGCTCCGCCACGGCATCCCAATATCCGACGCTTTTCAGTCCCGGCAAGGCGCCGCGGGGCAGTTTCCGGCCGGGATAGTGTCCCCGGGACAACGCCGAGAGCCGGACGGCTTTGCCGCGGGCCGCCGTCACCAGCGGCGTACACGTGTCGGCCAGGTAGGTCCTGCCGTGTTCCTGATAAATGGGTCGAAGCATGTGATGCCTGTTGCGATTGGAAACCTCCGGCAACCGCTGCTTTCTCGGCTCAATGTATCATGCCGATTTTCCGAAATAAAGTCCTTTTCGTGCAAAGAGTTATGACGGGACCATGCCGCCGCGGCAACCGCCCTTTTTCGAGGCCCCTTTCCCGTTGCGGCATTTGGGACAGCCATCACCGTCGCCGGAAGCGCTGTGGTTTCCCGCCGGCGGCGGTTCGTGCACAGCGACGACGTTCAGGTCATAAGGCATTCGGGCCGGGTCAGGCAAGAATGAGTCCGTAATAAAACATCAATAAAAAAGACATAAAATGTCATAGAAGCTATCACATATGTGAAATATGATAAGTAGTTGTACTAACGCGGCTTTTTGTCGGGGTGAATTTTTTTTGCTCCCCGAAGATGCCTTTTTGCGGATCGAGACGGAGCGTTTTCTGCGGTTTCCCGGAGGGATCCGGAAAGGGCGGAAGTTCGGCGCTCCGGCGCGGCGGACGTCCCTTTTCCCGCGGAAAGAACGGTTTTGCGGTGTATTTCCTCCCGGAGTCCTACACCGCGAATCCGATGCACGTCCCCTGGTTATTCTCTTGTGCTGTCGGAACAGAAAAGAGAACTGACGGAAACAGGAGGGGGATGCCGTCCCTGATCCGATTGCCATGGGCCGTCCCCCGGCACGGACTGACCTGGTCTTTGGAAAGGGGTGATTCCCCCTCCTGTCCGAAATGGGAGTTTTTACGCATTACGCTCTAACCGAAAGGAACCCATGATGATCCGAATGACACCTATGCGATTGTTTTTGCTGTCGGCTTTGTTGGTTTGGGCGACGCCCCTCCTTGCCGCCAGCGTGTATTGGACCGACACCGAGGATAATGTGCCGCCGGGAAGCAGCGACTTCAACGACGGAACCAATTGGGACACGGGCGACGTCCCGGCGGCCAGCGACTCGGTCTGGATCCAAAACGATCATGCCGCCTGGATCACCGCCGACGTGCCCAATACAATCGGCAATCTCTATCTCGGCGCCAATGCGGAACCCGGCACGGGCAGCGGCTCCATCAATCATGCTGCCGGCACGCTCAACCTGAATTACTGGCTCCACGTGGGCCGCTACAACGGCACCAACACCTACTCAATGTCCGGCACCAGCCAACTCAATCAGGTCCAGCCGACCGCCTGCGATTTCCGGATCGGCGATTCGTGCACGGGCACCCTGGAAATGACCGACGACGCGCAAATCAACACCAGCAACGCTTCGACGTATGTGGGCATCATCACGTCGGGAAAAAGCGAAACCGCCAACGGCACCATGACCATGGAAGATGACGCCGCCTTCTCCGGCACGGGCAACTTTTTCGTAGGCGCCGGTTACAATTACGGCGCCACCGGCGTCCTGGGAACGCTGGAAATGAGCGTCAACTCCTCGATCACCCTCAACAAATACAACAATCTCCAAGGGGGATCGTTCGTCGTCGGCAGGTATTCCGCCACGGGACAGATGACCATGACTGGCAATTCCGTGCTCAACCTGAAAAACGGAAAGTTCTACGTCTCGCAAGCCGGCGGAACGGGCGAATTGACCATCGGAACCGGCGAAGACAGCCCGACCTTGATCCTCAACCAAGGTTTCAGCGTCGGCCAGACCGGCAACGCCGCCAATCCCTCCTCCGGCACCTTGACGCTCAACAGCGGAACGATCATCCACAATTCCGGCATGGCCGAACCCATTGCCATCGCCAATTCCGCCAGCGGCACCGGTACGTTCACCATCAACGGCGGCTCGGTCCTCCACAACAGTTCCACGACGATCGGCTGGAATGCCAAGTCGCTGAGCACGGGAACGCTGAATCTCAACGGCGGAACGTACCAAACCACGTACATCAAGGCCGACTGCGACTCGGCGGGATCCTCCATCGCCACGGTAAACTTCAACGGTGGCGTCTTGCAGGCCAAGTGCAACCGCTCCGACTTCGTCTATCGAGCCAAAACGACGGTGGACCTGAAGCTAAACGTGTTGGAGGACGGCGCGAAAATCGACACCAACGGTTATTGGGTAACCCTGAATGAACCCTTGGTCGCGCCGTTAACCGGCGTTTCCGGCGGATTAACCAAACTCGGCAGCGGCGTTTTACGCACCACCGCCGCCAATACCTACACCGGATCCACGGTCGTCCAAGAAGGCGCCCTGATCGTCACCAGCACCGGTTCCTTGGCCTCCTCCGGAATCGAGGTCCAGGCCAAAGGGGTTCTAGGCGGCATTGCCTACTCCTATGCCCCTCTGCCCGCGGTGAGCGTCCTTGCCGGCGGAACCGTGGCCCCCGGCGATTTTGATCCGACCTATCTCGCCGGTGACCTCAACATCGGCAACCTGACCCTGGCTAACGGCGCCGTCCTCGCATTCGTTTCCGATTACTACGGCACGGCGGGCGCGGTCGCCGTCAATGGGAACGTTGTTCCCACGGGCACTACGACCGTGGCGCTGGATACCACGCAACTTATCTCGTTTCCCAGCAGTCCCATCACGCTGTTGACTTATACCGGCACGGCCACCGGGCTTACGGTCCTCCCCCTGGTCGACGGCGTCATCGCGCCCGACGTCGTCACCTACTTGCCTTCCCTCCACGATCCGGGCATTCAACACAACCCGGGTTCCAAGAACGTTACCGCCACGCTGGTCAGCCTCTCCGAATCCAACCAGTGGAAGGGCGTCTCGGGAGCGGACTACAACACCGCGGCCAATTGGGTTATTAATCCCAGCTCGACGCCTCTGCCGGGATATGTCCCGAATTCCACGGATCAGCGGGCCTATTTTGCCGGCCAGAGTTACGGCGACGTCAATCTGAGCGGCGACGTAACGGTTAGTTCGCTGACTTTCAATAATTACTCGATGTACACCATCAAGACGAATCCGGGCGATCCGAAGGGGATCACGCTCGATTCCACGATCGCGGCCAACGGCCAGATCCTCGACATGGCCGGCAACCACGAGATCCAGGTCGAGGTGACCCTGGCGAAAAACGCCTTCGTCCAAGTCTGCGGCGAATACGACACCTTGACCCTCAGCGGAAAAGTGACCGGCGTCGGGGGCCTGACGACGGTTGGTCCCGGCACCTTGGTCCTCTCCAATCCGGACAACGACTACGACGGCCCGACCGTGATGAAAGGCGGCGTCCTGGAAGTCCAGGACCGGGCTACGGTCGCCTCCGAGGCCCCCGACTTCTCCATCGGCGATGGTGAATTGGTCCTCAACGGCACGTTCCGCTATGCCGGCGTGAAAAACATCGTCACGGCCCGCGGCTTCACCGTCAAGGGCAACAATCCCGCCGAAGATGAGCTCAGCACGATCGAAAGCGACGCCGATCTGACGTTCGCCGGCCCGATCAAGAGCGAGGGCCTCTCCTCGTTCAATAAAAAAGGCGCCGGCACGCTGACCTTGACGAATCCGGGGTACAACACCTTAACCCATGCCGACCTCCACGTCCAACAGGGCAAAATGGTCCTTAACGGCGGCGCAGCCTCCGTTTATAAAATGGAGCCGGACGCCTCCGACGGACAGAGTTCCTGGCTGGTCGTCGGTGACGAGTCCAATTACGACGCCACGTTGGAAATCACCAGCGGCAAGCTGGGCGTCGACGGCAATCTGTACGTCGGGATGAACGTCACGGCGGGGACCACCTCCACCCTGAAAATGACCGGCGGGAAACTGGAGGTCAACGCCATCAGCTTGGGAGAGGGCGACGGCAGCAACGGCTATTCCGTCGTGGAATTGTCCGGCGATGCCGAGATCATGGCCCATACCAACGGGCGATTCGGAAATCACTCTCCCATGTACGGGTGCGTCAATGACGCGACCCTGACCATGTCCGGGCACTCGAAGTTGGAGTTCAACGGCACGGTCAAGTTCGGCAACCTCGCCGGCTCGTCCGCCACCGTGACCCTCTCCGGCGACAGCCTGTTTTCGCTCAATCCGGCGGCCTCCAGTGCGGTGTACGCCTATTTCGGCCAAAATGGAACCTGCGATTTCACGCTCCAGGGCAACGCCCGGTTTTCCACCGCTCCCGGCGTGGAGGTCACTTTTGGTCAAGGCTCCACCGGCCGAAGCGTCGCCAATATCGAAGGCGGCACCCTCGAAGTCTCCGATTTGTTTATCGGCAAAGCGGAGGACGCCGCGGGGGCCGTTTACCAATCCGGCGGCTCGATCAAGTGCGTCAGCACCAACAGTAATACGACGACCAGCAATGCCCAAAACACCGTGGGCGCCTGGCACATTGGGGGAGCAGTCACCTCGACCCCGACGGCCAGCACCGCCTACGGCTATTACTCCCTCTCCAACGGCACCGCCGAATCCTACATCTACGATCCCGTTTACATCGGGGGATCCTACATCGGCGTCGTCGATCAAACCGGCGGCACGTTCCTGCCCGGCCAGGCCGTGGTCCTGGGCAACGACGCCGGCTCCTACGGGGTGTATAATCTCACCGGCGGGACCGCCGTCCTCAGCAGCACCGGCTCCACGAAACAGGTCGGCAAAGGCGGCTCCGGCGTGCTGACCGTCGCCGGAACCGGCCAGTATCGCGACGCCTATCGCACCATCATCGGCAACGTCGCCGGCAGCAGTGGCGTGGTCAATCTGGGCGCCATGGACACCGGCGGCGGACTGCTCGCCACCCAGTACATCTATCCCGGAAGCGGCGCCGCCGAGTTGAATTTCCACGGCGGCACCTTGCAGGCCGTCGCCAACCAATCCGACTTCATGCGCCTCGACGCTACCGTCTATGACGAAGGCGCCACGGTGGACACCAACGGCTTCGACGTCACCATCTCGAAGAACCTGCTCGCCCCCCCCGCCGGTAACGGAATCCAAAGCGTTACCGTTCCCGCGGGCCAGGGCGGCGAAGGATATCTCGGTCCCCCGGTCGTCCTCTTCAGCGACACCCTGGGCGTAGGCACCGGCGCCACCGGTTATGCCAAGGTGGTCGACGGCGAGGTGGCCGAAATCGTCGTCACCAATCCCGGCACCGGTTACACCGACGGCTACGTAATGGTTTCTTTAATCGGCGGCGGGCCGACCACCCCGGCGGATTACTACTCTTTTCCAGTCGCCACCAACACCGGAAACGCCTCCGGAGGCCTGACGAAAGTCGGCGTCGGGACCCTGACCCTCTCCGGCACGAACA
This sequence comes from Pirellulales bacterium, assembly GCA_016936015.1. Taxonomy (GTDB): domain Bacteria; phylum Planctomycetota; class Planctomycetia; order Pirellulales; family Thermoguttaceae; genus JAFGPV01. Next base: position 7,885 of record JAFGPV010000008.1, read on the forward strand.
CCTATAGCGGCCCCACGGAAATCACCGGCGGCGCCGTGAGCATAGACGCGATTACCGCCGGCGGGACCCCGGGACCCCTGGGCGCTTCCCCCGCGGCCGCGTCCAACCTGGTGTTTACCAACGGCGCCAAACTCGCTTACACCGGCGCGACGGAGGGAACCACCGACCGCGGCATGACCCTTGGCGCCGGAGGCGGCGCCGTGGAAACCGCCAATCCCTTGACCTTCACCGGACAAGTGGTTGGCGCGGACGGCGGCGGCCTGACCAAAGACGGCGCCGGAATGCTCACTCTGTCCGGCACCATCGATTATTCCGGCGATACCGCAATCAACGCGGGAAGGCTGCAGGTCAACTCCGCCTCCGCCACGGTTGGCGTCGTTTACGGCGACGGCGACCTCGGCGTCGGCGACGGCACGGTCAGTGCCTCGCTGACGGCCTCCAGCATCAGCGTGAATTCGCTGTCGATCGGCGTGCCCCCGCCCTCCGGCGCACCGGCGGCTTCCTCGCAGGGAGTCCCCGAGCCAAGCACCATGCTCCTTTTGGCGCTGGCCGGCCTGGGCGTTTTCCTCGCGGCAAGACGCCGGAAGTAATGAAACGAAGTTGCCCCCTCGGGGGAAAAAGGAGTATTGATCCACCTCCTTCCTGCCTGTCGACGTCAGTCGGCAGGCAGGTTTTTTTATCTCTCTCTCTCACCTCGCAATGCATCAGGCCGTCCGGCCAAAATAAAGTCTTTTCATGCAATGAGTTATGTCGAGGCCATGCCGTAACGTCAACCGTCCTCTTCCGAAAACCACCCCCCGACGCGACGTTCAAAATCTTTCACTTTAAAATAACGATCGACGCGTCTTCGGACTTCCGGTTATCATGGAGGAGAGCATCATCAGGGGTCGCCCAATTCACCGGGAGATGTCATGGGAGAGATCTTTTTCGGCGTGAACCTGGAATTCGTGCGTCACGAAGATAAGTCGTTCGAGTGGGGCGTGGCCAAGGCCGCGGAGTTGGGTTACCAGTACGTCGAGCCGATGGTCCATTGGGGACGCGAATTGCTCAGCGAGGCGGGCTATTTCCACAGCGTTTCGCTGCTGGACGATCCGTACCGGGTCCGCCGGGCGTGCGAAGAAGCGGGGGTCCGGCTCTCCGGCCTTTCGAGCCACGTGCCGCTCTGCAAGCCGGAGATCAGCCTGGAATACCTCAAGCAGGCAATCCGTTTCGCCGCCGAATGCGGCGCGCCGCTGCTCAACACCGACGAAGGCGCCAAGCCCCGCTGGACCACCGTCGAGGAGGATCACGTCCTGATGCGCTACGTGTTGCGCGAAGCGGCCGACGTCGCCGAACCGCGGGGGATCCTGATCGGCCTGGAACCGCACCAGCAGTACAGCAAGACCCCGGAGGGCCTGGACCGGATTTACGGCCTGGTCGATTCGCCGGTCATCGGGATCAATTTCGACACCGGCAACAGCTACCTCGGCGGCGAGGACCCGGCCGCGTGGCTGGAACACGTGAAAGATCGGCTAATCCACCTCCATGCCAAGGACATTTCCCTACAACAATCGGCAGCGGAACGCGGGAAAGTCGCCGGCACGCCCATCGGCTGCGCCTGCGGCGAAGGAGTGATCAATTGGCGGCAGATGATCGACGTCTGCCGCACCGCCCCCCGCGACGTCGTCTTCAGCGTCGAATGCGGAACCGTCGATCAGGCGGAACGCAGTTTGAAATATCTCAGCCAGCTTACCCAAGCATGAAAAATCATCTCCGTTTCTTCACCCGATGCATCGTGTGGTTGTTTGCCGCGGCGGCTGCCGCCGGGGGTGCGGAAAAGTCGATGCCGCTGAAGCTCGAGCAAGGCGAGGGGCAGTTGCAGATTCTCCGCGGCCAGAAGCCCGCGTTGGAGTATCAAATTCAGCCTGCACCCGCCAAACCGTACGTGCAGCGGTTATTCACGCCCGGTGGCGTGCAAATCCTCCGCGACCACGTTCCCGACCATAAGCACCATCACGGCCTGATGTTCGCCTTAAAGGCCGACGGCCTCGACTTCTGGAGCGAGAATCCCGACTGCGGCCGGCAACGGCCGGGGCGCCTCCGGGAGTTTCCGCCGGCAGTGCACGACGGCCTGTCCCGGGCGGGTTTCGAGCAGACGTTGAACTGGACGGGTCCGATGTCCGACCGGCCCGTACTCCGGGAAGCGCGGCGCCTGGAGGTCTATGCCGCGGCTGACCTGGGCGCCACGCTGATGACTTGGCGCTCACAACTGGCAGCGTCTTCCGGCAAAGCGGCCGTGGAACTCTCGGGCGATCATTTTTTCGGGCTGGGGATGCGGTTCGTCCCCTCGATGGACCGGTCGGGAGAATTTTTCTTTTCAGACAAAGCGAAAAGCGAACCGGTCCGCGGCAGCGAGCGGCTCACGTCCGCCCGATGGTGCGCCTACCGGTCCGCCGTCGACGGCAGGCCGGTCACTGTGGCGCTGTTCGATCATCCCCGAAATCCCCGGCATCCGAACAGGTTTTTCACCATGCGGCCGTTCGCCTACCTGGCGGCGACGCTGAACCTGTGGAAGGAGCCTCTGCGGATCGAGGCCGGGAAATCCCTAACGTTGCGGTACGGCGTGGCGCTCTGGGACGGCCGCCCGGCGGCGAGCGCCATCGAACAACTTTATCAGCGCTGGCTGAAAATCACCGGGGAGGAAGAGAAGATCCAGCATAACTGTCAAGTAGCCGGCGGCTGTTAGCCTTAAGTTTACCCACATTTTTGCTATGATAGGAGCCGGCGGAAAGGATTACTGCCGTTGGCCTTAAGCAAGGA
>JAFGPV010000051.1 GCA_016936015.1 Pirellulales bacterium
CAAGCTGAGACGCGTCGCACAAGCGGCTTTACCCTGGTAGAGTTGCTGGTAGTGATCGCCATCATCGGCATCCTGATCGCGCTGCTGCTGCCGGCGATCCAGGCCGCCCGCGAGGCCGCCCGACGCTCCCAGTGCACCAACAACCTCAAACAAATCGGTCTGGCCTTCGGGAATTACGAAGCGGCGATGAAGGTCTTTCCCCCGGGCCGCACGGGTTGCGACGGCAGTGGTCCGGAGATATGTAACAGGGACAAGCAGATCGGGGCCAGTGGATTTGTGTATCTCCTGCCCTATCTCGAATTGAAGCCGCTCTGGAAAATGATTGATCTGGATACCTTTCAAATATACAACCACTACAGTGTGTCGCCGCAACACCGATTTGTGATGGAACAGCGTCCGCCGGTGTTTGTCTGCCCTTCCGATACCGCTCGCCTGTTGTTTGATGACTCCGAGTGGGGGAAAATGGCCACCTGCAACTATGCCATGTGCAGCGGCGTATACGGCCCGGGAATGGGCGGCGGTCTTGATGCCAAGTATGACAACGACGGCGTGTTTTTTTACAAGCGAAAGGTTCTCCGCCGCGAAATCATCGACGGCGTGTCCTATACTTTCCTCTGCGGCGAGGTCATTAAACCTGACATCGAGGAGTCGAAATGCATTTGGTTCAGTGGGAGCCGGTATCGTTGTTTACGCTACACGAAGAATCCCGTCAATACTCCCCCGGGCGATCCTCAATATGTAACCTATGACGGTGCGAAGCAGAACGGCGCCTTTGCCAGCATGCATCGTGGGGGGTGCAATTTCGTCTTCGGCGACGGCCACGTCTTCTTTCTCTCGGAAAACATCAATTTGGAGATCTATCAGGCCCTCTCCACCCGTGACTGGCGGCGCCGTTACGCCAGAGAACAATTTCGCGAACCGAACATCAACAACCTCGAATTATGAACCGGATTCAGATTTCTATTCGGCCTTGGCATTCACTGCTGACGTGGATGGCGCTCGGGTACCTGTTGCTGGCCGGCTGCGGCGACGGCCGGCCGAAGCGGGTCCCCGTCTCCGGCCAGGTGCTGATCGACGGCCGGCCGCTGGAAGTGGGTTTTATCCGCGTTGTGCCGCAGACCGGCCGCACCGCCACCGGGGTCCTTGGCCCCGGCGGCCGTTTCACGTTGAAAACCTACGAGGATAACGACGGCTGCCTGCCGGGCACTCATCGCCTCGAAGTCTCCGGCTGTAAAAACATCGGCGAGACAGCGGTCCGGTGGTATGCACCCAAAAAGTACGCCACGACTCAGACTTCCGGCCTGACGCTTGAAGTGGGTGGTCCGCGCGACGACGTGAAAATTCCTCTCACCTGGAAGGGGAGCGGCCACGATCAACCGTTCACCGAAAACATCGGATCCAAGTAACGTCTTTTAAGCCTCCCCGTTCTTGAAATTTCTTTTCAGGGGGGAAATCGTTTCCCGGGTTGCGCTCTTTCAAAACGCCGGGCTTCGCGTTGCCTCTCTGTCCCGGATGTGCGATAATTCCTGGAACGACCGTCGTTCCTCTTGCTCGAAATGAATCGCTCATCCCCCCAGGAGAGAAGACCATGCGGCATTGCCTCGTTTTCCTGTTCGTTTTTCTGATAGCATCCCGGAGTTTTTGCGCCGCACCGCCGAAAAACGCCCCTGGCGTGGCGACTGAGCCGACCAAGGTGCTCCGTGATTGGGAAAACCTGAAGTACGGCATGTTCATCCACTTCGGACTGAGCACCTTCGTCGGCGACCAGTTCGGCCGGACGCCGGCGGAGAGCACCGCTTATGCGCCCACCGATTTGGACGTGGATCAGTGGGCCCGCACCGCCAAAAAGGCAGGCATGAAGTACATGGTGCTGACCGTCAAGCACCACTACGGTCACGCCCTCTGGCCCAGCGCCTACTCCGACTACACCGTGGCCACCAGCGCCAATAAAACCGACGTGGTCAAAAAGTTCGTCGAGGCCTGCCGCAAGCACGGTTTGAAGCCGGGATTCTACTACTCGCTCGGTTGGGACCGGCAGCACATGAAGATCCGGAAAATGACGCCGGAAGTGTATGAAAAGTTCGTTCACAATCAGATGAAGGAACTTTTAACTCAGTACGGTCCGATCACCATGTTGTGGTTCGATATTCCCTGGGACCTGGGGCCCGATATGGCCGGCGCGCTCCAGCGGCTCTACGCCCACTGCAAGTCGCTCCAGCCCGACTGCCTAATTTTACACAATCAGGGTTTCGTGGACGGCAGCTTCGTGGAAAAACGGGAGCCGACCTATTACGGCAAATCCCTCTCCTTGAAGCCCGTCGCCATCTGGCCGAAGGACATCAACAACGGCGAGATAACCGTGCCGCCCGCCTCGGGTCACAATCCGCGGATCACTTTCGAAGGGAAAAAATACTATATCCCCGATGAGGTGTGCGATCGGATAGGACAGCGTCGCTGGTTTTGGGGCCCGGAAGACGACATCCGGCCAGCCCGGCAGATGTACGAAGTCTATCGACGGACCGTCGGTCGGAACGCCAACTTGCTGCTGAACGCCTGGCCCGACCGAACCGGGCGGATTCCGCCCGAGACCGTCAAGCGGTTCATCGAGATCGCCGAGTTGATCCGACATCCCGAAAAAGTTGAGGATTCGCTGCTTATCGGCCGTCCCGTGAAGGCCTCCAACGTCTACCACAATGAAACGGACAAGTGGGGGCCTCAGCACGCCGTCGATATGGACGTCACCCTCGAAGGCACCCGCTGGGCCACCGACGACGACCTGAAAACCGCTTGGCTGGAGGTGGACCTCGGCGGCCCCAAGACCTTCGCCCGGGCAACCCTCAGTGAATTCAACGACTCCATCCGCGCCTTCGAGCTTCAAGTCCCCGACGGGCAGGGCGGCTGGAAGACCTTTTACCAAGGCAAGACCATCGGCGGCCCCGGCGTCGACGTCTCCTTCCCCCCCGTCACCGCTGACCGGGTCCGCCTGTTGATCACCGATTCGATCCTTGGCCCGACCCTCTGGGACTTCGCCCTCTACCCCACCGCACGGGACGCCGCCGGGGGAAAATGATCCGTTATCGAGGATCAGAAAAGCAAAGTTGGGATCAATAGCCGGCTAACAGCCGCCGCGGGGATTTTCTCTGCTTCCCAGCGGCGGTTAGCCGCCGGCTATCTGACATTTCTTTTCTGATCCTTAATATCCGATGGAGTTGTTTGCCCGGGGGAGGGCGGAATCCGCCATCTCACTCTATAAAAAGCGGCTATCCGCCCGGCCCCCTTTCCCGGGAGTCACCGGTGCCATAGAATCACTTTCCTCCTTGTACTCGCAGGACACGCTTCATGCACGTGATGATTATCGGCAGCGGCGGCCGGGAACACGCCTTGGCCTGGAAGATTTCGCAAAGCCCCCGGGCGGAGCGGATTTTCGTCGTGCCGGGCAACGCCGGAACCGACATCGAGGGCGAGAACGTCGCCTTGCCAATGGACGATTTCGGAAAGCTGATTGCGTTTGCCCGCGACCAGCAGGTCGGGCTGACGATCGTCGGGCCGGAAGCGCCGCTGGCCGCCGGGCTGGTCGATGCGATGGAGGACGCGGGGCTGCGGGTCTTCGGACCTCGAAAAAACGCCGCTGAATTGGAGTCCAGTAAGGTCTTTTGTAAGAATCTGCTCCGCAGCGCCGACGTTCCCACGGCGGAGTATCAGGCCTTTTCGGATCCCGAGGAGGCATTGAATTTCCTCCGCAGCCGCGAGGACGTGCCGGTCGTGGTCAAGGCCGACGGCCTGGCGGCGGGCAAGGGCGTGGTGGTCTGTTCCCGCCGGCAGCAGGCCCTGGAGGCTGTGGAACAGATCGCCCGGCAAAAAATCTTCGGCGTGGCGGGCGATCGGCTGGTGATCGAGGAGCGGCTCGACGGGCAGGAAGCGAGCGTATTGGCCATCACCGACGGGCAGACGATCTTGACCTTGCCGCCGGCCCAGGATCACAAGCCGGCCCACGACGGCGACACCGGCCCGAACACCGGCGGCATGGGCGCCTACTGTCCGGCTCCGCTGGTCACCAGCGAGATGCTGCACTGGATCGAAGAGCACGTCCTCGTGCCGACGGTCCATACGCTGAAGCGTTCGCGGCGGCCGTTCCGGGGCGTGCTTTACGCCGGCTTGATGATCACCAAGCAAGGCCCCAAAGTGTTGGAGTACAATGTCCGCTTCGGCGATCCCGAGTGCCAACCGTTGCTAATGCGTCTTAAAAGCGACCTCTTGGAAGTGCTGGAGGCGGTTGTTGAAGGGCGGTTGGAACGGATCGGCGGCTTGGAGTGGGACCCGCGGCCGGCAGTCTGCGTGGTAATGGCCAGCGAAGGGTATCCCGGCGATTACGTGAAGGGCCATCCGATCCGGGGCCTGGAAGACACCGAGAGCCTGCCCGACGTGAAGGTCTTCCACGCCGGCACGGCCGTCCGCGACGACCGGGTGGTCACCGCCGGCGGTCGGGTGCTCGACGTGACCGCGTTGGGCGAGACCCTCGCCCAGGCCAAATTCAACGCCTATCGGGCCGTCAAGTGCGTCCGCTGGCCCGGCGCCTGGTGCCGCAAAGATATTTCGGATAAGGCGTTACAGAATTAAGGGGCTTTCTCGCAGCCGCTGTTCTATACTTTTAAATGATTTTCTACATCTTTCTGATAGCCCTGCTGAATCTAGGCGTCGGCTTTGCCGTGGCGGTGTATTTTGGCCGAAGCAACAGGCGGCGCATTACGGAAGATCCGGAAGAAACGCCGTCGGAGCCGACGTCCTGGTCGTCTCACGGGGATGCCGAAGCCGCCAGGGCGGCCTTGCAAGCGGAGCTTTTCTCGAGGAAAAGAATTCTGAATACCGAGGCGGAACCGCCTCCCGAAGAAACGGATAACTCCGTCGCCAAACTGTCGGCAACCGGCGGCGACGCCTAATCCGGATTTCTCACCACCCCTATTGTAAAAGGGTTGCCTTCTTTGGGATAAGTTGATTTGTAGAAAGACACTTTCATCCCACGTCAGGAGGCAACCCGATGGTTATAGAGTGTAGCAGAAAAGAATTCTTTTTCCAAGGGCTGGGGGAACCGACTGGTAACAGCTCGATTCGATGGCGGGGCAATCACTTCGGATGCCGGCGGTTTGCTATTGCGGGAGGTGGAGGCCAAGACCGGCATGCTGCGGTGATTAGCTGCTTGTTTTACCGATTACCGCGCCCCCGATCTGGTCGAACACACGGTCTACGAACTCCTGACGCAACGGGTCTTTGCCCTGGCTTTGGGCTACGAGGACCTGAACGACCACGATACGCTGCGTTACGACCCACTCCTAGCGGTGCTGGTCGGCAAGAATGATCCGACGGGCCGGGACCGTCGTTGTCCGCGGGATCGGGGGAAATCGCTGGCGGGCAAGAGCACGCTCAACCGGCTGGAGTTGACACCGGCGGGGGCCGACGCCACGAGTCGTTACAAGAAGGTGGTGGCCCGGCAGCGCGATTTGGAAGGATTCTTTGTCGAGATGTATCTGGCGATGCAACCGAAGCCGCCACAGGAGATCGTGCTGGATCTCGACGCCACGGACGACCCGATCCACGGCCATCAGTTGGGGCGGTTCTTTCACGGGTACTACGACAGCTATTGCTATTTGCCGTTGTACATCTTTTGCGGCGAGTATTTGCTGTGCGCTCGGTTGCGGCCGTCGAACATCGACGCCGCGGCGGGGTCGGTGAAACAGGTGGCAAAGATCACCGAGCGGATCCGCCGCCAGTGGCCGGCGGTACGGATCATCCTGCGTGGCGACAGCGGTTTCTGCCGGGAACCATTGATGCGTTGGTGCGAAGAGTACGGGGTGGATTACGTGTTCGTTTTGGCGAAAAACGCCCGTTTGCAGCGGATTTTGGGCCGGGAATTGCATGCGGCGCACGATCAATTTGAGGCCACAAGCCTCCCGGCACGGGTCTTCAAGGATTTTACGTACCAGACGCGGAAGAGCCGGAACAAATCGACCGGCGCGAGGAGCATCGGTTGAAACGGTGTCCCGATTGTGGTACGCCGCTGAAAAAATGTCATCGGGTTCGCACGCGGCGCGTCGAGGACATTCCCGAGAACTTGAAGGCGGAAGTCACCGAACATACGATCTATCGCGACTGGTGTCCGAAGTGCAAAAAGAGCGTCGAGCCGGTGGTGCCGGACGCCCTGCCGAACTCGACGCTGGGCAATCGGGTCCTGGTCTTGACGGCTTGGCTGCATTACGCCCTGGGCAACACCCTTTCGCAGATCATCGAGGTCTTCAATTTCCATCTGCCGATCAAGCTGACCTCGGGCGGATTGAGCGATCAGTGGCGGCGGTTGGCGGAAATTCTGGAAGATTGGTACGAAACGATCCGCCACGAGGCCCTGCGGTCGGCCGTGTTGCACGCCGACGAGACGAGTTGGCGGGTGATGGGCAAAACGCACTGGTTGTGGTGTTTCGCGGCCGCCGATCTTACCTATTTTATGATCGACAAGTGCCGGGGTAGTCCGGCCCTGATGAAATTTTTCACCCAGGAATTTTCGGGAACCTTGGTCAGCGACTTTTGGGGCGCTTACAACAAGGTGCTCTGCGCGCGGCGTCAGTTGTGCCTGGTGCATCTGCTGCGCGACTTCCTGACGGTCGAGCAATACAAGCGTCCCGGCCCGCACTGGTCGGAGTTCGCCAAAAAAGCCAAACGGCTGATCCACGACGCAATCCGGTTGGGTCAGCGCGACGACCTGACCGCCGAAGAGTTCGCCACGCGTCGCGCCCGGCTGGATGCGCGGTTGCAAGAGTTGATCGAGATGCCGTGGGAGGATTCCCAGGCAAAGCGTCTGATCAAACGCCTGCAGCGGCATCAGCATCAGTTGTTTACGTTTCTCGATCAACCGGACGTTCGTTTCGACAACAATCACGGCGAACGCAGCATTCGCCGGGCCGTGATTATGCGGAAAACAGTTATTGTAACCGCAGCCCGCAGGGCGCAAAAACGCACGCCGTGTTGATGAGCGTCTATCGTACCCTCAAGCAACGCAACCTCGATCCCGTTGCCACGGTTGCCCAAGCACTCTCCGAATACGTAAAAACAGGTAAATTACCTCCGTTACCATCAACAACCGCTGCAAGCGGCTAAAGTGTTAAGGTTTTTCTTGATTGTCAATATTAATGTGCATACTATTTTATGCAATATGGATATTTTACAAAAAATATTCGGGGGTTGACAACCACTCAAAAGTACGGGAAAATCGACGTGTCCTATGAGAAAAAGTTGTTTTTCAGGTTGAAATTGCCATCTAGGCCTCCCCGTATATTCCTTCCTATGAAATCCCAATAGGGAACGAAATTCCTGCCCGGTGCGTCCAAAAAAATGAGACGGCGGTGAACGACGACGTACAACGGATATCGGCGACTTTGGCCGGCGACACGGCGGCCTTCGGGGAACTGGTCCTGAAGTACCAGGATCGGCTTTACAATACCGTTGTCCATGTGGTTGGAAACGCCGAAGACGCCCGGGACGTTGTCCAGGAGGCACTCGTCCAAGCCTTTGTCAAGCTCGATACCTTCCGCCAGAATTCCGCCTTTTACACTTGGTTGTACCGGATTGCCTTTAACGTGGCGGTCAGTTTTCGCCGTCGCCGCCGGCCGACGTTGAACGCGGATTGCGGCCCGGGATCGTGCGGAGGGGAAGCCATGGATCGCCAAGACGGTCCCCCGCAGCGCCTCGAACAGGAAGAACGCTGCCGTCAGGTCCGCCGGGCCTTGACCCAGTTAAGCAAAGAACACTGTGCGATCCTCGTATTGCGCGAGATCGACGGGTGCTGCTACGAAACCATTGCCGAAATTCTGGAGTTGCCCGTCGGCACCGTCCGCAGCCGACTGCACCGCGCGCGCCTCCAACTCCGCGAACAATTAAACACGGTAAAGATCGATGACGGATAAGGGATGAATCAAGAAACGTAAGTCAGTCAAATCACCGTCCACCGCACCCTAAGTACGAAGATGTCCGGATTGCCCGATAACGAACTGTTCAGCGCATATCTCGACGGCGAGTTGACCGCCGCCGAGCAGGCGGAGTTTGAACGGCTGCTGGCCGAAAATTCTGCCGCCCGGCAACTGCTGGATGAATTGCGTGCCGTCAGCAGAACGTTGCAATCGTTATCGGCACAGAAGCTTTCCGAGGACCTGCGGGAGCCGGTGTTGCGGATTGCCCAGCAGCGGATGCTGACCGAGCCGGCGCCGCCGACCGGCGCGCCGTCGGTCTTGCCGCGGCCGTTTGTCGAACGCTGGAAAAATTCCCGCCTGTGGATTTGGCCCGGGATTGTCGTGGCGGTCGCGCTGTTGCTTTGGATCGTGATCCCCGAGCCGCGGGAACTACCGGTCCCCGGCGGCGGCCCGATCGTTGCCCGGAAAGATGAGAGCAAAAAAACCACGGAACTTAAGCGGGGCAGTGAAGCGGCTGCCGAGAGCGTTGCCGCGGATCGGGAAAAAAGGCCTAAATCCGACTACACCTTTTGCGAACCTGCGAGCCCTCCTGCCAAAGGCGCCCCACCGTATTCGGCGAAGGCGGCCTCGCGCCCATCCCGAACCGCCGGCCGGGAAATCGTGAGGTCTAAAGCCTTTGGAGCGGAGCCCCTGCCCGCCGAGGATAGTAGCAAAGGATCACAATCCTCGTTTGACTTCGGATTCGGAGCCAGGGGAGGAATGGGAGGAATTCAACGGAAAGGTGAAGTCCACGCCGGCACGGTTCCCGCGGAGCCCTCTGCCGGCGAAGGACTGCTGGTCGTGCAATGCGATATTTCCCCCGAGGCGGAATCGGAGAAACCCTTTGAGAAACTTCTGGCGGAAAACAGAATTCCGTTGGTCGATGCCGATCAGCCGGCGGCAGAGGAATTGGCCGACACCTCCCATGATGCGAAAAATGCCCCCTCGCAACCGGCTGTGACGGCGCCTCCGGAGGTCCTCGCCTATGAAACGCAGAAAGAAATGCCTCCGCTGGACCTGGTCTACGTCGAGGCGCCTCCCGCCCAGGTAGAATCCCTGTTGCAGGCCATCAACTCCGACGTGAAAAACTTTACGGCCGTGCAGGTGATGCCCACTCAGGATGTGCCTCAGCAGCGACGATTAGTTCACTTCAACCGGGGTTTAAAGGAGGAACGTCTCGCCGCGCAGTCCGGCCAAAGCGTCTCGGGGAGGATTGCGGCCGGAGCGGCCTTCAATGAAAAAGCGGGAAAGCCGGCCGGGAAAGCCGCACCGAAGGCCGGTCTTCCCCCTAAAACTCCGGCCTATAGTCCTCTCTCAATTCCAGCCGTCCAAGAAATCCCCCCCCTACAAAACTCCAACTTCGCCCAGCGCATTCCTTTATCGCAACGATCCGTCAATGCACAGAAGGCCGATACGGCAAGCTCGTCGGTCATGGGCGACGCGGCCGTCCAGGAAGCTCTCCAGCGACTCTCGCCGACAGTACAACAATCCGTTCGCTCTCGACAATCTTTGCAAACAAATTCGTTGGCATTGGAAGGCGCCGCTCCACAAAATCAGCAGGTATTGTTCGTATTACGCAGGGCGGCAAACACCTCGGAGGCGGCAGTTCGAACCATGGAGCGGAATCCCCCCCCCGCAGCGGCGACATCGCCGGTTCCCTCGAAGGGGCAGTAGTCTTTTCTCCTCCGGTTGTTCGCATCCATCAACAGGTTTTCCACGTTTTCCCCTACTGGGGAAAGGTTTCGGGAGAGGGGACAGATTGCTCAGTCTCAGTCGTCGCAAGGCGTTATGACCGGAGTTTTCCCTTCGAGCGATTTCCCTTCGCCATGCTCTCTGGATTGTGATAGAATCTCCCCTGGTCACCCACGTAGTGGATCCGCAGGCTGGGTTACGGCCGGTTCTCTCATCAGCCGAGAGAGAACGGAAGGCCGGGCCCAGCCTGCGGAGTGTTTTCTTTATACTATGCAACTTGAGGTTATCTCACACCATCCCCAGGACAAACCCCGCCCCACTCCCTTGCTCTTTGTTCACGGCACGTGGCATGGGGCGTGGTGTTGGGAGAAATTTCAACCCTTCTTTGCCGAGCATGGCTACGAGTCGCACGCCGTCAGCCTCCGCGGACACGGCAACAGCAAAGGCCGTCACAATCTTCGTTGGCACAGTGCAGCCCGGGATTACGTAGCCGATGTCACTCAAATCGTCGAAAAGATGCGCGCCCCTCCGGTTCTGATTGGGCATTCAATGGGAGGATATATTATCCAGAGGTATCTGGAAAACCACACGGCACCCGCGGGGATCCTGCTGGCTTCTATTCCCGTTACGGGGATTTACCAGTTTGCGCTCCGCGTACTCCTCAGAACTCCCTGGGCATTCATTAAGTCTCATCTGACTTTAGATCCCTGGTATGTGGTATCGACGCCGGAGTTGGCGCAGGTTTCCTTCTTTTCACCCGACATGTCCGCGGAGGAAGTCAATCGCCATTTTCAGCGTCTCGGCCACGCATCGTTCCTGATCGAGATAGAGCTGCTTTTTCTGGCGCTGCCGCATCCGAAGAAGGTCACGACGCCTCTTCTGATCCTGGCTGCCGAGAACGACCGTGTCTTTTCCGTCGCTGAAGAGCAGGCGACGGCCCGTGCCTACAACACCAGGGCGGAGGTCTTCCCCGACATGGCTCACGACATGATGTTGGAGCCGGGCTGGCAAAAGGTTGCCGAGCGTATTCTGGGGTGGTTGCGCGAACGCGATCTATAATTAGTTGCGCGGGTTCCGGCCGCAGCGGGGGTTCTCTTGGCGCAATGCGTTAAAGCGCGGTTGCGCTGCCCAAATTCCGTATGCGTTGGATTTTCTCTGATCAGAACAGGGAGGATTCAATCTCTGGGAAGTGCAAGAAAACACGGCGTTTCCGCAGGAAATGCTGGCATGACCGCCAAATTCTTTGTATAATCAATGGAATGTAATTGGACGCGGTTGGCTCCCCCACTTGGAAACCGATGCTCACGAAGAGAAGGAACGTCATGTGTCGGGTTTTTTCAAAAGCCCGAGTCGTTGACGCGGCGATCGGGCGCGTGGGAAACCTTTTCGAGCGTCATGACTCATTCGCGGTCTCCGTCCCCCACTTGAGCATGGAGATCCCCGCCGGGAGTGTCTGCGCATGAACCGTCTCGTTCGACTGTGGAAAGAGCAGTACGGCGTGAGCTCGCCGCTGGAAGCCGATTCCTGGGCCCGAAGCCTGTGGAATCGCTGGGTTGTGGCCCGGCTGATGGGCGCCTTTCCCAACGCCACGAAGAGCATTCTCTCTCGCAGCCGGGGCGAGTTGGCCCGCCTGCTCGTCTCCGAGGGAGAGGGCGGGTCGTTCCGGGCCCTTCGTGCCATGTATGAGTACCAGGACCTCCAGCGCCGCGGGGACTTCATCAACCGCCTGATCATGCAGTCTCCCGGGATCAAGGCCATCCGGAACCGCCGTACCATTGCCCAGTGGATGTTGGAGGTTTGTCTGAACGTCCAGCCCCCGGATTCTCCGGCACTCGTTCTGGCCGTGGGCGGGGGCGACGGGAGCCTCGAATTGGAGGTGATTGCCCGTGCCGCAAAACGGGACGTGTACTATTGCGGCGTGGATAAGGACGAACGGGCCACCGCGGAGCATCAGCGGGTGTTACAAACCTTCGGGCTTCAGGGAAGAGGATTTCTCATTTCGGGCGCCGCGGCCGAGGACTGCGACCTGGCGGCGGTTGTCGAAACCGCCCGGCGGCGGTTCGATGTTCCCTTCGACGGGGCGGCCGTCACCGTCTGCCACGGCCTTACCGAGTACCTTGACGTCGGTCGGCACACCAACGAAGCTTTGGCGCGGTTTCTAGCCGAACTTCACCGTTCCACAGGCTCAGAAGGTACCTTGTTGATCAGCCAGAGCAACCACCGCAATCAGACCAAATTTCTGGAACGCGGTCTTTCATGGCACGTGCGGCTGCGGAGCGAGGAAGAAATGGGAGCGGAAATGGTTCGCGCGGGATGGCAGATCTCGGTTTGCCAACAGGAGCCCATGCGACTGATCACGATGTACCTGGCGGTCAAATCGGACGGCCAGCGGCTGCGGATCGACCGCCGGGAGCAGTTGCGCCGTCACCGGGTCCCGGCGCCGACCCTGGCTCCGGTCCACCGTCGCGCGGCGTCGTAGGAACGATAGGAAGTGCAAACCATGACCAACAAATCCATTGACGTAGTATTTATCGTGAGGCTCGAGCCCCGAACCGACACCGGTGATCCCTCGCTCTACAAGCCCCTGCGTCTGTGGATCGATGGAGAAATCGCCACGATTCCTTTGCTGCGGCAATACGTCGGCAACGAAAAATCCCTGGGCTTTTCGCACCGGCTGGCCGAACAGCGGCGCCATTTTGGCGGCGAGCCGGTCCTTACGCCGTACCTGCTGAAGGAATACTTCGAGTCCTGCGGCATCTCCTTCGAGGTTATTCCCTGCCTGGAAAGCGGCTGGGACCGGTTGCGGGAATTGGGCAAGTCCGGCGTGAGGGTCGTCGCTCTTTCGACCACCTGGGCCCGGGGGATTGAAGCGGCGCCTCTCTATCGGGAAGCCGCCAGGAAGATCAAGCAAGAGCTGCCCGGCGTGGTGATCGTCGCCGGCGGCATCGGCGTCGAAAAGGGCATCTACTCCCGACGCCTGGTCAACGAAGGCGCCATCCCCGTCTCCGAAGAAGCGCTGGCCGAGATGTACTTGGGCATCGACGCCAAAAGCGATAAGGATTTCGATTGCCTCGTCTTCGGCAATAGCTCCGAGGGGACGCTGCGCCGGATCATCGAGCGCCTCCACGAGGGGAAAGACTTCCGCGATCTGCCCAATTTGGCCTTGCCGAACGGCGGCAGCTACCGGATTAACGAGACGGCCGACGTGGAGGGAGCCCTCCGCGACACGATCATCGATTGGCATAAGTACTACCGGGAAATGTTCCCGTTCTGGACGCCTGTGTTCAGTTCGGTCGGATGTCCGCACCAATGCCAGTTCTGCGATTTCCACCCGCTGTTCAAGTGTAAATATCGAAGCGAGGCCAACCTCATCGACGAACTCAAGACGATCAAGCGCAATCCCTATCCCCGGTTCGCCTACTTCACCGACGACAACTTCGGGATCAACAAGAAGCGGTTGACGACCGTCTTGCAGGCGATGGTCCGGGAAAAACTGGGAATCAAGTGGCACGCCATGCTGCGGGCCGATATGGTCGACCGGGAGATGGCCGAACAGTTGCGCGAGGCGGGCTGTCGCGAACTGTTGCTGGGCATCGAATCCGGCGATCCGATGGTCCTCTCCAACATCAACAAACGGCTCGATCTGGACGCGGCCGCAAGGGCCCTCGCGCACCTCGATCAAGCGGGCATCAATACCTTCTGCACGTTCATTATCGGATTCCCCGGAGAAACGCAAAAGTCCATCGACAATACCGTGCAATGGATCTCGAACATGCCCTCCGGCTCGTCGGCCCACGCCTATCACCGGTACTATCTGTTCCGCTTGATCATCTCCCCCCTCAGCCCGCTCAGCCGGAAAGAGCAGCGCGAAAAGTATGGCTTGCAGGGCCTGCAGGAACACTGGTCGCACCGCACGATGAATTCCGAGGAAGCGGGCCACGCCCTGAAAGACATGTTCCTCCGGATCGACGGCCCGACCCATGTTTACCACGAACCCCCCGTGCCCGACTGGCCGGTTCACGTCACCAGGGAGATCATGGAACTTCGTGAAAAGGCGCAACGAAAATTCTGCCAAGGCGATGCGACTGGCCAGGTTGTTCAAGACGAACTCTTGCGGAAGGTGCAAGAAGCCAACCGGAAATACACCTTCTCGCCGATCACGCGGATGGGCCTGAGACTCTACTACCGCCTCAAAGGGATTTCCCTGTGAGCCGCAGGTGACAGGATGCGGTTCGGTCGTCGGCTTGGAAGTCGGGTTGTCTTGGGAAGGCGGTTGTTGTTTTCTCCCTTTGCTCCATTGAATCGTCTGTGCAGGGATCGTTTATTGACATTTTTCATGCCGATTGCTAACATGATGGATTGCATTTGGTGCGACGGGCTGCTGGAGCAGAACGGCGTTCGATCCCGCGAGAGCTTCCTACCGGAATCGTTGGATTGATTCGCCGATTCTCCCGTCCGGATCATCCTATTCCGACACGTTGCAGGCCCCGACGAGGGAGAGGGATCCTGAAGAGACAAATGTATGCTTGACGA
Organism: Pirellulales bacterium; assembly: GCA_016936015.1. GTDB lineage: Bacteria > Planctomycetota > Planctomycetia > Pirellulales > Thermoguttaceae > JAFGPV01. Next base: position 14,217 of record JAFGPV010000051.1, read on the forward strand.
TCTCTTCCAATACGTGCAGGTAGACGGTCAGCAGGTCGTTCGTCTCCGCTCGAAGCATCTCGATGTCGATGTTGCGCCTGAAGTTGGCGGAAAAATTGTCGGTATTCGGCACGTGAGCAGCGGGTACGATTTTCTTTGGAGAAATCCCCGGCTTCGTCTGGAGCCGCAGCCGCCCGGCAGCGAGTACGATCCCTATTTCTTCGGCGGCATCGACGAGTTGATTCCCAACGATGTTCCCGAAACGGTCGACGGTGCGGCCTGCCCGGATCATGGAGAATTGTGGACCAGCCGGTTGGAGTGCCACAGGGACGGCGAGTCGCTGCTGCTGACGGGAGTGCTTCCGGTATGCGGGCTGCAATACCGCCGACGGATAACGTTGCGGGCGGACAGCCCCCATCTAGACCTCCACTACCGTATCACCAACACCACGGACTCCGAACGGCACTTTTTGTGGAAGCTACACGCCGCGTTGGCGGTCGCCGAGGGGGACGTGATCGACTGTCCGGCGCGCCGGGCACAGGTCGTGGATCTTGCCTATTCGCGGTTTTCCAGTGCGGAGCCTTTTTCCTGGCCGACCGTCGAAGGGCGGCGGGCGGACGTCGTGCCCGCCGACGAAGGCACGGTCGATTTCTTCTACTTGTTCGATCTTCCCGCCGGCCGGATCGCCTGGAAACGCCCTTCGCGCAATTTGAAATTCGAGTACGCTTTCGATACGGCGGTCTTCCCGTACGCCTGGTTGTTCGCCTCCTACGGCGGCTTCGACGGCCACTATACCGTGATCCTCGAACCCTGCACAACGATGCCGATTCGCGTTGGCGACGCGATCGGCAAGGGCACGTGCAGCCGCCTGCTTCCCCGTCAATCCTTGGAAACCCACGTCTCGATCTACGCCGGACCGGACGTATGATTTAAAATTCATGAACGATGGAAAAACGCCGTAAAGTCATGATCACGGGTGCATCCTCCGGCATCGGCCGGGCCACGGCGCTCCGTTTTGCCACCGACCGATATGACGTCTGCCTCAATGCCCGCCGCGAGCCGCTCCTGCGGGAGCTGGAGGCGGGCCTTCCCGCGGGTAAACACCTCGTCTGTCCGGGCGACTACAGCGATCCGGCCGTGGTGGACGCCATGGACCGCACGATCCGCCGGGAATGGGGCGCGGTGGACGTCTTGGTCAATTGTGCAGGGATTACCTCCTACGTGGACGTGATTGAAACGCCCTACCTTCAATGGCGCGCGTGCATCGACACAATGTTGGGCGGCGCCGTACTCGTCTCGCGAATGGCGGTGGGGCTGATGCCCCCGGGCGGCCGATTGATCCACGTTACCTCCATTCACGGAGAACGGGTCGAGATCAAGGCCAGCAGTTACACCGTCGTCAAGGCGGCGCTGAACCAACTCTGCCGGAGCCTGGCGCTCGAATTGGCCCCGCGGGGAATTCTGGTCAACGCCATTGCGCCGGGATTCATCCGCACTCCCATGAGCATCCTGCCGGACGGCACCAACGAGTTGGACAGCGAGTGGTTTCGGCAGAACTACGAGGACGGTCACCACTTGCCCCTGCGCCGGGCCGGCAAGCCGGAGGAAGTCGCCGGCGTGGCCAGCTTTCTGGCAGGTCCCGACGCCACTTATATCACCGGCCAGGTGATTACGGTCGACGGCGGATTGACTATTACCTTTTAACGGCATTTTCCCGGAATGTACGCTTGGCACACGCTGGTGAGTTTCTCCGTTGTCGGCGCCCTCGCGGATCAGGCGGAACTCCCGGCAACACGGTCCTCGTACACCTTATTGGATTTCTCGGTTTTCCTCGGATATTTCCTCGTCGTGGTCGTGATCGGCTTTCTGGCCGGCCGCGGGCAGCAGACCTCCGTCGGCGGCTACTTCCGCGGCGGTAATCGGCTCCCCTGGTTCGTGATCGGCTCGTCAATCATCGCCGCGGGCATCAGTTCCGAGCAATTTGTCAGCGAGATGGGGTACGCTTATCAGGTGGGAATGCCGGTCGTGAATTGGGAGTGGCTCGTCTTTCCCGCCCTCTCGATCCTGCTGTGGATCTTCGTGCCCCTGTACGTCCGCAACCGGATCACCACCATGCCGGAGTATCTCGAACGGCGGTTCGGCCCTGCGGTGCGGAAAATCTATGCGTATCTGACCGTGGCCAGCTACGTGCTCGTCAATTTTGCCCTCGTCTTCTACACCGGCGGAGTCGCGCTAGAGGCAATGACGGAAGGATTCATCCACCGTCTAGTCGCCGTATGGATCCTGGCCTTGGTGACGGGGCTCTACACCGTGTACGGCGGATTGCGGGCCGTCGCGTGGACCAGTTCGTTTCAGTGCTTCCTCCTGCTCGGCGGAGGACTCTACGTGTTCTTTGCCGGGATGGCCGCGATCGGCTGGGATTTCGAGGCCATGTTCGGCAGCGGACAGCGGGCCCACTTGTTCACTCCCGCCCACGACGCCGAGGTCCCCTGGATGGCGCTGCTCTTCCTGGCCCTATCGACCAATGTCTGGTACTACGCCACCAATCAGTACATCAACCAGCGTTGCCTGGCCGCCCGGAACGAGTGGCATGCCAAGATGGGCGTCCTCTTTGCGGGAGGGCTTCAGGTGCTCATCCCCCTGGCCACCTGTTTTCCGGGCATGATTTATCGCGTCCTCAATCCCCACTTGGAAGATTTCAATACCGCGTATCCCATGGTGGTGGCGGCGGTGGTCCCGGTCGGTCTGCGCGGCCTGGTGTCGGCCGCGATCGTGGGCGCCATCATGTCGACCATCTCCGGATTGGTGAATTCCACGTCAACGATCGTCACACTCGATATCGTGCGGCATTCGGTCGGCGTGAATTGGTCGGAACAGCGTCTGGTTCGCGTCGGCCGCTGGTCGGGGGCCATGGCCCTGCTGATTGGCGCGCTCCTGGCGCCCTTGGTGATGCGCTGGGAAAGCATCTTCCGTTATGCCCAAGACATCTGGGCACCCATGGCCGCCCCCATCGTCGTCGTCTTCTTCTGCGGCGCCCTCTGGTCCAGTGCCACGGAGCGAGGGGCTTGTGCTTGCATGTGGCTTGCGATGCTTACCGTGCCGCTGACGCTGGTCCGAAAGATATTGGCTGAAAATGGCATCTCGATTTTGCCGGCCAATCTTGAAAATCCTATGGTGTTGTCGGGAACGATTTACCTGATCAGTTGGGCGATCATGGCCACCCTGCGCAATCGCCGGCGTCCGGCAGCCGGATGGTTTATGGCCTTGGCGGCGTCGGCGCTCTTGGTTCTCGTCGGAACATGGAGCTCGGTAGTCACGGCCGCGCTGGTGGCGGCCGCCATGGGCGTCTTTGTCGGCTGTCCGCTGGTCCGCCGGTCGCTTCCGAGCGCGGGCCTTTGGGATCAATCCATGCTGGTTTCCGGCGTCAAGGTCCGCTGGTTCTCCCGCGTGGGGATCTGGTGGTTCCTGCTGGCCGTCCTTTTCGGCGGCCTCTATGTATACTTTTGGTAAAAACAGCGGGTGTTATATGAAAATCGAATCCGTGGATTTCTTTTACCTCTCGATGCCCGACGTTCGGACCGTCGGCGACGGCAGCCAGGACGCCCTGCTGGTGCGGATCGGCGCCGGCGGACTGGTCGGATGGGGAGAGTGCGAGGCGGCTCCCCTGGTGTCCATCGCCAGTTGGAATTGCCCGATGTCGCACAGCGCCTGCCGGCCGGTCTCCGATTCCGTGCTGGGTCAAACGATGGACGATCCGGACGACGTCCGCCGCATCAACGCCCTGGTTCGCACCAATAGCTTCGACCTGCTCCAGGCCGATCACACGCTCTCCGGCATCGATGCGGCGCTCTGGGATCTTTTGGGAAAGAAACTCGGGCAACCGGTGTATCGGCTGCTGGGCTACCCGCGCGCTTATCCCAAGACCGCCTACGCCTCGCTCCTGTTCGGCGATACGTCCGAGGAGACGTTGAAAAAGGCACAGTCGGCGCGCCAGGCCGGATATCGGGCGGTCAAGTTCGGCTGGGGCCCCTTCGGACGGGATTCCGTGGACGACGATGCGCGGCAACTTCAGGCCGCCCGCGAGGGACTGGGCGACGACGTCCTCCTTCTGATCGACGCGGGCACGGTCTGGGGCGACGATGTGCAGTCGGCTCGAAAGCGGCTGCCCGGCCTGCTCGACTGCCGGGCCGGTTGGCTGGAAGAGCCTTTCGTCTCCGGTGCCCTCGAATCGTATCGGCAATTGGCCGCCGAGGCCGGCGAACTTCGACTTGCCGGCGGAGAGGGCTGTCACAACTTCCACCAGGCCAAGAACATGATCGACTACGCCGGCCTGGGATACATCCAGATCGACGCCGGAAGGATCGGCGGCATTACGGTGGCCAAGCAAGTGGCCGACTACGCACGGACCAAGGCCGTCCAGTTCGTCAACCATACGTTCACCACCCGCCTTGCCCTAAGCGCTTCGGTCCAGCCCTATGCGGGAATTCAATCCGACGACCTTTGCGAATATCCCTTCGAGCCGTCAGCACTGGCCCGCGACTTATGTGGCGCCGCCATTCAACCCGACGCCGACGGGCGCATCCACCTGCCGGAAGCGCCGGGCCTGGGCGTGGAGCCTACTATCGAGGTCATTCGCAAGTACCTGGTGAACGCCGAAATCCGGGTAGGAACCCGCTACGTCTATCGCACGCCGAAAATTTAACGTTATCCAAGCCGCTTGCGGCTTAGCAAGAACTACCCGAAGCCCATTCTTGGCCTTTTTCCCCCATCCCTACTCCTGTCTGAGACGGTAAAAAGTTCGCCCCCGACTTCTGTGAAAAGCGATGCCCGATCGGCACCCGGGTGAGATCGGATCATTGGTTTTTAAAACTTGCTACGGCCGGCGCCAGCCGCCGGGGAGGTTTTGCACCAGAGCGGAGGCTTCTTTGGGGCCCCAGGAGCCGGCGGCGTAGTTGGGGAACTCGGGGGGCGGGCCGTGCTGCCAGACTTTCAGGATCGGCGTGATGAACTTCCAGGCCGCCTCCAGCTCGTCGGACCGCATGAACAGCGTCGCGTCGCCCCGCAGGGCGTCGAACAGCAGCCGCTCGTAAGCGTCCGGCAGCGCCAGTTGAAACGATTGGCCGTAGTTAAACTCAAAGCGGACCGGGTGCAGGTCGATGTTCATCCCCGGCCGCTTGGCCAGGAACGAGAGGCTGATCCCTTCGTCCGGCTGGATGCGGAAGACCAACACGGTCGGCTGCATGTCGGTCAGTTCGCAAACGTCGCCTTCGCACTCGATGGTGCGGAACAGCCGCAGGGGCGGCAGCTTGAACTGGACGGCGATCTCAGTGAAGGGTCGCAGCAGCCGCTTGCCGGTCCGCAGGAGAAACGGCACGCCGGACCAGCGCCAGCTTTCCACTTCGGTGCGGATGGCGACGTAGGTCTCGGTGATCGAGTCGGGGGCGACGGCCTCTTCTTCGCGATAGGCGGGCACGTGGCGGCCCTGAACTACGCCGGCGCCGTACTGCCCGCGGACGACCTGCCGGGCGACTCCGTGGCCGCAGAGCGGGACCAGCCCGTGGAGGACCTTCAACTTGGCGTCGCTGATGTCGCCGGCCTTGAGCGTGGGCGGCGGGTCCATCGCCACCAGGGCGAGCAACTGCAGCAGGTGGTTCTGCACCACGTCGCGCAGGGCGCCGGCGTGATCGTAAAAGGCGCCGCGCCGGTGCTCCATGCCCAGCGTCTCCGCCATCGTGATCTGGACGTGATCGACGTACTGGCGGTTGAACAGCGGCTCGAAGACGGCGTTGCCGAACCGGAAGGCAAGGATGTTCTGCACCGTGTCCTTGCCCAGGTAGTGATCGATGCGGTAGATCTGCTCCTGCCGGAGGAAGCGCCGCACGTGACCGTCGAGCAGCATAGCGGATTTCAGATCGCTGCCGAACGGTTTTTCGATCAGCACGCGGACCCAGGGCCGGATCTCTTCCCGGCCGCTGAGGCCCGAGGCGGATAATCCCTCGACGATCCCTTCAAAATGCTCCGGGCCGGTCGCCAGGTAGAAGAGCCGGTTGCCGGGCAGCGCGCCGGCCGACTCCAATTCCCCGATCCGCCGGGCAAGCCCCTGCATTCCTTCAGCGGTGGTGAAGTCGGCCCGATGGTAGAACACCCGCTGGAGAAAACGGTTCCAATCCTCGGCCGGCACGAGGGGATCGTGTCGGAATCGGGAGATCTCCTTTCGGGCCTCTTCGCGGAAGACTTCGTCGTTCTTATCGCGCCGGCCGACGCCCACGACGGCAAACGGCTCTGGCAGGAACCGCCGGCGCCACAGTCCGAACAACGAGGGCAGCAGCTTCCGGGCCGTCAGGTCGCCGGTCGCCCCGAAAATCACAAGGGTGAACGGCTCCGGCAATTGGACGGGGGGGAGCATGACCGGCTGCCTCGGGGCGGGATCTTGCTCGGGAAGGATGACGGGCGTTGGATCCATAATTTATTTCTTCGTCAACAGACGGGCGGCCTCTTGATCGACAATCCAGGTCACCCGGCCGTCCGTCGGCCGGATGCCTGCCGCGGGCCGATCCTCACGCCGGGCGCAGCCTTCGAGAACGTCCCACAGGGCGACTGCCTTTTTCGCGCCGGTGACCAGAAAAACGACCTGCCGGGCGGCGTTAAGCACAAGGTAAGTCATCGTGATCCGTTCCACCCGCGGAGTCGCGTTGTCCGGCGGAGTCCATGTCGCCCATAACTTCTCCTCCGCCAGGGCGTCGGTATGGGGCAGCAGCGAGGCCGTGTGCCCGTCTTCGCCCATCCCCAGGAGGATCAAGTCGAACCGGGGCGGATGCGTGCGGTCGGAGGGGGAGAAAAATTCCACCATCGTCTCGGCGTAGCGTGCGGCGGCCTCGGCCGCACTCGGCGCTTCAGTCGGCACGGGAAATATTTGGGAAGGCGGAATTTTTACCCGGTCCAGAAGGCTCTTCTGGGCCATCCCGAAATTGCTGCGGGGATCGTCCGGCGGGACAAGCCGTTCGTCGCTGAAAAAGACACAAGTATGCGGCCAGACGACCGGCGTCGACCGATCGAAGTGGGCCAGGAGGAGATACGTTTCCATGGGCGTCGAACCGCCGCTCAGCGTCAGCGTGAATTGCCCCCGGTCTTCGATGGCCTCATGGGCAGCCTGCGTAATCAGTTTCACCGCCCGGGCCGCAAGTTCATCGGGATTTTGACAAACGTCAACGTCCCGGACGGCCGTAAGTTCATGCGGTTTCATCAATAACGCCCTCTATTTAATCATATCCTTAACGGCAAGACCAACGCCCCGGCTGATTTCCTAAGGAGTTGACGGCCCCCCGTCTATGCATGAAAATGAAAGGCGGCCATCGTCGCGGATTGGTCATCGGCTTATCGGCCATCAGGCGAATCCGGCCGGCGGATGCGCCTTCGACGTTTCTCTCTTCAACATCCGATACGTAGCGTCTATTCTTTGCAGGAGGGATTTTCCATGACGAAAATCGTCACCGTCCAGGCCCAGCAGCGATGGGATTACTGCCTTGAAACCCGCAGAACGGAGTCCTCCCTGCTGAACGTGCTCAACGATCTCGGCCAACAGGGCTGGGACCTCGTTGAAGTCCTTTATTATAAGGATATCAAAGGAATCCTGTCGTGGACGGCCTTTCTCAAGCGCCCCAGCACGGCCCATTCACCCAAGCCCGGCGAGGGATCGGCGGTCTCGGCGACGTCCTCGCCGTCGGCGGGGACGGGGGAAAAAACGGATCAACCCAAAGGCTTCGACCTATCGGGCGATGAGTTCCAACTGAAGGAGGAGTGATCCTCTACAAACCGTTTCACGGCCTTTGTTATTCAGGAGGACAGGCATTCCTGCCTGTCCGGATGAAATGACAGGCAGGAATGCCTGTCCTCCTGATGCGTAATCTCAATGATGGAAACCGGCGCCCTGGAGCCGGGGTTGATGTCCCGGGAGGGAACCGAAGTATTTGACGGCGGCCTGCACGTCGGCCAGCAGGATGTCGGCCATGTCGCGGGTAAAACCCTCTTTGCAAACGCACCGCAGGACGGAGAGGTCCTGGCGATTCTTGGGAAATGTGTACGCCGGCACCAGCCACCCGCGCTGCCGGAGCTTGTCCGACATGTCGAAGACGCTGAAGTTGGCGCGCCGGTTCGTCGTGAAGGCGAAGACGGGGATGTCGCTGCCGTCGGAGATCAGCGTAAAGGGTCCCATGGCGGCGAGCCGGCTCGAAAGGTGCAGGGCCACGTCCTGGGAAGCCTGGTGGATCCGGCGGTAGCCGTCGTGACCCAGCCGGAGGAAGTTGTAATACTGGGCGACCACCTGGTTGCCCGGCCGGGAAAAGTTCAAGGCGAAGTTCGGCAGGTCGCCGCCGAGGTAGTTGCAGTGGAAGATCAGTTCCTCGGGCAGTTCCTCCCGGTCGCGCCATACGATCCAGCCGACGCCGGGAAACACCAGTCCGAACTTGTGTCCCGAGGCGTTGATCGACTTGATCCGGGAGAGCCGGAAGTCCCATTCCAGTTTCGGTTGGAGGAACGGGGCGACGAATCCGCCGCTGGCGCCGTCGACGTGGATCGGCACGTCCCAGCCCGTCTTTTTGTTCAGTTTTTCCAGGGCGTCGTTCACTTCCTGTACGTTCTCGTAGCGGCCGTCGAACGTGCTGCCCATGATGACCACCACGCCGATGGTGTTCTCGTCAATCCGCGTCAGCGCCTCCTCGGCGATCAGGCAGAAGCGCTCGCCTTCCATCGGGATCAGCCGCGGCTCGATCTCCCAGTAGCGGCAGAATTTTTCCCAGCAGACCTGGACGTTGACGCCCATGACCAGGTTTGGCCGGTCGGCCGGTTTGCCCTGGGCCTGCCGGCGTTTGCGCCATTGCCACTTCAGGGCCATGCCGCCGAGCATCGCCGCTTCGCTCGAACCGAGGGTCGAGCAGCCCGCCGCCTGGCCGTCGTCCGGGGCGTGCCACAGCCGCGAGAGGATGTTGACGCACCGCATCTCGATCTCGGCGGTCTGCGGATACTCGTCCTTGTCGATCATGTTCTTGTCGAACGTTTCCGCCATCAGCCGCCGGGCCTCGTCGTCCATCCAGGTGGTCACGAACGTGGCCAGGTTCAGCCGCGAGTTGCCGTCGAGGATCAACTCGTCGCGGACCAGGTTGTACGCGATCTCCGGCGGCAGTTCCTGCCGGGGCAGTTCATACTTCGGCACCGGCTCCCGCACCGACCGCGCCCCGTAGGCGGGAGTCAAGAATGAGCCTTCCCGCCGCTCTTCCAATTTTTTGACCACCCGATGGATCATTTTTGCGGCCTCCTGCGAATCGAATAGGACGTGTTGAAATTCCACCTGCACGACGCACTAGATTTTTTCCCGGGGAATAATTTCACTTTTCTACGTGGTTCGAGAGCGCCGTGTTTTTACGGTGTTTTGGGGAGTCGGCGAAAGGCACTTTCCATAAATCGCCTGTTTTTCGAATTTTTGCACAATGTGGGGTCTATTCAGCCGTGTTTTTCCGTGTATTCCGCGAGTTGTAAAACGCAAAAATTCCTGAGGTGCGCAAGGGGTGTGCTGAAACGGAGGCTCCGCAGGGTGCAAAAAATAAAAACCATGACCTCTCGGGGCATGGCCGCCCCGATCGCGGAGCTATCGCGGGCACCCGGGAGTTGGTCATCAGTAGCCGAAAAATGCACGGGAGGCTCCCCGGTTTGGGGTCTTTTCCGTTCTTTTGGGGGACTTTATTGCTCAACAAAAATGCAATTTTCCACGTTTTTTATTTTGGGGCCGTTCCTTCCCGCTGAGGGTCGGGAGATGGGGCTCGGCACCTATTTTCCACGCGGAGGACGGGTGTTCGGATCGGATTGCCAAGGAGCGAGAGTGGACTAATGTACATTATATGATCGAGGCGACCAGTTTGCAAGAGATTTTTTAGACCGGGTTGGTTTTTCACGTCGATCGTGAGCGACCGGGGAGGGATCGTCCACCGCGTAAATGTCAACACGGCCTAGACTTTAACACCGGTTTCCTGGTGTTATGTTAAACCATACCGGCCGAGAGAAAAAGCCCGTTAACCATTCGGGCCAACGGACTTATTAGTGGAGGTGATGGGACTCGAACCCACGAACCCCCTGGTTGCAAACCAGGTGCTCTCCCAACTGAGCTACACCCCCCAATTTCTCGTTTCTTGGATCAATTCAATAACTTCGTCCCAACGTCCTGGGATGGCAATCCCGGGGGTGAAAATGGCCACTATTTACCCCCGCGATTGCCATCGCGGGGCGTTGGATGATCTATCTACAATAATCCTAGAGGTCCGGAAACGTTTCAACTTGGCACATCCCAAGACACTATTAAACTTATCTTCCCTCAGGCCGTTTGGCAAGGGCATGTTCCCATCCATTCCCCTCGGATATACTAACATTTCTTGGAGGTTCAGGTGACCGTTTCTCTTGAAATGCGACCGTCCGGACCGATCCGGGGCTCGATCCGCCCACCGGGATCGAAGAGCATCACCAACCGCGCCCTGGTCTGTGCGGCCTTGGCCGAGGGGGATTCGCTGCTGGCCGGGGCGCTGGACAGCGAAGACACCCGGGTGATGATGACCGCGCTGATGGACTTGGGGATCGCCGTGGAACATGATCCCACTGCGCGGACGGTTCGGGTAACGGGCGGGGGTGGAAATATTCCCGCTGCGGAGGCCCGGCTCTACGTTGGCAACAGCGGCACGACCGTCCGGTTCCTGACCGCCATGGTCGCCCTGGGCCGCGGCGTCTATCGGTTGGAAGGCAAGCCGCGGATGGCCAAACGGCCGATCAAGGACCTGTTGGATGCCTTGAACCAGTTGGGAGTGGACGCCATTTCGGAGTTCGGCACCGACTGCCCGCCCGTGCTGGTCCGGGCCGAGGGACTTTGCGGCGGCCCGGCCACGATTGCCGGCGACGTGTCGAGCCAGTTCCTCAGCGCCCTGCTGCTGGCCGCTCCCTACGCCCGGCAACCCGTGGAACTGACCCTTTCCGGCCCGTTGGTCTCGCAGCCCTACGTCGAAATGACCCTTGCCGTGATGCAGTCCTTCGGCGTGACGGGCCAACGTGAGCCCAACCGATTTATCATTCCCTCCGGACAGCGCTACCACGGCCGACAGTACGCCGTCGAGCCGGACGCTTCGGCCGCCAGCTACTTCTTTGCCGCCGCGGCCGTCACCGGCGGGCAGGTCACCGTCGAGGGCCTCTCGAAAAACAGCCTGCAAGGCGACGTCGCTTTTTGCGATTGTCTCCAGAAAATGGGCTGCACGGTGGATTATCAAGCGGACGCGATCACCGTCACCGGCGGCCGCCTGCACGGAATCGACGTCGACATGAACGCCGTCAGCGACACGGTGCAGACATTGGCCGCGGTGGCGCTGTTTGCCGCCGGCCCGACCACGATCCGCGGGGTGGCCCACATCCGCCACAAGGAGACCGACCGCATCGGCAACCTGGCCAAAGAACTGCGTAAACTCGGCGCCGAGGTGGAGGAACTAGAAGACGGCTTGAAAATATCTCCTCAACCGCTGCACGCCGCAGAAATCGAAACCTACGACGACCACCGCATGGCCATGAGCCTCGCCCTGGCCGGCTTGAAAGTGCCGGGAGTGAAAATTCTTCATCCCGAATGTACGTCGAAGACCTATCCGGGATTCTTTGAGGATCTGGAACGGCTTTGTAATCCCCCATAAGCCATGTCAGTATTATATCTCCTGGACATGTGACAAACTGGATGTAATCAATAATGCAGGAGGTCATGGTCATGAAAAACTCCGACATCTTGTCTCGAATCTCAATTGATCCGAATATCTGTTTCGGAAAGCCCTGTATCCGAGGACATCGCATCTGGGTGTCGCTCATTCTCGATCTGTTGTCCGACGGATCTACGCACCAAAAGATCCTTGAGGAGTATCCCGGTCTGGAAGAGGCCGACGTGCTGGCCTGCATTGCCTACGGCGCCGAAATGTCGCGCGAACGCTATGTCGAGATACCAGGATGACTTCTCCCCTCCGCATCAAACTGGACGAGAACTTGGGTAACCGCGGCGCGGCGATGTTCCGCGCGGCGGGTCATGACGTGGCGACGATTTACGAGGAACGGCTCACCTCGGCCTCCGACCAAAAGGTGAGCAAGCGTGCCGGTCGGAGAAAAGATGTCTCATCACGCTGGACCGCGATTTTGCCAACCCATTCCTTTTTAATCCTGCCGAGTATTCGGGCATCGATGTCCTGCGGCTCCCCTCGAAAATCACCGAGGATTTGTTGAATGAGGCCGTAGAAGTCTTGATCGCCGGACTTGCCAAGGCCGACATTAGCGGCCGGTTATGGGTGGTCCAAAAGAGCCGCATCCGCGAGTATTGTCCGCGAGAGGAAAATTAGCCGACGAAACCAGTATTAATTCCCTATTCTGATGAGCAGCATTAAAAGATGACTCTGTAGACTTGGTGTTCACTGGAAACAAGATTTGAACTGCAAGTGTAACTACATGTGCAATTCCACCACGTCCTTGTCGTGCAGGACGTAGTCGCTCTTGACTTGCGTGCCGGCGTGGACGGCGGTTCCCCAGACGCGGGCGAACTTGAGATGTTCGAGGAAATCCTTGTGGACCTGGCCGGCCATCTCCAGGAGCGTGCTGCCGCGCTTCAGCGTGAAGGGCCGGTCGCGGTCGGGTTCCTTGGCGCTGGGCAGTTTCGAGTAGACGCGGATCACGTCCAACGACCGGTAGATCGTCTGGCGGAGCGTCTCCAGGTTCCGGCCGTGCTCGGCGGAGATGACGTACTCGGGAAAATCCAAAGGCAGGAGTTCGTGCAGGAGGTTTAACCGCTCTTCAGCCTCGGGCAGGTCGATCTTGTTGGGCACAAGGAAGGTTTGCGTAAAGGAAAGCCCGACGTCGTTTTCGTCCAGGTAGGACTTCGCGGCCAACCGGGTCTTGCCCTGCGAGAGCCGCGTCAGCACCGCCTGGCACTGCTCGATGCCGTCGTCGCTGCCCAGGTCGACCATCAGCAGGGCCAGGTCGGCCGCGCGGATCACGCCGTAGAGGTTGGTATCCAGGAAGTCGGCGGTGATCGGCGGCGTATCGACCAACTGGACCGCCACGTCCTCGTAGGGCATCATGGCCGGGGCGGGCGTGGTGGTGGTGAACGGATAGGGGGCCACCTCGGGGGCGGCGTTGGTCAGCCGGGCCACGAGTTGGCTCTTGCCGGCGTTCGGGCCGCCGAGGATCACGACCGTGCCCGCCCCCTGCCGTGGAATGCGGAATCCGCGGATTTTTTTGCCGCCGCTCCGCTCGGCGGCCAACTCCTTTTTGACCTTGGAAACCTTCGATTTCAGATCGGCCTGGAGGTGGTCGGTCCCCTTGTGCTTGGGGATCTCCTGGAGCATCTTCTGCAGGCACTGCAGTTCTTCCTCCAGCGTCGTCGCCCGGCGATATTCCTCTTCCGCTTTGAGATAGGTAGGCGTGAGATTGGCAGGCATAATGGCATAATGTACCGCATTTTTCGGCGAGAAAACAGCCTTGATCTTTTGGATGAAGGAAAGGGACGCGGAATGAACGCTGAATAATCATTAGGACGTCGGGATTTTATCGTCCAACGCCCCGCGATGGCATTCGCGGGGATAAAATGGGGTTCGATTTCACCCCCGCGACCGCCTTTGCGGGGCGTTGATGGAGCAGGAATAATCTCGATCCAGAAACGGTGCGAGAGAAACTAGGGAACGGCGTGCCAGCCCGTGAGTTCTTCAGTGGAGGACGCCGTCGGCATGGCCACCTGCCGAACCCGCGCCGGATGCGGATTGGCGGTCAATCGGTCGTCTGCGGCGGAACGTTGCGGCGACGGCAGGGAATTAAGCTGGGGGATCGGAAGAATTTGGTTTCCCTCTGCGGGCGTTTCGGAGGAATTCTTGGGGAATTCAGGACCGCCTTTGTCCGAGGTTTTCTGCTGATAAACGCTGTCGGACGCCGCACCGGCGGAGGCGTCGCCGGACTTGTCCGAATTAGTCGAAGGCGTCGTAACGGGCGTCGGAGGCGGGTTGGAGGGCGGATCCACAAACGTCTTGGGCGGGACTGACGTCGAGGGGACCGAGGTCGAAGACATGCCCGTCGAAGTTCCCAAAGGATAGGAACTCTGTGGGGCAGCGGTCGGGATCGCCGAGGCGCACGAGTTGCAGCTTGGCGCGGGGACGCCGTAACCGACCGCGCTTGGGCAACCATAGTTGACGCACGGCGCGGGGCACGCGGTGCAGACGGGCGAATACGCCACGATCGGCACGGCCGCAAGCACGGGACGATACGTGGTATATTGAGTCAATCGCGGCAGTTGCGTCCACAAGGCCACCGGGCGGTACGCAGCGACTTGCACCGATTGATACACCGGGCGATAGCTGACGTAGGGGGCGTATTGGCAAACCTGCGGCGCACAACTTCCGCAGCCCGGGGCACAGCTCCCATAGCTTGGGGCACAGGTCCCGCAAGCCGGGGCGCAACTCCCGCAGGCCGGGGCGCAGCTTCCGTAAGTTACGGCGGGCGCTGCGGGAACGGTCACGATCGGCGGGGCCACGGGCGTTGCCGCGATGTAAGGCGGAGTGTAGGTGGTCTGCGCCGTCATGTTCGGCGCCTTGCCGAAAAGCCAATCCCAAATCGGACCGGCATGACACGGCGCCGTCAGCGCCAGCACTGCTAGCAATGTAACGGCCATGACCGCTGCGGACTTGCGTGAAGGATTCATGTTTGATCTCAGGGGGAAGAAAGGTAGTAGCGTTTATTTTTGAAAGTGAAACAACAACGGCTATTACGCCTCCCTAAATCAGACTGCGCTCCGTTGCGCCTGTCAAGAATATTGCGAAATATCCGACCTGCCGCTGCGGGCCTATGCAGCCGATTATATTCCTGATATGCGGGTTCCATGAATTCTACGCATCGGGCAAGAGGGAAGGTTCATAACGGTTATAGCGATTTGGTGTCATTTTGAGCGCAGCGAAGAATCCCGACGGTCTGGGGAGCAACGGAGATCCTTCACTCCGCTCAGAATGACACCCGATCTGACGAGTGGAAAGCCGCGACCATTGGTCGCGGATGATAAGGCGGACAATCCTGCTTTACTCTTGACCGCGACCAATGGTCGCGGCTTTACAAAGCTGCTCGTAGTGATCGTAGAGGCTGAAGAGCAACTCGCGTAGATCGCCGCGATGCTCCGCATAGAGCCGCTTAAGCAATTCCTCGGGAACGATGTTCTGCCGCGGGCCGGTCAACTCGTCGACGACCCGCCGTGCCAGGGCCGGCGTCGGTTCCAGGCGATAGAGGTCCGGCAGGTTGACCGGGCCGTGGGCGGTGACGAGCAATCCCCAGGCGTGTTTCCGGCAGAGGCGTCGGATTTTCAACCGCTCCCAGCGGGCGAGTTGTTCGTAGCCGTCGACCGCCAGGAGCCGGGGCGGGTCGCATTCGGGCAATTGCGGCAAGGGCGGCGGCAGTTTCCGCTGGCCGTCGTGCAGCGTGAACAGCACCACGTGCCAACCGGCGGCTTTTAAAGCGGGAATCAACGTGGCCAGCAACGCCGATTTGCCCGATCCGTGCGGGCCGATAATCTGTCCCCAGCCCCGGTTCTCTTCGAGGCGTGCGATGAGTTGCTCCACGCTTTCGCCTGGGGGAAAGAGAAACCGGAGCGCCCCCGGCCGGATGCGTCGGGTTGAGAAGGGGTTGTCTTCCGGCAACGGGTCGGGCTGGGGCATCGCTTATCGATTTTGCCTGAACGTTTAGCGGCCGGCGGTACGCCGGCCCTGGAAAACGTGAGACTTGGCCGCCGTACCGGCGGCCGCTAAACGGAACGTGAAATCGCTTTTCTCTTCCACGATCACCTCCCCACTTTTTATCCAAGGTCCGCCACCGCGGGGACGTCGCCCAGCCGGAAGCGGCGCTCGGAAAAGGCCTCCTTTCCGCGGTGCAGAAACGCCCGGACGCGGACGCACCAGCGGATCTTCAGCAGACGTCCCTCGTAGGAGAGGGGACTGTGGGGGAGGACGGTTTCGAAGAAAGCGGGCCGGCGGGGATCGGGCAAAGTCTCCTCCTCGGCGTTCAGACGCCAAAAGGCGTGCACGGCCAGGTCTTCATCGCCTTTGCCTTCGGTGTACCACAGGACGGCGACTTCGACGGCCTTCAAATCGCCGGGCAGGACGTTTTTGAAGACGTACTCGCCGAAGAGCGGTTGGGCGGGACAATACGTCCGGCCGTCGCCGTCCAGGCTGATCGTCACTTCGGCGGCTTCGGTCATGCCCGGCTCCCTCCGTCGGGCGGATAGATGAGCACGGGGAATGCGCGTTTGTAATCGGGCCATCCGGCGATATCTCCTTCTGCCACCAGGGTCCATTGGATTTCGTTGTGTTCCGACTTGAATGAGTGCATGGCTCCGAGGGGAACCTGCAAGCGGGTTTCAGTCTCGAAGGGCAATCCGGGAGGAATCTCGAACTGCTCGCGGCGGAACAGTTCCTGCTTGAAAACGGGGCGGGTTTCGGTGCGGGTGTTGGTGCCTTGTTGATACGTGGCGCGCTCCTCGCACACCAGCGAGAGCGTCAGGGCGTTGACCTTCAGGCGTCCGGTTTGGGAGAGAAACACCTGATATTCCTCGCCCGGGTACAGGGGATGTTCGGAAATCTCCAGCAGCGTGGGACCGATGCCCGTGGCAATCAGCAGTTTCCGGAAAAAGACGTATATCAGAAACAGCCCGACCAGGGCAAAGGGGATGCAAAACAGCGTCAGCGGCCAGTCGGGACCGCCGGAGAGGTGGCCCCCCACGGCGAAGCAGACCATCACCGCCACGCCGGCGTTCCACAGCAGGACCAGCAGCAACATCCCGAAGACGGCCCAGCCGGGCGAGGCCTCGATGGGCAACCGGTAGCGGAGCCGCGTGCCGGGGCTGTTGGTGATGTCGGTGCGCACGGGGACGGAGGGATAGACGTTTTCGCCGTTGCCGTTGGATGAGTCGCCCTGCTGCGCCTTTTGCGTCCGGACCGCCCGGCGCTCCGCCGACTTGCCCCAGTGCAGGACGGAAAAAATCAGTCCGGCGGCGCCCATGAACAGGAAGACCGCCGGAACGATGAGAAACAAAATCGTCCACCACGAGTAGCCCCGGACGAGGACGACCGTGTTGGGATCCAACGGATCGTACCAGCAGGCAACCCGACCGCCGACGGGAAAACATTTCAAAACGGCTTCTTTTTCCGCACGGCCCGACGTATAGCCCCCCGCAATGTCATACGTCCAAACGCCGTAATCAACGCCTTCGACGGTATGCTTGACGTGGATCTCCGGCCGATACAACGGGCCGTCTTCTCCCGGCGTCACGCCGATCCGGCTGCCGGGAAGGACCGTGGCCTGGTTCGCGCGGAACTCGTGATTGACGCGCCATTCGGGAACCACGACCGTCAGCAGAATCAATATCAGTCCAGCGACGCCGGCAAGAAAAAAGATCCCGAAAAAAACAAGCTCCCCCACGCTGCCGAGCGTCTTCGACCCGGTGCGGCGGTGTCCGCGTTTCTTCGGATATAATAAGGGGAAAGCGCGAGGCAAAAACTGTTCTCCCAAGGGCGGTCAGTCCGGCAAGCCACCGAAAAAGAACGTACTCCGCCAGAGAAGCATATCCGCCGGGTCGGTGGAGATTGCGAAGGAACAAAAATTTAGACCCGGCACTTGTGCCGGGTGCGCAGAGCAAAACGCCCTCCTCCCGACACAAGTGCCGGGGCTAAACACCTTGGTCTGATCATTCCCAAGAAACCTGACTTTTTCAAAAACGCAAGGGCAAACTGCCGTTACCCGACCGCCATCGGCGCTTCCAATTCTTTGACGGGTTGCGCCTTGCGATAAAAACCGACTCCCTCGAGCGCCTTGTATACCTCTTCCAGCGTCTTTTCGCCGAAATTGGAGATTGACAACAAATCCTCGGGAGTGCAGTTCAACAGGTCCTGGACGGTGAATATTCCCCGCTCTTCCAAACAGTTGGTCGTGCGAACGGTCAGGCCGATTTCGGCCGTGCTCTTTTCCAGCTTTTCTGCCAGTCCTTTCGCGTAGGAATCCTGACGGTCAAAACGAACTCGAGTAATCGCCATGGGGTCCCTCCCTCGACGAAGATGGGGGTTGTGATTCTAACCAAAACACGGCAATACTCCTTGCCGTAGTGTGCGTAGTATAGCAATTATTGTAATTTTGAGTAGCATTAAATACATAAATTATTACGTAAATTTTAACACTTTGAAAATATGGGAAAGCAAGGCAAAAGAGAGAATGTAGATCGCCTCTTACAGGGATTGACCGAGGCCCAACGCTGCGCGGTCACCCACTTCGAAGGACCGCTCCTGATTCTGGCGGGACCAGGCAGCGGCAAGACCCGGGTTGTCACCCATCGCATTGCATGGCTGCTGGCCCAAGGTGTCCCCGACCGGCAGATCCTGGCCCTGACCTTCACCAATAAAGCCGCCGACGAAATGCAGCGGCGGATCAAGGCGCTGGTTGGCGACTGCTCCGTTTGGGTTGGAACGTTTCACCGCTTTTGTGCCCGAATGCTGCGGAAATACGCCCCCTTTGTCGGGCTGCAAGAGAATTACAGCATCTACGATACCCAGGATAGCCTGCAAGTGCTGCGACAGGCGTTGGCTCGAACCGGATTGCACGATACCCACATCGCGCCCGAGACGTTTGCCCGAGCCATTAGTTGGGCAAAGAACAACCTGATTGCACCCGATCAGTACGTCGCCCGGCCGGGGCACATGGTTGGTAGTCTCGTACAGAAAGTGTACCCTATTTATCAAGGTGCCTTGCTTGATGCAAATGCAGCAGATTTTGATGATCTTTTATATCATTGTGCCAATCTTCTCCGCGAGAATCCCGAGGTCCGCCAAGCACTGGATGAACGGCACCGCTTTATTCTGGTCGATGAATATCAGGACACCAACCTGGCCCAATACGCCATTGCCCGGGCGCTCTCCATCGACCATCCCCACCTGGCCGTCACGGGCGATCCCGATCAGTCGATCTACGGTTGGCGGGGAGCGAATCTGAATAACATTTTGGAGTTCGAGAGGGATTATCCGGCGGTTCGAGTCGTCCGCCTGGAACAGAACTATCGGAGCACGAAGCGGATTCTGCGGGCGGCGGCGGAACTGATCGCCCATAATGTCCGCCGGAAGGAGAAGGGGCTTTACACGGAGAACAGCGAGGGGCCTCCGGTCCGCCTGGTCACCTACGGGACGCACAAGGACGAGGCCGACGACATTGCCGCCCGGATGGCCGAGGAGATCCGCCAAGGCCGGCGGAGAGCCGGGGATTTCGCCGTTTTCTATCGCGTCAACGCGCTGAGCCGCGAGTTCGAACTGGCGCTCCGCCAGCACGGCGTCCCGTTCCAGTTGGTCAATAGCGTGGAGTTTTTTCAGCGGAAGGAGATCAAGGACCTGATCGGGTATTTGCATCTGCTGAACAATCCACACGACCAGGTGGCGTTTTTACGGGTAATCAACACGCCGGCCCGGGGGATCGGCAAGACGACGGTCGGCCGGCTAAGCGGCTACGCCCTGCAACACGGCTGGAGTCTGCTGGAGGCGGCCCGACGGGTGAAGGACATCCCCCGGATCAACGCGAAAACGGCGGGAAAGATCGCGCAATTTGTCCGCCTCTTCGACCGCCTGGTTGAAGCCGTCGATCGGCCGATGGAGGAGTTGCTGGGCCTGTTGCTGGCGGAGACGGGTTTCCGCGAGCAGTTTTCCGCCTCGGGCGACGAGGAAGATTCCGAGCGGCTGGCGAACATCGAGGAGTTGCTGACCGTGGCCCGGGAGTTCGACGAGCGGCACGGCGGGGGGACGCACCCGTTGGAAACCTTTATCGAGGAGACCGCCCTGGTCGGAGAGACCGACGAGTGGGAGGAGGAGGTCGACCGCGCCACGCTGATGACGCTTCACGCCGCCAAGGGATTGGAATTTCCGGTGGTCTTTCTCGTGGCCGTCGAGGAGGGACTGCTGCCGCATCAACGGAGCAAGGAAGAGCAGGACGACGTGGAAGAGGAGCGGCGGCTGATGTTTGTGGGCATGACCCGGGCCAGACAGGAGTTGCAGCTCAGTTTCGCCCGCTACCGCGACTTCCGCGGCCGGCGGAAGATGACGGTCACCAGCAGCTTTCTCATGGAGTTGCCGAGGGAAGAGATGGAACTGCTGACCGTGGGCGACGAGGACGCGGAGAAACAGGGAGCAGGCGTCGCGGAGCCAGCTCCCTATTTTTCCGAAGTCCCCGATTATTCCGAAGCGCCCCACGACCAGTACGACGAGCCGGTCTACCGCGCCGACGCGACTTTCCCCACCCCGTCCGAGCCGCCGGCGGTCTCTCCCGACGTTTTCCTGCAAGGGATGACCGTTTTGCACCCGCAGTACGGACGGGGCCGGATCGCGGCGCTCAGCGGCAGCGGGCTGGCCCGGCAGGCGACGGTCGATTTTCCCGATCCCACCGGCCGGATGCGGTTCCTGCTCAGCGGCAGCCCTTTGCGGCCGGCGGAATGAGAACCGCCCCCCGGGACCGTTGTCCCGGGGCATTTTGAGGGACCATCGCCGCCTTTCGTCTTCTCGTGGGAGAATGTAGAATAGCCGTCTTGTTTTCAAAAAAACTATCCGTAGTTTTTCACCCGCGCCCGAGGATCTCTCATGGAATTCTCTCTCTTAGACCTTGTCGTTTTTGCCGTTTTTGTGATTACGGTCGTCTCGGTGGGTATTTTTATGAGCCGGAAGGAGGAAGGCAGCGCGGGGTACTTTCTCGCCGGGCGGGGGTTGAAGTGGTGGCTGATCGGTTTTTCGCTGATCGCGGCAAACATCTCCACCGAGCAGTTTGTGGGGATGAGCGGCAACGCGGCCAGCCACGTGGGCCTGGCCATCGCCAGCTACGAGTGGATGGCGGCGATCACGCTGGTGGTGGTGGCCTTCGCGTTTTTGCCTTATTTCCTCCGGGCGGGGATCTTCACCATGCCCGAGTTCCTCGAATACCGCTACAACTCCTGGGCGCGGCTGCTGATGGCCGTGGCGACGTTGTTCATCTACATGCTGCTGCTCGGCTCGGTGACGTACTCCGGCGCCCTGACGATCCGGACCCTGGCGTTGAAAGTGGGATACAACGTCCCCTTGGAATACGGCTCCCTGGCCATCGGCGTGATTGCCATGGTCTACGTGGCCACCGGCGGCTTGAAGGCCTGCGCCTGGGCGGACCTGATCCAAGGCAGCGCGTTGATCGTCGGCGGGGCACTGATCATGTATTTCGCTTTTGTCAAACTGGGAGGCGTTTCCGAGGCGACAACGGTTACCGACGTGCAGACCGGCGCAGTCGCCGTGAAAACCCTCAATCCCGCAACCGGCGGCGTGGAACGTTTTTGGGAACTGAACAAGGTCCGCATGAACATGTTCCTGCCGCAGGGCGATCCCGTGCTGCCGTGGACGGCGCTGTTGCTGGGCCTGTGGATTCCGAACTTCTATTATTGGGGGCTGAACCAGTACATCACGCAGCGGACCCTGGGATCGGCCTCGCTGGCCGAGGGACAGAAGGGGATCGTCTTTGCAGCGTTCATGAAGTTGTTGATTCCCTTCGTGATCGTGATTCCGGGAATTATCGCCTTTAACTTGTTCAGTCACCAAATGCGCGAGGAAGCCGCCGCCGACAAGGCCCGGGGATTGGCGAAGTACGTGAAGACGAATCTGAAGACGAAGTTCGTCGAGGTGGCCGAATCGCCTTCTCCCGAAATCTTAAAGGCCTGGCCGCAGACCGGGCGCTATCTGATCGCCGTCTTCCCCGAGGAAAAACAGGTCAAGGCGGTGGAACCGACTAACCTCTTCGTGCTTCCGATCCTGAAACGGGAATATGACGAACTCCAACCGCTAAAAAATACGATTTTCATCAGCGAGGACAAGGCCTGGAAGCCCTTGAATCCGGGATTGGCTGAGGAGACCGAAGACTTTAACAAACAGGTCGAGAAGTCGAACGCCGATCGGGGCGCTCCCGCACAGGAAAAGCTGATCGCCTTCAAATACGACACCGCCATCGGGCAACTCATCGGCCACATCCTGCCGCAACGGACCGGGATCGTGGGATTCGTGCTGGCTGCACTCTTGGGCGCGGTGGTCAGCTCGCTGGCGGCGATGCTCAACGCCGCGTCCACTATTTTCAGCATGGATATCTATAAAAAGTACGTCTCCCCACAGGCGGCGGAAGGAACGTTGGTGCTGCTGGGGCGAATTTGCGTATTCGTTTTCACCGGCGTGGCAATCGTCCTGGCCCCGCTGCTGGGCAATCCGAACATCAGCAACAGCATCTTCACGATCATCCAGGAATGCCAAGGCTTCATCTCGCCGGGGATCCTGGCGGCCTTCGTGGTGGCGTTCCTCGTCCGTCGGGCGCCGCCGGTCTCCGGCGTGATCGGCCTGCTGACAAACATTGCGGCCTACGGCATTTTGAAGATTTCCGTCCCCTCGGTGCAGTTCCTCAACCGCATGGCCGTCTGCTTCGGATTGTGCATCGCCGTCATGCTGCTGGTGACCCTTCTGAAACCCCTGCCGCAGCCCAAGCAGTTCCAGCAGGAGATCGCCATTGAATTGAAATCCTCGAAAGGGGCCTTGCTGGCGGGAATCGTCGTGATCCTTTTGACCCTGACGCTCTACGTGCTCTTCAGCCCCTGGGGCCTGGCGCGTTGAGAAATTACGCGGGACAGGTTGACAACCTGTCCCTCCAAACCGAGCCGTTGTCCATGACCGTTTCGCCGCCGTCTTCAGAACTCGGACACGCCGATCGCGAAAAGCGCCGGGTGGCACTGACTTCGCTGCTGGCGGCCGTGCTGCTGACGGCCATGAAACTCAGCGTCGGTATCTGGACAAACAGCCTGGGCATCCTCTCCGAGGCGGCACACTCGGGGCTGGACCTGGTCGCCGCGGCCATGACCCTCGGGGCGGTCCGGGTCTCCGGCCGGCCCGCCGACCGGGAACACACCTACGGCCACGGAAAAGTGGAAAACCTCTCGGCACTGGGCGAAACGTTGCTCCTGCTGATTACCTGCGTGTGGATCGTCTACGAAGCCGCCGCCCGGCTGCTCTTCCGCACCCATACGGAGGTTGATCCCAACCTCTGGGCGTTTCTGGTGGTCGTCATTTCCATCGTGGTCGATTATTCCCGTTCCCGGGCGTTGAAAAAAACCGCAAAAAAGTATTCCAGCCAGGCCCTGGAGGCCAACGCCCTGCACTTTTCCACCGACATCTGGTCGTCGCTGGTGGTCTTGCTGGGATTGGTCGGCGTGGTGGTGGGAAAACAATTCCACGTGTCGTGGATAGAGCAGGCCGACTCCGTGGCCGCGCTGGCCGTGGCCGGCATCGTCGTCGGGGTGAGTTTTCGGCTAGGCAAGAAATCGGTGGACGACCTGCTGGACAGCGTGCCTGCCGAGCTTTCCTCCCAAGTCGAAGAGGCCGTTCGGCTCGTGCCCGGCGTGGCCGGGATCAACCAGGTGCGGTTGCGCCGCAGCGGCGCTGATGTGTTTGTGGATCTGACCGTTACGGTGGAGCGGGCGGCGGCCTTCGAACAGGCCCACGACGTTTCGGAAGCGGTGGAAAACGCCGTCCGCCGGCTCCTGCCCCAGGCCGACGTGGTCGTCCACGTCGAACCCGCCGCGTCGCCGCAAGAGGACGTGACGACCATCGTCCGCGTGCTGGCCGCTCGGCGCGGGCTGAGCGCCCACGGCGTGCGGATCTACGAGGATCAAGGCCAGCAGTGGCTGGAACTGCACCTGGAAGTCAGCAGCGAACTTCGCCTGGACGAGGCCCACCAACAGGCCACGCAGTTCGAGCAGGCCCTGCGGGAGGAAATCCCCGGCTTGCAGCGGATCGTCACGCACATCGAGCCGGCGGGCGACGCCACGGCGACCTTCGCCGCCGAGCCGGTCGGAGAGAGCGGAGTAAAAAGAGTTCTCAACGAATTTATCCAGGAGCATCGACTGGCGATCCATCCCCACCAGATCCACGTCCAGCAGACCGGCGAGGAACTGTCCGTCTCGCTGCACTGCATGTTGGACCCGGCGACCGCCATCACCGACGCGCACGACCTGACCGTCCGCCTGGAAGATTACCTCCGCCAACGCATCCCCGACCTGGGCCGCGTCGTGATCCACGTCGAGCCGCGGGCCCCGAAATCCCCTCTCCCTCCGGGAGAGGGCTAGGGTGAGGGCGGTCGGCAGTTGCGGTTCCAGCGAGCCGGGCCGTCCTCGGCCCCGGCGGCGAATCCAGAGTACGAAGTACGAAGCAAATACTATTTCCCGTCTTTTTGCTCCAGGGACTCGCGGAGTTGCTTGAGCAGGTCGCTGATTTTCTGATGGTTCGCCGGCGATTGATTGACCACCAGAGTGCCCTGATAACTGCAAATTGAGCTGGAGGGAATTCGGGACACGGCAGGTTTGTTGTCGGGTTGTTGAACGACCTGCATCCCGCCGTACACCAAGGCCGTTCCCGGTTGAGCGTAGCAACCCGTTTGCAGATACAGGTCGTACCAACTCCCGGGAGCGATGGTCATGCGGATCACGTGAATCAATTCCTCCACCTCCTCTTTCGAAGGCGTTTTCCCCAGCCAACGGTTCAGGTTGTACACCTGCACGACGGTCTTGCTTTCCAAATCGCCCTTGGTGGAGATCATCAGCACCCCATCCTGCACGGTATAGGCGAGATCGTCGTGGAGTTGAGCGAAGATCAATTCCAGGACCGTGTCCAAGGTGGTCCCTTTCAGGCTCATAGTTATCGGCATATTCGATTCAACTCTGCCATTTAACTCCCTCCATTTCACATAGATGTTGATCTTGTGATAGTCCATAAGATAATTCAGGACCTCTGAGAAAGGCGTTTCGACGAATTCACATTCCGTCGGCCCGGCAAGTTGAAGACGAACCCTCTCGTCGCGATCCATTTCCGCGGCTTTCGACTTGGCGGCTGGTTTCTCCTCACTAAACGGGTTTTCTTGAGCCACCGCGTGAGAGAGCGCCGGACCGCCGGCGGGCCAGAAGGCCAGAGTTACGACAATCCCCACGACGACTGCCGAAATCGCACCGATCGTACTCCGCATGACAATTCTCCTTCTTCTTTGGCGAATGATCTGCATGAACTGGGCGGCCAGGGCCGCCGCGTCGCCGAACTCTTGCTGCGCCAAGGCCGCGGCCCTTTCGCGATCGGCGCCTCGACTGTGAAGTTCCGCCACCCGCTCCGCAAAATGATCGCGCAGCTCCGAAAAGATCGCCTCCTGCCGCGATTGCCGGACCCGGAGCACGACAGCCAGGAATTTCAAATAATCTTCAAAATCGTCCGGAGGCATGGTGACGTTCCTCCAATGACATGATCCATGTCATCCTGAGCGCAGCGAAGGATCTTGCCCGAAGAACCATTCCGCACCAGATCCTTCGCTGCGCTCAGGATGACTACTACGTTGCCGGTCTGCAACCATCCCTCACCCTAACCCTCTCCCGGAGGGAGAGGGGATTTTTACACGCCCGGTTTCGGTTCCAGCACCGGCGTGAGCAGGTCGCGGATCAGATCAGTCAGCCGGACCCAATCCTGGGCTTGCCGCGTCAGGTGCCGGCGGCCGGCGGCCGTCAACTCGTACCACTTCCGCTGCCGGCTGGTGGAGTCGTCCCAGCGGGCGCGGATCAGCTTTTCGGCCTCCATCCGGTGCAGCAGCGGATAAAGCGTTCCCGCTTGCAGCGGCACGCCGTGGTCGGTCGCCTCGCGGATCCGCTTCTGGATCAAGTAACCGTATTTCGGCCCGTCGGCCAAGGCCGACAGGACCAACAGGTCCAAGCCGCCTTGGACGAACTCGCGTGGATTTTTTTGGGTCATGCCCGAGTGCTCCCATCCATTGATTATCTACATATATAGATGATCGACGTATTGGTGTCAAGGGGGAAAAGAAATTTTTTTCAATTAATGGTCGTGGTCGTGCGGTTCGACGCGGGTGGCTTCGTCGCCGAAGGCGCGGGTCAGTTTTTCGCGGAGCATCAGCCTGGCCCGCAGCAGACGGACTTTGACGTTGGCCACGCTGATATCCAGTGCCTCGGCGGTCTCCTGCGTGGAGAGGCCTTCGATATCCCGAAGGACAAAGACCAGCCGGTACTTATCGTCCAGTTCTTCCAAGGCTTCGTCCAGCAGGTGGCGGGTCTCGCGCCGGCCGGCGAGCTCCTCCGGTGTGTCGCGCCACTGAGCGATGTATCGGGGGTGCGGCACGTCCTGGTAGCCTTCCTCCTCCGGCGGCGTTTCCCAGGCCACGGTATGCTCCCGACGCTTCTTTCGCAGGACTGCTAGGGCATGATTGGCGGCGATTTTCAAGAGCCAGGTTGAGAATCGCGATTCCTCCCGAAAGGAGGCCAGATGTTCGATGACGCTCAAAAAGGTTTGTTGGACGACCTCTTCGGCGTCATGTTCCCGACGGAGGATGCGGTAGGCGAGCCGATAAATCCGTGTTTCGTAATGGCCGAGGAGCACCTCAAAGGCGGAAAAATCGCCCCTCTGTGCCCGGTGGACCAGTTCCAAGTCGTCATTTACGGCCGGCGGCATGTTTTTTAATTCCCCCAAGGCCGTATCATAGCGGAAGTTCAGTGCAACACCCAGAGGGTGGAGAAGCCCCACTATCCTTGTAATCGTCAATCCCCCCGTAATCTTTACGTCTTAGGCAATTCCGTCAATTCCTGCCATTGGAATTTTTTTCCCAATCCTCAGCGCTTCTATATCCTTCGCCGAATCATTAGAATAAGGGATTCATTAGTCCTAAATTGGTTTTGTTTATTCACTCTCGGAAGGAATCATTGATTAGCAGACGGCCGGACCTCCAGGAGGAGGAAACATGCCATTTGGCGGTTTAAGAACTTTTTTCTTTCCTAGAGCCGCGTTGGGATCATCACCGGCCGCAAGCGGCCGGGCTAAACGACCACTAGAGGAGCTGCTGTGAGCATTCGCAATTTGAATAAGATTTTTGACCCGCATCGCGTGGCCGTGATCGGCGCCAGCGACACGCGGACCAGCGTGGGTTATACCGTGTTGCGGAACCTGGTGGGATCGGGATTCCGCGGCGTGGTTTACCCGGTGAACGTCAAGCGCGAGTCGGTCCAGGGCATTCAGGCGTACAAGGATATTCCCAGCCTGCCGCATCCGCCCGATTTGGCGGTGATCTGCACTCCGGCGCCGACGGTGCCGGCCATCGTGCGGCAGTGCGGCGAGGTGGGGACCTTGGGACTGGTGATCATCTCCGCCGGCTTCCGCGAAATCGGGCCGGAAGGGAAGAAGCTCGAGCAGTTAGTCCTGCAGGAGCAAAAGAAGTTCGACGGCATGCGGATTCTCGGTCCCAACTGTTTGGGCATTATCGTGCCGGGGCTCAACCTGAACGCCAGTTTCGCCACGGCCACGCCGGACAAGGGACACATCGGCTTCATTTCCCAATCCGGCGCCCTGTGCACCTCGGTGCTCGACTGGGCCTTGGACGAAGGCATCGGGTTTTCGTACTTCGTTTCGGTGGGCAACATGCTCGACGTGAGCATGGGCGACCTGATCGACTATTTCGGCTCGGCTACCGAAACCCGATCGATCATTTTATACATCGAGTCGATCAGCGAGGCCCGGGAGTTCATGTCGGCGGCCCGGGCGTTCGCCCGGACGAAGCCGATCGTGGCCTACAAGGCGGGCCGGTTCGCCGAGTCGGCCCAGGCGGCCGCCTCGCACACCGGGGCGATGGCCGGCGTGGACGCCGTGTACGAAGCGGCTTTTCAACGGGCGGGCATCGAACGATTCTTCGAAATCCAGGACATGTTCGATTGCGCCGAGCTGTTGGCCCGGCAGCACCCTCCCAAGGGCGACCGCCTCGCGATCGTCACCAACGCCGGAGGACCCGGCGTGATGACCACCGACGCCCTGATCGACCGCCAGGGGCATCTGGCCATGCTGGCCACCGAGACGATCGAAAAACTCAACGAATTCCTTCCCGTCTGCTGGTCGCACGGCAATCCGGTGGACGTGCTGGGCGACGCCCCGCCCGACCGTTTTGCCAAGGCCGTGGACGTGGTTCTGAAGGATAAAAACGTCGATGCCGTGCTGGTGATCCTCACGCCGCAGGCGATGACCGATCCGACGGCCACGGCCGAAGCCCTCTGCCGGACGGTCGAGCACGCCCACAAGCCGATCTTAGCGGCCTGGATGGGCGGCCGGGTGGTCGCCAAGGGAATTCAAATCCTCAACACCAAGGGAATTCCCACCTACAACACGCCGGAAAAGGCGGTCCGTGCGTTCATGCATCTGGTTTCCTACGCCCGGAACCTGCAAATCCTGCACGAAACGCCGAAGGACATCCCCTTGGAATTTACGCTCGACCGGCAGCGGCTGCGGGGCGTCTTCGACACGATCCTGACCGAGGGCGGCGAAATCCTCTCGGAAAACCTCTCGAAGGCGTTTCTCGAGGCCTACGAGATCCCGGTCACCAAGCCGCAGGCCGCCCGCACCGCCGACGAGGCCGTCGAAGTGGCCCAGCGGATGAGCTATCCCGTGGTGCTAAAAATCCATTCGCCGGACATCTCCCACAAGACCGACATCGGCGGCGTGATGCTGAACCTCGGCAATGACGACCAGGTCCGCGAGGCCTTCGAGAAGATCACCGGCCGCGCCCGGGAAAAACGCCCCGAAGCCCAGATCATCGGCGTTACGGTGCAGAAGATGGTCACCTATCCCAACAGCTTCGAGCTGATCATGGGCACGAAAAAGGATCCGATCTTCGGCGCGGTGATCATGGTGGGGATGGGCGGCGTGGCGGCCGAGGTCTTCCGCGACCGGGCGCTGGCCATGCCCCCCTTGAACGAAGCTCTAGCCCGGCGGATGCTCGAATCGCTTAAGTCGTGGCCGCTGCTGCGGGGATACCGCGGCAAACCCGGCGCCAACATCGACCGGCTGATCGAAATCATCATGCGGTTCTCCTACCTCGTGGCCGATTATCCGGAAATCAAGGAACTGGACATCAATCCGCTGTTGGTTACGCCCGAGGAAGTCGTCGCCCTGGACGCCCGGGTGGTCGTCGACCGTGAGATGGTGGTCAAGGCGGTCCGGCCGTACGCGCACCTGGCCATCCGCCCCTACCCGGAAGAATTCGTCACCGAGCGGAAGCTGAAAGACGAAACCCCGGTGGTGCTGCGGCCGATCAAGCCCGAGGACGAACCGATGTGGCACGAACTTCTGGGAAGCTGCTCGACGCAGACGCTCTGGTTCCGCTTCAGCTACCTTTTCAAACAGACCACGCACGAGATGGCCACCCGCTACTGCTTCATCGATTACGACCGCGAACTGGGCATCGTGGCCGAGACCGAGGAAGAGGGTCAGCGGAAGCTGATCGGCGTAGGCCGGCTGGTGGCCGACATGGACCACGACGCAGCCGAGTACGCCGTGCTGGTGGCCGACCGCTGGCACGGCCACGGTCTGGGCGGCCTGCTGACGGATTACTGCTGCGAGGTGGCCAAGAAATGGGGCGTCAAGCGCGTCGTGGCCGAGACCTCGAAGGACAACTCCCGCATGATCGCCACCTTCCGCAACCGCGGCTTCGAGATCAACGACCACCAGGAAGAAGACGTGGTGTTGGTCAGCAAGCCGGTGGCGTGAAGTTCAGCAACTCCTCGTAGAAGCGGCATCTTGCCGCTTCCAATAGAAACAAAGCATCAAGCCACTCTGTGATGCGGCAAGACGCCTCTTAGCTTTGGCCACTTAAACTAACCCTTTTTATAAAGTGCAGTTACATTTTAGTCGTCATTCCGTGGGATATGGGTCTCCTTCGATTGTGTTCTGAAAACTCGATAGACCAACACACCGAAGTAGACGCGATGGATGATTCTCTCGGAAGTTGAGCCGGGAGGAGATTAGGGCGGGGGTTCGACGGTTTGTTTATCGTTGCGGGTGCCGTAGTATTCGTGCACCAGTGGATTGATATCGTAATTGA